>NZ_JANJFE010000011.1:0-89747 GCF_024623505.1 Microbacterium sp. zg.B48
CGGCGAGGCCACAATCGTCCAGCTGCCGGTCGCCGACCTGCGCGCCGCGCTGGCCGAGCTGACCGCGCAGTAGTCGTCTCCGGCGGGCGGCGGCTCTGTGCCGCCGCCCGCCGTGACGTCCCTGTGCATCCCGATCGAAAGTCCTCAATGTCAGAGCGCATCCGCCTCACCGGTGTTTCCAAGCAGTACCCCACGCGCAAGAAGGCGACGCCTGCGCTCGCGCTGGACGGCATCGACCTGTCGATCGAGGCCGGTGAGGTGTACGGCCTGATCGGGCGGTCAGGCGCCGGAAAGTCCACGCTGCTGCGGATGATCAACGGTCTCGAGGCTCCGAGCAGCGGGCAGGTGCTGGTCGACGGCGTGGACGTGCAGCGGCTCTCCCCGAGCCAGCTGCGTACCCTGCGCCATGGCATCGGGATGGTGTTCCAGCAGTTCAGCCTCTGGAACTCCCGCACCGTCTACGGCAACATCGCCACCCCGCTGAAGATCGCCGGGTGGAAGGAGGCGGACATCTCCCGCCGGGTCGGCGAGCTGCTGGACTTCGTCGGACTGGGCGGCAAGGCCTTCGCGCGTCCGCGACAGCTGTCCGGCGGGCAGAAGCAGCGCGTGGGAATCGCCCGCGCGATCGCCAGCCGGCCCTCGATCCTGCTCGCCGACGAGGCGACCAGCGCACTGGACCCGCAGACCACCACCGAGATCGTCGACCTGCTGCGATCGGTGAACCGCGAATTCGGGATCACGATCGTCGTCGTCACGCACGAGATGGACGTCATCAGCCGTCTGGCCGACCGGGTCTCGATCCTCAGCCAGGGGCGCGTCGTCGAGTCCGGCGACATCCACCAGATCCTTGCGCGCCCTGAGCATGCGGTCACGCAGGGGCTCGTCGGCTCGTACACGCGCACAGCCCTGACCGACGCCGAGAAGAGCGCGCTGCGGGACCGATTCGACGGGCGGAAGATCTCCGTCACCGTGGATCGGACGCTGGTGGACAGCCCGTTGCTGTCGCGCCTCGCGCGGGGGCACGGCGTCGACTTCGCGGTGATCCAGGGCGGCGTCGCCCGCGTCAAGGACCAGCCGTACGGACAGCTGAGCCTGGCGCTCTACGGCGATGACGATGCCATCGACCGCTTCACCGCCGAGCTGAGCGCGCAGACCGAGGTGACGACGTGGTGATCCCACAGTTCGTCGACGTGGACGTCGTCGTCCCCAAGGTCGCCAAAGCGCTCGGCGAGACGCTGTTCATGGTCACGGTGTCGTTCTTCTTCGCCGCGATCATCGGTCTGGTGCTGGGGATCTTCCTGTTCGCCACCCGACCCGGGCAGCTGCTGCACAGCCGGGTCGCGCACACGGTTTTGAACGTCGTGGTCAACACGCTCCGGCCGATCCCGTTCATCATCCTGCTGATCGCGCTGACACCGCTGACGCGCGCGCTGATCGGGACGAGCATCGGACCGGCCGCCGCGATCCTGCCGCTGACCATCGCCGCGTCGGTGGGGATCGCCCGTGTCGCCGAAACCAATCTGGTCGCCGTCGACCCGGGTGTCGTCGAGGCGGCCACCGCCGTGGGCGCGAAGCCGCTGCACATCCTGTTCGGATTCGTCGTCCGCGAGGCGTTCGGGCCGCTGCTGCTGTCGCTGACGTTCATCTTCGTCGCGCTGATCGACGCGACCGCCGTGGCCGGCGCGGTGGGCGGCGGCGGTCTCGGAAACCTGGCGCTGACCTACGGGTATCAACGGTTCGACTACGGCGTGATGATCCTGATCATCCTGGTCCTGATCGGCCTCGTGCAGCTCGTGCAGTTCGTCGGCAACCGCATCGCGCGCCGGTTCATCGACGGATGACCGCCGCCACGCGTTTCGGCGAGGTCGCGGGCGGGCGGGCCGGCAGGTGACGCGCCGCATCGTCGTGGTCGGCGGCGGCGTGCTCGGCTCATCCGCTGCCGCAGCCCTGGCCGAGCGCGGTGACGCCGTGACGCTGATCACGGATGACCCGACGGGCACGACGCGGGTCTCGGCGGCCAGCCTCGCCTGGGTGAATGCGATCGCCACATCACCCGCGTACGCCGCGGTGAAGGGCGATGCTCGCGCCGTCCACGCCCAGCGTGGGGTGGGCGCGGGATGGTTCTTTCAGACCGGCTCGACCGCGGACGGGATCGTCGCCGCCGAGGACGGGTACGTTGATATCACGCGGTTCATCGCCGTTCACCGCGCCCAGCTGGTCGCGGCGGGCGGCGCGGTGCGCGCCGGAATCCGGGCGCGCGGACTCCGCAGACGCGGGTCCGAGATCGTGATCGAGAGCGAGGGTTCGGATGTGTCCGGCGATCACATCGTGGCGGATGCCGTGCTGATCGCCGCCGGCACCGGAACCGCCGCTCTGGCCCGATCCGCCGGCGCCGTCGCGCACCGCCTGGGCAGTGCGCCGGGCGCCCGCGGATTCCTGGCGCGCCTGCGCGTGGACCACGCCGTCACCCGGGTCGAATCGACCGGCGGACTGCAGCTGCGCCCCGACGGTGACGGCATCCTGGCCGTCCAGAGCCTGCCCCTGGAGCGCATGCAGGCCGCGAGCGGTGAACGCGCCGCCGTCGAGACGACCTGGGCCGAGCTTCGCACCCGGACCGCGGCCGCACTGGACCGCGAGATTCCCGAGGACGCACTGATCAGCATCGATGAGGCGGAACGGCCGATGTCTGCGGACGGACTGCCGGTGCTGGGCTGGATCGCCGATCGGATCTACGTCCTGCTCGCCCACAGCGGCGTGACGCTGGCGCCCCTGCTCGCCGACCTCGCCGCGCGCGACGTGTTCGGAGACGCCGACGCGCGTCTTGGTCCCTACCGCCCCTGACCCGAATGGATGCCGACATGACTGACACGCTGCAGGACGCACGTTCGCGAGAACTGCTCGCGGGAGCCAGCGCGCTGCTGGCGAACCTGCCGGAACGCCAGGGGTTCGGCGACGCGACGCTGGTCAGGCTCTCGGCCGGCTCGATCGACCTGGGTGGCGGCAATCCGTCCGTCGACGTGCTCCCGAGGGACCTCTACCGGGATGCCGCGGCCGCCGTGACCGCCGACGCGGACTTCCCGGAGACGTTGCGGTACTCCGCCTCCGCAGGCATCCCCGCGTTCCGCGCGGCGATCGCTGCCCGCGAGGGCGTGGACCCCGGCCGGGTGATCGTCACGGACGGCGGAGCGCACGGGCTGTCGCTGGCAGTGCTCGGCACGCTCGACCCGGGCGACACGATCGTGGTGGACGATCCGGTCTATCCGCTCTTCCTGCGTGTGCTCGACCTGGTCGGTGTGCACATCGAGGCGATCCCGGTCACCGCCGAAGGCATCGACATCGATGTCCTGGCCGCCCGGCTGCGCGCGGGCCTTCGTCCCAAGGCGCTGTTCACGGTGCCGACCTTCCAGAACCCCTCGGGCGCCACCCTCACCGCGGAACGGGCGGCGGCGCTGGTGGACCTCGCCGAGCAGTACGGATTCACGATCCTCTCGGACGACCCATACCGGCAGATCGCGTTCCCCGGCACAGTCGTCCCCGACCGACCGCGGCTGCGCGACACCGACCGGGTCATCGCGGTGAACTCCTTCTCCAAGACGCTCGGACCGGGGCTCCGCCTGGGCTGGCTGACCGTCCCGACGGCGCTGGAAGCGGGCTTCACCAAGCTGCGGAACCGGCTGGACGGTCAGACCAGCGGCGTCCTGCAGGACCTCGTCGGGCGCATGCTGGCAGACCCCCGCCTGGATCCGGCGATCGCCGGCGCCGGCACGGTATACGCGGACAAGGCCCGCGTTCTCACGTCGGCGCTGCGCGAGCAGTTCGGTGACCGGGTGGAGCTGTCCGATCCGACCGGAGGGTTCTTCGTGTGGGCGCGCCTGCGCGGCGACGTGGACTTCGCGAAGGTGTTCGAGGCCGCGCAGGACCTTGGGGTCACCTACCAGCGCGGCGAGTGGTTCGCCGCCGGTGCCGAGCAGTTCCGCGGCTTCGTGCGGTTGTCCTTCGCGGAGCCCGACGTCGACTCGCTCCGGGAGGGCGTCAACCGGCTGGCGCAGGCGTGGCGCGACGAGGGCGGTCGCTGAGGCTGCAGCCGGGGCTCACCCGGCCTCGACCATCCGGGCGACCTCGCCGACGTTCTGCATGAAACCGGCCAGGTCGCTCTCGCCCTCGCGGGGCTGCAGGACGACCGTGGTCGCCCCGGCCGCGTAGAACGGGGCGATCGCCGCCATCACCGCCTCGGCGTCGCCGACGACCATCAAGGCGGGGTCCGCACCACCAGCCACGCGGATCAGCTCGTCGCGGAGCTGGGCCCGGGCCGTCCCTCCGCCGAACGCGGCCGAGACGAACACGACGAGCTCGTGCGCGCCGTCGCGCCCGGCGGCCGCTCGCCCCTCCCGGGCGAGAGCGAGGGTCCGGGTGACCCGGTCCGGAGTGCTCCCGGCGGGGAGGACGGTTCCATCCCCGACCTCGCCGGTGAGGCGGACGGTCTTCGGCCCCTCGCCGGCGACCATCAGGGACGGTGGCTGCGCCGGGGGCCAGTCCAGCCGGACCCGATCCAGCGAGACGTAGCGACCCGAGGTGCTGACCTCCTGGCCGGCCAGGAGGGCCCGGAGGGCAGGCACGAACTCACGCATCAGGGTCAGCGGCGAGGCGGCCCGCGCGCCCACCTGCCCCATCCACTCCAGCACGCCGTGGCCGACCCCGGGGACGAGCCGCCCGGGAAACATCCGCTCGATGGTCGCGATCTCCATCGCCGTGACGGCGACGTTGCGCAAGGGGATCGGCGCGACGCCGATCCCGACCCGCAGTCGCGTGGTCCAGGCCAGGACAGCGGATGCCGCGGCGAACGCGGACTCGCGAAAGCAGTCCTCCCACAGCCACAGTTCGGGAACACCCGATTCGTCGGCGGTCTGCGCGGCATCGCGCAGCACCTCAGGCGGGAAGTAGGGCGTGAAGATCGCTCCGACGCGGTTCATGCGACCACCTTGTCATGCTCTCCGGACGTCTTGACCGCAGGCGGTCGTCGGGGTAGTCGTAGGGGATGGCCGATGAACTTCAGAGCTGGCTCGACCGCTATCTCCTCGCGTGGTCCTCGAACGAGCCCGACGACATCCGCGCGCTCTTCGTCGAGGACGCCACCTATGCAGGAGGCCCGTTCGACCCGGAGCCCTGGATCGGGCGCGATGCCATCGTCGAGGGCTGGCTCGCTCATAGGGACGAGCCGGGGACGTGGACGTTCCAGGGCGAGCCGCTCGCATTCTCGGACGGCGTGGGCGTGATCCAGGGCCGCACCGACTATCCGTCCGAGGGGCGGATCTACGCCAACCTGTGGGTGGTGAGCCTCGCCGACGACGGCCGCGCCCGGTCGTTCGTGGAGTGGTACATGAAACCCGGTCCGGTCCGGGAGGATCAGGCCTGAGCAGCGCCGTGGCGCGCTCAGGAGAGATTTGTCCATGCATTTGAATCCAATTCAGGGACGACGCCGAAGTACTCCGTGCAGGGCGGAAAGAGCCGCCCCTGAAGGAGGACACAGTGCGCAAGACAATCGCAGCCGGCGTCGTCGCCGGCTTCGCCCTCGCAGCGGGCTTCATCGCCCCTGCCCAGGCCATCTCGGCGACCACGGCCGATCTGTCGGTGCTTCACGGCATACCCGACACACCGGTGGATGTCTATGTCAACGGGGAACTGACGCTCGACGACTTCCAGCCCGGCGATCTGGCCGGTCCGCTCGACCTGCCCGCGGGTGACTACGAGGTCGCCCTCACCGCGACGGATGCCGCGGACGCCAGCGCTCCGATTCTGGGGCCGATCACGCTGTCGCTGGCCGCGAACACCAGCTACACCGCGGTGGCGTTCCTGGATGAGGCGGGCGATCCCACGGCGAAGCTCTTCACGAACGACACCCAGACGACCGCTGCCGGAGAAGGTCGCCTGACCGTTCGCCACGTGGCGGCCGCACCCGCGGTGGACATCCTGGCCGGCGGGGCGCCAGTGGTCGAAGACCTGGTCAACCCCAATGAGGCGACGCTGAACCTCCCGGCCGGCACCGTCTCGGCATCCGTCGCGCTGGCGGGCACGACCGAGCCCGTGCTCGGACCGGCAGATGTCGCCATCCAGGACGGCGTGCTGACGATCGTCTACGCGTGGGGAAGCGCCGAGGCAGGGAACCTCGCACTCGCCGTGCAGAACGTCACCGTCGGACACACCGCGCCCGGTGGAGTGAACTCGGGCACCGCAGGATATGCCGCCGAGCGTGACACCGCGATGCAGGCCGGCTGGATCGTGGGCATCGCGTTCGCTGCGGCGGCGGCATCCGTGACGGTCGTGCTCGCACGTCGTTCACGTGCTGCCAAGACCGACGCCTGAACGACCGACCGACCACGCGGAGGGATACCCGTGCTACGACGACTGATCGCACCCGTTGCGCTCGTCTTCGCGCTCTCCGCGTGCGCGCCCGCCCCGGCCCCCACCGGGGCGGGCGCACCCGCGCCACCGACACCGTCGGCCGTGCCCACCCCCGCCCCGACAGCCGCTGTCGACGTCCCGATCGCGCAGAGCACCCTTGCCCCTGTTCGTGAGGCCGTCCCGCCCGTGCGGGTCCAGATCGGCGCTGCCGGGATCGACATCGAGGTGATCCCGGTCGGAGTCGAGGCCGGCGGCTTCATGGAGCTGCCGGAGAACCCCGCGATCGCCGGGTGGTACCGGTTCGGGTCGGATCCGTGGAGCCCGGACGGCAATACGGTCATCTCCGCCCACATCGACGCCCCCGAGTATCCGATCGGGCCCTTCGCCGAGCTGCGCGGACTGGCACCCGGCAGCGAAGTGACCGTGCTGGGAGGGGACGGTGCGGCGGCCGTCTACGACGTGGTGTCGGTGACCTACTATCCCAAGCAGGACCTGCCCACGGACGATATCTTCGCCCGTGGGGGCACCAGGGCGCTCGTGCTGATCACGTGCGGGGGAGCCTTCGACAGCTCCACGGGACGCTATGCCGACAACGTGGTCGTCGTGGCCGCGCCTCGGGTCTAGCTGAACCGGGTGGGGCGGACTCAGATCAGGGCGGACTCAGATCAGGGCGGACTCAGATCAGGGCAATGGCCACACCACCAGCAGAAGGCCCTGTTTGGTGTCGGCGTACTTCACCCACTCGTCGCCGAACAGATACGTCAGACCGTAGCCGTCTGCGTCGGTCGCGACGGTGGTGTCCGCGCTCTCGGTGAGCATCACTCCCTCGGCTGACTCTTCGACACGCCAGCCCGCGTCCTTCAGATACTTCTGCGCATCCGCGGCCTGCTTGGCCGTGATCGGCGCCCAGCCGTAGATCTGGACGTGGTCGGTGGCGGTCGAGAAATCACCCCAGATGCACTGGACGCCCTCGGGCAGCTCCAGCTCGCCGACGCGGAACGGCTCGGCCCGCGCGGTCCAGCCGACGGCCTCGAAATCCGTGACGGTCTGGTCCGGAATGATCGTCTCGCACGTCGGGTCCCCCGCCGGCGTCGGCGGAGCCTCGGTCTCGGGCGTCGGTGTCGGTGACGTCGGTGCCGGGGCCGGGGTCTGGGACGTCTCCGGCTGTGCGGGCGGCGTGCTCGCACACCCGCTCGCCACCAGCAGCGCGGCCGCGATCATGACCGAACCGCCCAGGAGCGAGCGACGGCGCCTCATGGCGTGCTCCTCGACTCCGAGGTGGCGCCCAGCAGGTCCAGGAATGCGGAGTGGAGCACACCGTTGGTGGCCAGCGATGACCGGTCTGCGATGGAGTCCTCGCCGGCATAGGAGGTGAAACGGCCGCCGGCTTCGGTGATGATCGGCACCAGGGCGGCGATGTCGTACTCCTGCACGCCGAACTCGGCGACGAACTCCAGGCGCCCCTCGGCCAGCAGCATGTAGGGCCAGGTATCGCCGTAGCCGCGATCGCGCCACACCGAACGGGACAGGCGCACCAGCGCGTCCAGCTGTCCGGCCTCGTCCCACTGCCGAATGCTCTGGAAGCTGGCGCTCGCGTCGGAGATCGCGCCGACCGATGAGACGGCCAGTCGGCGCGGGGTGCCCTCCGGTGTGTTCGTCCACGCACCGAGGCCGGTCGCCGCCCACCACCGGCGGCCGAGAGCGGGCTGGCTGGCCACGCCGACCCGGGGCACGCCGTCGATCGAGAGAGCGATCAGGGTGGTCCACATCGGGATACCCTTGAGATAGTTCGCGGTGCCGTCGATCGGGTCGACGATCCACTGCCGGCTCGAGTCGCCGGTGCGTCCGTACTCCTCGCCGAACACGCCGTCGTCGGGCCGCTCGGTCTCCAGGATCGAGCGGATCGCCCGCTCGGTGGCCAGGTCGGCCTCGGTGACGTGGGACGCGTCGGCCTTGAGCTGCACGTCCAGGTCGGCCGCGTCGAATCGAGCCATGGACACCGCGTCCGCGGCATCCGCGATCTGCAGCGCGAGGGTCAGATCCTCGCGCAGATCCCCGTCGAAGGGTGCGCGGAAGGACACCGAAGCGGAGGGCGAGGTCACGGTGTCCAGGATACCGGCCGCAGCCCACCCGATTTCCGAGTGACGCAATCGTGATGGTAATGTTTAGCCTCGGTTCGCCCTCGCGAATCATGCACCTCTAGCTCAATCGGCAGAGCAACTGACTCTTAATCAGTGGGTTCTGGGTTCAAGTCCCAGGGGGTGCACGGATCAGCCCCGGAATCCACTCGCCAGTGGTTCCGGGGCTGTTCTGCTGGGCGGTAGCGAGGTCCGTGCGATGTCAGTTCGGCATGGCGAGCCGGCACGGGTGCGGCACCGGGAGGACCAGTCATGAGCAGGTACACGGTCGCGACGGACGGCGCGTGCATGCGCAATCCCGGTCCGGCCGGATGGGCGTGGGTCGGTGAGGACGGGCGCTGGGCGGCCGGATCCCTCGAGGCCGGCACGAACAACATCGGCGAGCTCCTCGCGGTGCTCTACGCCATTCGCGACCACGCGCACCTGGCGGAACTGCACATCCAGGCCGACTCGATGTACGCCATCAACACCTACCGGTCCTGGATGGACGCGCACGCGCGACGCGGCTGGAAGACCAGCACGGGGGAGCCGACCAAGAACGCGGACATCCTGCGTGCGCTGATCGACGCCCGCGATGGCCGGCGCGCGGCAGGGATGCCGGACGTGACCTTCGAGCACGTCCGGGGGCACGCCGGCCACCGCCTCAACGGCTGGGCCGACGAACGGGCGGTGCGCGCCTCGCAGCACGGCGACCGCGGGCTCGGAGCCATCTGGTCCACCGATCGGGGTCAGCCCCTTCTCGACGTCGGCGTCGACGCGCCCAAGGCGGGCGGCGACAAGGTCCGCCGGCGCAAGACGGCGGCGACGGCGACCTAGCCCGCCCGCCGCCCCGCGCAGCGCCGTGCTCCCACAGGGATCGCCCCTTGACAGCGCGCCCTCCGTGTTCCTAGGTTACGAGTACCTGAATCAGGTTTCATGTATTCCCTTCCGATGGTGAAAGGCACGCACATGCGGGTTACGAAGAAGTTGCTCCTGGGCTCCGTGGTCACCGCCGCGGCATTCGTCCTGGCCGCCTGCGCGCCGCAGGCCTCCGCCCCGGGCGGCGACGGGTCCGAAACGCCGAGCGGCCCCGCCGAGATCACGGTGGGCATCGTCACGAGCGAGACCGGACCCCTCGCCGGGTACGGCAAGCAGTATCTGGACGCCTTCAAGGCCGGACTGGACTACGCGACGGACGGCACCGACGAGGTGGACGGCACCGCGATCACCGTCGAGTACAAGGACGACGCCGGGGATCCCGACAAGGCGGTCACCGCAGTCAAGGAGCTCATCGGAGCGGGCGTCACGATCATCGCCGGCAGCGCCTCATCGGGGGTTGCCCTGGCCGTCGCAGAGCAGGCCGCGCAGAACAAAGTGCTCTTCGTCTCGGGCCCGGCCGCCGCCGACGCCATCACCGGCATCAACGAGTACACGTTCCGCTCCGGCCGCCAGAGCGCGCAGGACGTCGCGACCGCAGGAACCTTCCTCGATGACATCGAGGGCAAGACGATCACCGTGTTCGCTCAGAACAACGCCTTCGGACAGGGCAACGAAGCCGCCGTCCAGGCGATTCTCGGAGCGCAGGGCGCCACGGTCAACTCGGTGCTGGTCGCCGAAGACGTGACGGAGTTCACGCCCTTCGCCCAGCAGGTGCTCGCCGGCAGTCCCGATCTGGTCTTCGTGGCATGGGCGGGTGCGACATCCGGTGCGATGTGGCAGGCGATGAGCCAGCAGGGCGTGCTGGACGAGATCCCCGTCGTGACCGGTCTCGGCGACGCCGCGACGTTCGGCGCCTACGGCGAGGCATCCGAGAAGATCAGCTTTCTGAACCACTACTTCCCCGGTGCCAACGACAACGACGTGAACGCGGCGATGATCGAGCTCATCGAGGACGCCGGCGGGGCGGTGGATCTGTTCAGCCCTGACGGCTTCAACGCCGCCCTCATGATCGTGCACGCCATCCGGGAGGGAAAGGGCGACGTCGACGCGATGATCGCGGCGCTGGAGGGTTTCCAGTTCGACGGGCCGAAGGGTGCGATGGAGGTGCGCGTCGGCGACCACGCCCTGATCCAGGAGATGTACCAGACCAAACTCGCCGCCGACGGCGGCACGTTCGTTCCCGAGCTGGTCGACACGGCGGACGCCGCAGCGGTCGCTCCGGCCGAAGCCAAGTAGCGCCGCAGGCACGAGATGAGCACCCCCATCCCGTCCGCGCTGAAGATCGAGGGCCTCGGCCTGCAGATCGGCGGTGCGACGATCCTCAAGGACGTCGAGCTCGATGTCGCCGCCGGCTCGCTCGTCGGGGTCATCGGCCCCAACGGCGCCGGCAAGACCACGCTGTTCAACGTGATCTCCGGCCTGATCAAGCCCACGTCAGGACGCGTCCTGATGAACGGTGACGACATCACTTCAGCGTCCGTCCCTGCGCGGGCGCGGGCGGGACTGGGGCGCACCTTTCAGACGTCGAGCCTGTTCCCGCGACTCAGCGTCCTGGAGAACGTGCGACTCGCCGCGCAGGTCTCCCTCGGCGGCGACTACTCGCTGCTGCGATTCCCCCGGCGCACGGATGCCGCCACCGATCTGGCACGGGCCAAGCTCGAGGCCGTCGGGCTCACCCACAAACTCGACCACGCGGCCGGCGACATCTCGCACGGCGACAAGCGCAAGCTCGAGATCGCCGTGCTGCTGGTGACCAACGCCGGCATCGTCCTGCTCGATGAACCCATGGCGGGCGTCGGCTCCGGTGACGTCGCAGGTCTGGTCGAGAACATCCGCGACATGCAGCGCGAGAACGGGTGCACCGTGCTGATGGTCGAGCATCACATCGACGTGCTGATGGGACTGGTGCAGAAGGTCGCGGTGATGTACTTCGGCAGCATCATCGCCTACGACACCCCGCAGAACGTGATGGAAGACCCGCTCGTCCAGCGCGCGTACCTCGGGACGGCGGCGGCGTGACCTCCGCAAATCCTCTGCCCGGCAGCATCCTGGAGGTGCGCCATCTGCGCTGCTCGATCGCCGGCCAGCAGGTCGTGGAGGATGTCACGTTCTCGGTTCCGGCAGCCGGGATCACCGCCGTCCTCGGTCGCAACGGAGTCGGCAAGACCTCGACGCTGCGCGGCATACTCGGGCTGATCACCCGTCGCGGCGAGATCACGCTGGCCGGAGAGCGCATCGACGGCCTCCCCACGCACCGGATCGTGCAGCGCGGCGTCGGCTACGTGCCCGAGGACCGGGAGGTGTTCGCGAAGCTGACGGTCGCCGAGAACCTGGCACTGGCCGAACGGCAGCGCAACCCGCGCCGCGACTACGTCGACGCGCTGTTCCCGGACCTCGTCCAGCGCCGCGACCAGATGGCCGGCACACTCTCCGGAGGTCAGCAGCAGATGGTGTCGGTGGCCCGCGCCCTGCTGAACGACAACCAGCTGCTCCTGGTCGACGAGCCCACGAAAGGGCTCGCTCCGCGCGTCGTCGCCGAAGTGACCGACGCTCTGGCGGAGGCGTCCAAGATCGTCCCGATCCTGCTCGTCGAGCAGAACCTCGACGTCGTGCGGCGCCTCGCGAACGGCGCGGTCGTGATCGCCGGTGGCCGCGTGGTGCACACCGGCAGTGCGCGCGAGATCCTCGACGACGACGCCCTGACCCGCCGACTGCTCGGGGTGCACGCCGAAACCGTCCCGCACCCGGCAGAGGAGGGCACCGCATGAGCATGCTCGTCCTCACCCTCATCACCGGCGTGGGCCTCGGCGCCCTCTACTTCCTGGTCGCCTCGGGCCTCAGCCTCATCTACGGGCTCATGCACGTGCTGAACTTCGCGCACGGCGCGTTCCTGACCCTCAGCGCGTTCATCGGCTGGCTTGTCGCGCAGGCACTCGGCACGCAGTCGTGGCTGTCGTTCCTGCTCTCCATCGCCGTGGGCGCTCTGGTCGGGGCGGTGTTCGCGACGGTCACCGAGCTCGTGCTGATCCGGCCGCTGTACGAACGCCACATCGAGCAGGTCCTGGTCACCGTCGGGCTGTCCTTCGCCGCGGTCGCGCTCTTCGAGGGGATCTGGGGCACAGATCCGGTCAACATCGCCGGCCCGCCGTGGCTCAAGCAGACCACCGAGGTGCTCGGCGCCCGCATTCCGAACACCTACTGGGTGCTCATGATCGCCGCGCTGCTCGTACTCAGCGCACTGGTGATCTTCCTGCAGAAGACCCGCTACGGCATGATCATCCGCGCCGGGGTGGAGAACCGGGCGATGGTGACCGCGCTGGGCATCGACGTGCGGCGCTCCTTCACCCTGGTCTTCGCTATCGGCGGTGCGGCGGCCGGCATCGGCGGGGTCCTCGCGATGCACTACACGACGTTCGTCTCGGCCCACCTGGGCTCGACTCTGCTGATCTTCGCGTTCATCGTCACGGTGATCGGAGGGCTCGGTTCGCTCGCCGGCGCGGCGATCGCCTCGGTGCTCGTCGCGATCCTGCAGCAGTTCGCGAACACCTATCTCAACGGGACAGGCGATTTCATCGTCGTCATCCTCCTTGCGCTCGTGCTGCTGGTGCGACCGTCGGGCATTCTGGGGAAGAAGGCATGATGCGCCGCTGGCTTCCGTTCGGCCTGGGCGCCGCGCTGGTCGTGCTCATGGCCGTGCTGCCGCTGCTGAACATCTCTATCCCCGGCATCCTGCCCACCCCCACCTATATGCCGGGCACCCTCGCCCTGCTGTCGCTGTGCATGGTGTTCGCCGCCCTGGCGCTGTCGTACAACCTGCTCCTCGGATCGGCCGGGATGCTGTCCTTCGGCCACGCACTGTACTTCGGCGCCGGCGCCTACGGCCTGGGCATCGCGCTCGAGCACTTCGGTGTCCCGCTCTTTCCCGGCATCTTCGTCGCGCTGATCGGCGGCATGGGCATAGCCCTCGCGACCGGCGCGGTCGCGATGCGGGTCTCCGGCATCCCGTTCGCGATGGTGACGCTCGCCTTCGCGCAGGCCGGATCGGTGCTGGTGCGGCGCAACTCCGGCATCACCGGCGGCGAAGAGGGGCTCAGCCTGAACACCGAGCAGGTTCCCGACCTGCTGGTCGGGGTGGTGAACACCCGCAACCTGTACTGGTTCGCGCTGGCCGTCCTGGTGATCGTCTACCTGGTCACGCTCTGGGTCGACACCTCCCGGCTCGGTCACCTCGCCCGCGCCACGCGCGAGAACGAGCAGCGCGTCCGCGTGCTCGGTCTGCGCCCCTACCGGGCGAAGCTGCTGGTCTTCGTGATCGCCGGCGTGCTGGCGAGCCTGGCTGGAGTGGCGTACATGCTGCTGCAGTCCGGGACAGTGCCCCGCGCGGTCTCGGCCGACCTGACGATCACGATTCTGGTGATGGTGGTCCTCGGTGGCGTGGGCTTCCGGTGGGGTGCCATCGTGGGGGGCGTGCTGTACACGCTGCTGGACCAGCGCCTCACCGTGGTCGCCGGCTCGGAGGCTGTCGCCGGCCTTCCCGACGTCCTGCGGATCCCGCTGTCCGAGCCGCTCTTCCTCCTCGGCGTGCTGTTCATCCTCGTGGTCATGTTCCTGCCGGGCGGCATCGCCGGCACGATCGACGCGTGGTGGCGTCGCCGCCGTGGCGAGCGCGTGCGCCTGTCGCTGCAGAGCATCGACGATTCGGATGCCGATACCGAGGTCCCCGCTGAGGTACGGGTATGAGCGGGGGCATGGCCGGACAGGACGGGTCGCACACGATCGGGCGCTGGCTCACCGACCGCGCCGCGCAGTCGCCCGCGCGCATCGCGATCGATGACCGCGGCGTCACGATCGACTATGCCGGCCTCGCGGCGCGGGCCGTCGACCTGGCCGACGGACTGCGCCGCGTCGGCTACGGCCCGGGCTCGCGGCTGGCGACCATCTCGGGCAACTCCATCGACCATGTCGTGGCGTTCTTCGCCTGTGCGCTCGCCGGGGTCGCGTTCGTGCCGCTGTCGTGGCGGCTGACAGCGCGCGAACTGGGCGACCTGCTGCGTCGCACCGACCCGGCGCTCGTGCTCGTCGACGACGAGTACGCGTCGCTTGCCGCAGAGGCGCTCCGCGGGCTGGAGGAGACCCCGCCGGTCACCGCCCTGGGCTCCACGGGCGTCGAGGCGGCCGTGCCCCTGCCGCGCGCGGCGCGTCCGACGCGGCACGTCCGCGACGATGACCCGCTGCTGATCATCTTCACCTCGGGCAGCGAAGCTGCCCCCAAAGGCGTCGTGCTCACCCACGCCAACTGCTTCTGGAACAACCTGGCGCTCGGGCAGGCCCTGCCGCTGACCCAGGACGACGTCGTCCTGGCGATGCTCCCGCAGTTCCACGTCGCCGCGTGGAACTGCCAGCCGCTGCTGGCCTGGTGGATCGGTGCCACCGTCGTGCTGGAGCGCTCGTTCCAGCCGGCGCGGGCGCTACAGCTGATCGGCGACCGGCGGGTGACGGCCATGATGGGCGTGCCCACGCAGTACGCGATGCTCACCGCCGACCGCGAGTGGGCGGCCACGGATGTGTCCTGCCTTCGTCTGGCACTCGTCGGCGGCGCGACGGTGCCGCCAGAGCTGCACGACGCCTGGGCGGCGCGAGGCCTGTCACTGACGCAGGGCTACGGACTGACCGAGGCGGCGCCGAACGTGCTGCACCTGCCCGCACACGAGGCAGCGGCGCATCCGGGCGCGGTCGGGCGGCCCTACCCGCACGTCGGAGTGCTGATCGCCGACCCGGAGTCGCTGCTGCCGCTGGAGGGAGAGGCCACCGGTGAGCTGTGGGTTCGGGGGCCGAGCGTGTTCGCGGGCTATCTGGAGGATGAGGCGGCGACCGCGACGGCGATGGCCGGTGAGTGGCTGCGAACCGGCGACCTGGTCCACCGCAGCTCCTCCGGAGTTTTCCGCGTCGTGGACCGCATCAAGGACATCTACATCTCCGGCGGCGAGAACGTCGCTCCCGCCGAGGTGGAACTCGCGCTGTGCCTGCATCCGCTGATCGACAGCGCCGCCGTGGTCGGTGTGGCCGACCCGGTATGGGGGGAGCGCGGTGTGGCGTTCGTGGTCCCCACCGCGGGTGCAGTGCTCTCGGTGGACGAGGTGCTCGCCCACGCCCGTCGCAACCTCGCCGCGTTCAAGATCCCGGTGCACGTGGAGATCGTGACGGCGCTGCCGCGCTCCACGATCGAGAAACTGGCACGTCCGCGACTGCGCGAGCGTGCCCGAGAGCTCGTGGAAGGTGCACGGTATGACGATTCCCGATGAGCGCAGTGAGGCGAGGCCGGTCTCGTCCGCGACCGGACGGCCGCTGACCAAACGCGGTGAGGCGACCCGTCGCCGACTGCTCGAGAGCGCCGAGGTCGTCTTCGCCGAGCAGGGCTACCACGAGGCATCCATCGTCAAGATCACCGAGCGCGCCGGGATCGGCCTGGGCACGTTCTACCTGTACTTCGACAGCAAGCAGTCGATCTTCGAGGCGCTGGTGATCGATCTGAACCGCCGCGTGCGTCACTCCATGTCCGAGGCGATGGCAGGAGCATCCTCGCGACTGGAGGCCGAGCGGGCGGGCTTCACGGGGTTCTTCCGATTCACCGCCGAGCACCCGGCTCTGTACCGCGTGGTCCGCGAGGCCGAGTTCGTCTCCCCGGAGACGCTCCGCCTTCACTACACGCGCATCGTCGAAGGCTACGAGGCCGGGCTGAGTGCCGCACAGGCGACCGGTGACGTGGACCGCGCGCTGGACCCTGAGGTGACCGCGTGGGCGCTGATGGGCATGGGCGAGCTGATCGGTATGCGCTTCCTGCTGTGGGAGCGGGACACGGCGGGAAAACCGCCCTCGGTTCTGGATCCGAAGGTATTCGACGACATGATGAGGTTCATCGACAACGCCCTCGCGCCGCGTCCGAACACGATGACATCCGAGACAGGGGAGACGCAGCTATGACGGATCAGGATCTGGCGGGCAAACGGGCCCTCGTCACAGGCGGTGCCAGCGGCATCGGGCTCGCGTGCGTGCAGGAGTTCGCCGCCCGCGGTGCCCACGTCATCGTCGCCGATCACCATGTCTACCTCACCGAGTCCATCGCGGACGGGGTCGGCGGCGACCCCTGGCTGGTGGACCTGGCCGAGACGAAGGAGCTGGAGGACCTCTCACTCGACGTCGACATCCTCGTCAACAACGTCGGCATCCAGCGCGTGAGCCCGATTCCGGAGTTCGACCCGGAGACCTTCCGGCTGATGCAGCGCCTGATGGTGGAATCCCCCTTCCTGCTCATCCGCGCGGTGCTGCCCGGAATGTACCGCCGGGGCTGGGGGCGGATCATCAACGTCTCCAGCGCACACGGGCTGCGCGCCAGTGCGTTCAAGTCCGCGTACGTCACGGCCAAGCACGGTCTGGAAGGGCTGTCGAAGGTCACCGCGCTCGAGGGCGCGTCGCACGGCGTCACGAGCAACTGCATCAACCCCTCGTATGTGCGCACTCCGCTGGTCGAGCATCAGATCACCGACCAGGCGCGCGTGCACGGCATCCCCGAGGACGAGGTCCTGGAGAAGGTGCTCCTGACCGAGAACGCGATCAAGCGCCTGATCGAACCGGAGGAGGTCGCCTCGCTGGTCGGCTGGCTCGTCTCCGACAACGCCGGAATGGTCACCGGCGCCTCCTACACGATGGACGGCGGATGGACGGCGCGATGAGCCGCTACCGCACGGCGGAGGTCGCCGTGGCCGGCGGCGATCTGCACGTGGCCATCTGGGAACCCGAGGGCACACCGGCGGATGCCGCGCCCGTCGTCCTGCTGATCCACGGGGTGACCGCATCCCACCTGTCCTGGCCGCTGGTCGCGGCGCGACTGCCGTTCGCCCGCGTGATCGCCCCGGACCTGCGCGGTCGAGGCCGCAGCAACGCGCTGATCGGCCCGGCAGGGCTGGACGCGCACGCGCGGGACCTGCTCGCCGTGCTCGACGCTCTCGGCGTGGACCGCGCCGTGGTGGTCGGCCACTCCATGGGCGCCTTCGTCGCGCTGGTGCTGGGGGAGCGGTACCCGGAGCGGATATCCCGATTGGTCCTGGTCGACGGCGGGCTCCCGCTGGATGTGCCGGACGAGCTTCCCACTGACGAGGTGATCCGGCTCGTCCTCGGACCCACCGCAGAACGGCTGGCGATGCGCTTCGCCACGGTGGAGGCCTACCTGGATTTCTGGCGCGCGCATCCGGCGTTCTCGCGCGACTGGACGCCCCAGCTGGAGGCCTACCTCGCCTACGACCTCGTCGGCGAGGAGCCGGAGCTGCGCCCGGCCACCAGCTACGCGACGCTCGAGGAGGACTCGATCGACCAGAACACCGGGGCGGCGATCGGCCAGGCGCTGGCCCGGATGCGGCATCCCACCGTGCTGCTGACCGCCGAGCGCGGGCTGCTGGATCAGCTGCCGGCGCTGTATGCCGCCGAACGCCTCCCGGAGCTGCTGCGCGCGTACCCCGCGCTGGTCCACGCCGCCGTGCCCGACGTCAATCACTACACCATCGTGCTGTCCGAGCGCGGGGCGGATGCGGTCGCCGACGTCGTCCGCGACCAGGTCCAGGTCGCCTCGTCCGCCGTTTCGCGCTGAGGTTCAGCGCGAGCTGGCCGCGACCCGCGTGGTCAGCTGGTGGGCGTGGGCGAGCAGGGTGCGCCCCAGGTCCGCGAGCCGGTCCGGCCCGAAGCGGAACTGCACTCCGGTCAGGCTCAACGCCCACTGCGGATGCCCCTCGCGGGTGAACACCGCCGCGCCGAGACCGAAGCTGCCCTCGACGATGAGCCCGGGGTTGAGCGCGTACCCGCGCTCCTGGGTCTCGCGCAGGCGCGTCCGCAGCCGCTGCTCGCCATGCGCGGCGCCCCATCTGCCGGACAGCTCGGGATGCCGCTCGAAATAGGCGTCCACATCGTGGGGCGGCAGGAAGGCGAGGATCGCCAGGCCCGCCGATGCGACCCCCAGGGGGAAGCGCACCCCCTCGGACAGGACGAACGAGCGGATCGGGAAGCTGCCCTCCTCACGGAGCAGGCACACCGTCTCGTCGCCGCGCCGCACCGACAGGAACGCGCTCTCCTCCGTCCGCACGGCGAGGGAGCGCACGATATCGCGCGCAATGCCGGTGATGTCGTACCGGGATGCCGCGACCGAGCCCATCAGGTACAGTTCGGGGCCCGGCATCCACCGTCCGGTCCGCTCGTCCTGGTCGACGAGCCCCTCCTGGCCCAGCGCGGCGAGCAGGCGGTGGGCCGTGGGGCGGGTCAGGTCCGCGCGGCGGGCGAGCTCCGCACCGCTGAGTCCGCCCTCACCGGCACCGGTGACCAGGCGCAGCAGACGTGCCGCGCGCGCCACGGACTGCGCGCCGGGGACCGACCGATCCCGCATTGTGTCCACGATATGGACACTATGCGGTGCGTGATCCACATGGCAACAGCGGTCGTGGCTGCCGTGGGCTGCGGAGCGCAGGATGGAGGCAAGAGTTCATCCAGACACAGGAGTCGCACGTGATCGACAAGACCTACGCCTCCGCCGCAGTCGCGGTCGCGGACATCCCGGACGGCGCATCGCTGGCCGTCGGCGGCTTCGGGCTCTCCGGCAATCCGATCGCCCTCATCGAGGCGCTGCTGGCGCAGGGCACGACCGACCTGAGCATCGTCAGCAACAACTGCGGTGTGGACGACTGGGGCCTGGGCATCCTGCTCAACGCGAAGCGCATCCGCAAGATGACCTCGTCGTACGTGGGAGAGAACAAGGAGTTCGAGCGGCAGTTCCTCTCCGGAGAGCTCGAGCTGGAGCTCACGCCGCAGGGCACGCTCGCGGAGAAGCTGCGTGCGGGCGGATCCGGAATCGGCGCGTTCTACACGCAGACCGGTGTGGGCACCCAGGTCGCCGAGGGGGGCCTGCCGCGCCGTTACGACGGTCAGGGGGGAGTGGCGATCGCGTCGCCGGTGAAGGACGTGCGCATCCTCGACGTGTCCGGCGAGCCCCGCGAATACGTGCTCGAGGAGGCGATCCAGACGGATTTCTCGCTGGTGCACGCCCTGCGCGGTGACCGCTACGGCAACCTCGTCTTCAACAAGTCCGCCCGCAACTTCAACCCCCTGGCCGCGATGGCCGGGCGCGTCTGCATCGCGCAGGTCGAGGAGCTCGTCGAACCCGGCGAGCTCGACCCGGACCAGGTCCATCTGCCCGGCATCTACGTGCACCGCGTGCTCGAGGTGGGCACCGGCATCGACAAGCGCATCGAGCGCCGCACCGTCACGACGACGGAAGGGAACTGACATGGCTCTCAGCCGCAACGAGATGGCTGCCCGCGCAGCCGCCGAACTGAGCGACGGTTCGTACGTCAACCTCGGCATCGGCCTGCCCACGCTGGTGCCCAATTTCGTGCCGGACGGCGTGACGGTGGTGCTGCAGTCCGAGAACGGCATCCTCGGGGTGGGGCCCTATCCGACCGAGGCGAACGTGGATCCGGACCTGATCAACGCCGGCAAGGAGACGGTCACCGTCCTGCCCGGCGCCGCCTTCTTCGACTCCGCCACGAGCTTCGGCATGATCCGCGGCGGCAAGATCGATGCGGCCATCCTCGGAGCCATGCAGGTCTCGGCCACCGGCGACCTGGCGAACTGGATGATCCCCGGCAAGATGGTGAAGGGCCCGGGCGGCGCGATGGATCTGGTGCATGGCGCGGGCAAGGTCATCGTGCTGATGGAGCACGTCGCCAGAGACGGCTCGGCCAAGATCGTGGACTCCTGCTCCCTGCCGCTGACCGGCAAGGGCGTGGTGCACCGCATCATCACCGACCTCGCCGTGATCGACGTCACGGATGCCGGGCTCGTGCTGGTCGAGACCGCGCCCGGCGTGAGCGTGGACGAGGTGATCGCGGCCACGGAACCGCCGCTGACCGTCTCGGAGCACCTCACCACCACCGCGGTTAAGGTGGACGCATGAACACCGAGGACGTCGTCATCGTCGCTGCCGCCCGCACCCCGCAGGGCAGGCTGAAGGGTCAGCTGGCTGCGCTCACCGCGGTGCAGCTGGGCAGCGCCGCGATCCGCGGAGCCCTCGCGCAGGGCGGGATCGCCCCGGATGCCGTCGACGCGGTGCTGATCGGACAGGTCCTGCCCGCCGGAGTCGGCCAGAACCCCGCGCGTCAGGCGGCGGTCGGCGCCGGCATCCCCTGGGACGTTCACTCCGGCTCCGTCAACAAGGTGTGCCTGTCCGGACTGACGGCGATCATCGACGCAGCGCGCATGATCGCCCTCGGTGACGCCACCGTGGTGGTGGCGGCGGGCATGGAGTCGATGACGCGCGCGCCGCATCTGCTGATGAACTCCCGCGAAGGCTGGGCCTACGGCTCGGTCGAGGTGCTGGACCACATGGCGTACGACGGGCTGACCGACGCGTATGACCGCGAGAGCATGGGCGCCTCCACCGAGCGCCACAACGAGCGTTTCGACGTCACCCGTGAGATGCAGGATGCCGTGGCCGCCCGCTCGCATCAGCGCGCCGCCGCGGCGACCGAGGCCGGCGTGTTCGATGCAGAGATCGTGCCGGTCGAGATCCCGCAGCGCAAAGGGGATCCGCTCGTCGTGAGCACCGACGAGGGGATCCGTCCGGACACGACGGTGGAGACCCTCGGCCGACTGCGCGCCGCGTTCGCCGAGGGCGGGTCGATCACCGCCGGCAACTCCTCGCAGATCTCCGACGGCGCATCCGCGGTCGTGCTGACCCGCCGCTCCCATGCCGATGCCAACGACTGGCCGGTTCTGGCCGTGGTCGGTGCCTCGGGTCAGGTCGCGGGACCGGACAACTCGCTGCACGCGCAGCCCGCGCGGGCGATCGAGAAGGCATGCCGGAAGCAGGGGATCAGCCCCGCCGATCTCGACCTGGTCGAGATCAACGAGGCGTTCGGTGCGGTCGTGGTCCGCTCGCAGCGCGAACTGGGGCTCGCTGAGGACGTGGTGAACATCCACGGCGGCGGCATCGCGATCGGACACCCGATCGGCGCGTCCGGCAACCGACTCGTGGTGCACGTGGTGCACGAGTTGCTGCGTCGCGGCAGCGGGACCGCGGCCGTGGCCCTGTGCGGCGGCGGCGGGCAGGGCGACGCCCTGATCCTGACCCGCTGACGCGGCTGGAGTCTTCCGCACATCACTCGGGTTTCGTGCAGTACGAGATCCCGCTCGCGACTACCGCCGCAGCTGCTTCTTGAGCAGCTTCTGCTCCTTGCCGTGGACGGGGGAGTCGGCGGCGATGACGGCGCCGTGCGACGCGCGCCGGGTGTCCACGATCGCGCCGATCGCCAGAGCCAGTGTGATGCCCCAGCTGAGCCACCCCAGGGCGGTGCGCCAGGTGAACGGGGCGTCCTCTCGCAGGCCGCGCAGCAGCGTGATGCCGCCGGTGATCGCGGTGAGGATGCCGGTGCCGAACAGATACTTGCGCATGCCCCCACGCTAGCGCGCGGCCGAAAATCCTGCCGCCTCTTGACATCCCCCGCCTCACCCGCCAGCGCCGGATGGGCCGGTGCCGGACGGTAACCTGGAAGTCCAGCGTCTCGTCAACCGTCAGGAGCCTCGTGACCAAGGCAGAGTTCGTCGTCGTCGCCAATCGACTGCCCGTGGACCGGACCGTCGACGATGAGGGCTCGGACGCATGGCGGCGCTCACCCGGTGGTCTGGTCACCGCACTGGAGCCGGTGATGCAGAAGGCCGACGGCGCCTGGGTCGGCTGGGCCGGCCAGCCCGATCTGGACGCGGAGCCCTTCGACTTCGAAGGAACGCACCTGGTCCCGGTGAAGCTCACCGCGGAGGACGTCGAGCTGTACTACGAGGGCTTCTCGAACGACACCATCTGGCCGCTGTACCACGACGTCATCTCCGAGCCGCGCTACAGCCGCGTCTGGTGGGACGCGTACGTCCGCGTCAACCAGCGCTTCGCCGAGGCCTCCGCCAACGCGGCGGCCGAGAACGCGATCGTGTGGGTGCAGGACTACCAGCTGCAGCTGGTTCCGAAGATGCTCCGCGAAATGCGGCCGGACGTCACGATCGGCTACTTCCACCACATCCCGTTCCCGGCATACGGCCTGTTCTCGCAGCTGCCGTGGCGGCGCCAGGTGCTGGAAGGACTGCTCGGCGCGGACGTCATCGGATTCCAGCGGGTGGCGGATGCCGGCAACTTCGCCCGCGCGGTCCGCCGCCAGCTCCGCTACGACACCAAGGCGTCCGGCATCTCGGTGCCTCGCGGCGACGGCACCACGCGCGTGGCGCTGGCCAAGGCCTTTCCGATCTCGATCGACGCGTCCTCGTACATCGAGCTCGCCCATCGCGAGGATGTGAAGGCCCGCGCGCGCGAGATCCGCGAAACCCTGGGCAACCCGAAGCGGATCTTCCTCGGCGTGGACCGGCTGGACTACACCAAGGGGATCAGCCACCGGCTCAAGGCCTACGGCGAGCTGCTGGCCGAAGGGCGCCTGAACGTCGAGGAGACCACGCTGGTGCAGGTGGCTAGTCCCAGCCGCGAACGCGTCGCGGCGTACATCCAGCTGCGCGACGAGATCGAACTGACCGTGGGCCGCATCGACGGCGACTTCGACACGATGGGTCACACCGCGATCCGCTACCTGCACCAGGCCTACCCGCGCGAAGAGATGGTCGCGCTGTTCCTCGCCGCCGACGTGATGCTCGTGACCGCCTTGCGTGACGGCATGAATCTGGTCGCCAAGGAATACGTCGCATCGCGGGTGGACAACCGGGGCGTGCTCATCCTGAGCGAGTTCGCCGGGGCGGCGGACGAACTGGGCACCGCCGTGCGGGTCAACCCGCACGACATCGAAGGGCTCAAGGACGCGATGATGCGGGCGGTGGAGATGCCGGCGGCCGAGCAGGGACGCCGCATGCGGGCGGCACGCCGACGCGTGCTGGAGCACAGTGTCGAGGACTGGTCGCGCGAGTTCCTGGACGCGCTGGCGCAGTTCCGCAGCACTACGGAGACCGACCGATGAGCGCACTCGAAGACCCGGCGGCGATCGAAGACGCGCTGCGCAGGATCGCGGCATCCGAGCGCCTGCTGGTGGCCCTCGACTTCGACGGCACGCTCGCCCCGCTCGAGGACGAGCCGATGAAGGCGCGCGCGCTGCCCGAGGCGGCCGCCGCGGTCGCGGCGCTGGCCGCCATCCCGGACACGCCGGTGGCATTCGTCTCGGGGCGCAGCCTCCACGATCTGCGAGAGATCGCCGAGCACGTCGAGGATTCGCCGGTGCATCTGGCCGGTTCGCACGGCGCCGAGTTCTGGGTTCCCGGCGAGGACACGGTCGCGATCGAGCTCGTTCCGGAGGCCGATGGCCTCCGGGACGAGCTGCGCGAGGCGATGACGGCCGGGCTGGCGCACCTGGACGGGGTGTGGGTCGAGCCCAAGACGTTCGGCTTCGGCATCCACACTCGTCTGGCCGGCGCCGAGGACGCGCAGTTCGCGAGGGATGCCGCGGACCGGCTCGTCCATCAGCGTGCGCCGCACTGGCGGCGGCGCACCGGCCACAACATCGTCGAGTACTCCTTCCGCCACGAAGGCAAGGACTCGGCGGTGGCCACCCTCCGCCGGCGGCTCGGCGCGACGGCCGTGCTGTTCGCAGGCGACGACGTCACCGACGAAGACGCCCTGGCCAGTCTGGGCCCGGACGATCTCGGCATCCGGGTGGGCGGCGGCGAGACGGCCGCGACGGTCCGCGTCGCCGATATCCGGGCACTGGCCACCGCGCTGCAGCTGCTCGCGCGAATCCGCACCAGCGCACGGGAATAGGATCGAGGAATGTCTTCTGAGCCCGGCAACAGCATCGATATCAAGCCCCGCAGCCGTGTCGTCACCGACGGCATCGAGGCGACGACATCGCGAGGCATGCTCCGCGCCGTCGGGATGGGCGACGCCGACTGGGACAAGCCGCAGATCGGCATCGCGTCCAGCTGGAACGAGATCACCCCGTGCAACCTGAGCCTCGACCGGCTCGCGCAGGGCGCCAAAGAGGGCGTGCACTCCGGCGGCGGCTATCCGCTGCAGTTCGGCACGATCTCGGTCTCCGACGGCATCTCGATGGGCCACGAGGGCATGCACTTCTCGCTGGTCTCCCGCGAGGTCATCGCCGACTCGGTCGAGACGGTCGTCATGGCCGAGCGACTGGACGGCACCGTGCTCCTGGCCGGCTGCGACAAGTCGATCCCCGGAATGCTGATGGCCAGCGCGCGGCTGAACCTGTCCAGCGTGTTCCTGTACGCCGGATCGATCGCGCCCGGCTGGGTCAAGCTCAGCGACGGCACCGAGAAGGAGATCACGATCATCGACTCCTTCGAGGGAGTCGGCGCGTGCATGGCCGGGCGGATGACCGAGGCCGACCTGAAACGGATCGAATGCGCATTCGCGCCCGGTGAGGGCGCCTGCGGCGGCATGTACACGGCCAACACGATGGCCGCCGTCGGCGAGGCGCTCGGACTGAGCCTGCCCGGATCCGCGGCACCGGCGGCCGCCGACCGCCGCCGTGACTACTACGCCCACCGCTCCGGCGAAGCCGTCGTCAACCTGCTGAAGCTCGGCATCACGACCGGTGACATCCTCACCAAGGAGGCGTTCGAGAACGCGATCGCGCTGGCGATGGCGCTCGGCGGCTCGACCAACGTGGTGTTGCACCTGCTGGCCATCGCCCGCGAGGCCCAGGTGGACCTGAACCTGCACGACTTCAACCGCATCGGCGACAAGACGCCGCACATCGCCGACATGAAGCCTTTCGGCCAGTTCGTCATGAACGACGTCGACCGGCAGGGCGGCATCCCGGTCATCATGAAGGCGATGCTCGATGAGGGTCTGCTGCACGGAGACGCCCTCACGGTGACCGGCAAGACGCTGGCCGAGAACCTCCGCGAGCTCAACCCGGACCCGGTCGACGGCACCGTCATCCACACCCTCGACAACCCGATCCACGCGACCGGCGGCATCACCATCCTGCACGGCACGATGGCCCCCGAGGGGGCGGTCGTGAAGTCCGCCGGCTTCGACGCGAACGTCTTCGAAGGACCCGCCCGCGTGTTCGAGCGCGAGCGCGCCGCCATGGATGCCCTCGAGGCGGGCGGCATCAGCGCCGGCGACGTCGTCGTCATCCGCTACGAGGGCCCGAAGGGCGGCCCCGGGATGCGCGAGATGCTCGCGATCACGGCCGCCATCAAGGGCGCCGGCCTCGGAAAAGATGTACTACTGTTGACGGACGGCAGATTCTCGGGCGGCACAACCGGCCTGTGCATCGGCCACATAGCTCCCGAAGCGGTGGACGCAGGTCCGATCGCCTTCGTGCGCGATGGTGATCTGATACGGGTCGATATCGCGGCTCGAACTCTCGACCTACTCGTCGACGAGGCCGAGCTGGGTTCCCGCCGTTCTGGCTGGGAGCCGCTTCCTCCGCGCTATACCCGTGGCGTTCTTGCCAAATACTCGAAGCTCGTGCGCTCCGCTGCGGAGGGCGCGGTCACGGGTTAAGGCCTGCCCCAGACACTCATCTCTCGACAGAGGATCATCATCATGTCCGCCGAATCCGCCACGGCCCTTCCCCGGCCACCCGCTCGCACCGCGCCCGCGCCCGTGCTCACGGGCGCGCAGGCGGTCGTCCGCTCGCTCGAACTGCTGGGCGTCACCGACGTCTTCGGTCTGCCGGGCGGCGCCATCCTGCCTGTGTACGACCCGCTCATGGACAGCACCGAGCTGCGCCACATCCTCGTCCGCCACGAGCAGGGCGCCGGTCACGCGGCCGAAGGCTACGCCGCAGCATCCAACAAGGTCGGCGTCGCCATCGCCACGTCCGGCCCGGGCGCGACCAACCTCGTGACCGCCATCGCCGACGCCTACATGGATTCGGTGCCGATCGTCTGCATCACCGGACAGGTGTTCTCCAACCTGATGGGCACGGACGCCTTCCAGGAAGCGGACATCGTGGGCATCACGATGCCGATCACGAAGCACTCGTTCCTGGTCAAGCGTGCCGAGGACATCCCCAGCGCGATCGCGGCCGCCTTCCACATCGCCGGCACCGGTCGTCCCGGCCCGGTGCTGGTGGACATCACCAAGGACGCCCAGCAGGCCGAGGTGCCGTTCGTCTGGCCGCCCAAGGTGGACCTGCCGGGGTACCGGCCGGTGGTCAAGGCGCACGGCAAGCAGATCCAGGCGGCGGCACAGCTGCTCGCCCACGCGAAGAAGCCCGTCCTGTACGTCGGCGGCGGAGTGATCCGCTCGCAGGCGTCCGAGGAGCTGCTCGCCCTCGCCGAGACGACCGGAGCGCCGGTGGTCACCACGCTCATGGCCCGCGGCGCGTTCCCGGATTCGCACGCTCAGCATCTGGGCATGCCCGGAATGCACGGCACGGTGCCCGCGGTACTGGCGCTCCAGGAAGCGGATCTGCTCGTCTCGCTGGGTGCGCGCTTCGATGACCGCGTGACCGGCAAGGCGGCGCTGTTCGCGCCGAACGCGAAGGTCGTGCACGTCGACATCGATCCCGCCGAGATCGGCAAGATCCGCACCGCGGACGTGCCCATCGTGGGCGACCTGAAGGAGGTGCTGGTCGACCTCGAGGCCGCGTACCGCAGCCAGGCCGACGGCGCCGTGGCGGACACCGAGGAATGGTGGTCGTTCCTGGACGGGCTGCGCGATGAGTTCCCGCTCGGCTACACGCAGCCGACGGACGGACTCATGTCTCCGCAGTACGTCATCTCGCGCATTGGCGAGCTCACCGGGCCGGAGGGCATCTTCGCCGCCGGCGTCGGCCAGCACCAGATGTGGGCGGCGCAGTTCATCAAGTACGAGCGTCCGAACGCGTGGCTGAACTCCGGCGGCGCGGGCACGATGGGCTACTCGGTGCCGGCGGCGATGGGCGCCAAAGTCGCCGAGCCGGACCGTCACGTGTGGGCGATCGACGGCGACGGATGCTTCCAGATGACCAACCAGGAGCTGGCCACCTGCGCCATCAACAACATCCCGATCAAGGTCGCGATCATCAACAACTCCTCGCTGGGCATGGTGCGCCAGTGGCAGAGCCTGTTCTACGACGGCCGGTACTCGCACACCGACCTGAACACCGGACACGGCACGGTCCGCATCCCCGACTTCGTCAAGCTCGCAGAGGCGTACGGCTGTCTGGCGATCCGCGTCGAGAAGGAAGAGGACGTGGATGCCGCGATCACGCTCGCGCTGGAGACCAACGACCGGCCCGTCGTCATCGACTTCGTCGTGAGCGCCGACGCCATGGTCTGGCCGATGGTGCCGCAGGGTGTCAGCAACAGCTACGTCCAGTACGCCCGAGACCACTCGCCGGCGTTCGATGAGGAGGCCTGAGCCATGCCGAGCCACGTGCTGAGTCTCCTGGTGGAGGACAAACCGGGTCTGCTGACCCGTGTCGCGGGGCTGTTCGCCCGTCGCGGCTTCAACATCGAATCCCTCGCGGTGGGCGTCACCGAGGTGCCGGGGCTGTCCCGCATCACGGTCGTGGTCGACGTCGACGAGCTGCCGCTCGAGCAGGTGACCAAGCAGCTGAACAAGCTGGTCAACGTCATCAAGATCGTCGAGCTGGACATGACCTCGTCGGTGCAGCGCGAGCACATGCTCGTGAAGGTGCGCGCCGACAACGCCAGCCGCTCGAACGTCCTCGAGGTCGTGAACCTGTTCCGCGGGTCGATCGTCGACTACGCGCCGGATGCGCTCGTGGTCGAGGTGACCGGCGACAAGGGCAAGGTGGATGCGTTCCTCCGCGCTCTGGAGCCGTTCGGCATCAAGGAACTGGCGCAGTCCGGGCTCCTCGCCCTCGGCCGCGGCGGCAAGAGCATCACCGAGCGCGTCCTGCGCGGCTGACTCGGACAGAGACCAAGAACACAAGGAGAACACATCCCCATGGCCGAACTCTTCTACGACGCCGACGCCGACCTTTCGCTCATCCAGGGCAAGAAGGTCGCGATCGTCGGCTACGGCTCCCAGGGCCACGCCCATGCACAGAACCTCCGTGACTCGGGTGTCGAGGTCGCCATCGCGCTCAAGGACGGCTCGAAGTCCGCCGCCAAGGCCCAGGAGGACGGCTTCGAGGTCCTCTCCGTCGCCGACGCGACGATCTGGGCGGACGTGATCATGATCCTCGCGCCGGACCAGCACCAGCGCGGCATCTACACCGACTCGATCAAGGACAACCTGGCGCCGGGCAAGACGCTCGCCTTCGCCCACGGCTTCAACATCCGCTTCGGCTACATCGACGCGCCCGAGGGCGTGGACGTCATCCTGATCGCCCCGAAGGCGCCCGGCCACACGGTGCGCCGGGAGTTCGTGGCCGGCCGCGGCATCCCGGACATCATCGCCGTCGAGCGCGACGCATCCGGCCAGGCGTGGGATGTTGCCCTGTCGTACGCCAAGGCCATCGGCGGCACCCGCGCCGGCGTCATCAAGACGACCTTCACCGAAGAGACCGAGACCGACCTGTTCGGCGAGCAGGCCGTCCTGTGCGGCGGCACCTCGCAGCTCGTCCAGTACGGCTTCGAGACCCTCGTCGAGGCCGGATACCAGCCCGAGATCGCCTACTTCGAGGTGCTCCACGAGCTCAAGCTCATCGTGGACCTGATGTGGGAGGGCGGCATCGCCAAGCAGCGCTGGTCGATCTCGGACACGGCCGAGTACGGCGACTACGTCTCCGGGCCCCGCGTCATCGACCCGCGGGTGAAGGAGAACATGCAGGCCGTCCTGGGCGACATCCAGTCCGGCGCGTTCGCGAAGCGCTTCATCGCAGACCAGGATGCCGGTGCACCCGAGTTCCTGGAACTGCGCGAAAAGGGCGCCACGCACCCCATCGAGGAGACCGGCAAGGAGCTGCGCGCCCTGTTCGCGTGGAAGCAGACCGACTCGGACTACACCGAAGGCTCCGCAGCGCGCTGACCTTCCGCACGCGATACGCCGGCGGGCGCCCTGTGGGGTGCCCGCCGGTGGTGTTTCCAGGGCTGTGGTGTGCTGCCGCTCTGCGGTGGGGCCGCTGGGCCGAGCGGTGTCTGATTCGGGTGGCGGCGCCGGATTCGGATGCTGTCGCCGTGCGCATCCGAATCCGATACCTGTCTCCGAATCTGGGAAGGGCTGACGGTCAGGCGGCGGGCTGCGACCCGGCGGAGGCGTCACGCAGGCGAGCGATCCGCGCCTGCGCGGCATCCTCGGATGTGGACCGCTCGCCCAGCAGGGATCGCGCGGTGCGCAGCACAGCGCCGGTGGCGGGAACGGCGAGGAATCCGGGTCGGGGGAGTCCCAGCATCCGGCGGTGCAACGGATCGAGGGACGCCACCGCGCCGGCGAACATGACGCGGTACGGCGCGATCATGCCCTTCGCGAGCGGCGGGGTGCGGATGAACCGCACGACATCCAGGACGCGGGCGTCGGTCTTCAGGACGCCGGCGTCGGCGATGGCGCGCAGCCTGCCGCGCAGCTCGTGCGCGGTCAGCGGTGGGTCGGACAGGCCGATCAGCTCGCCGGCGGTCGCCCATTCCCGCACGTAGGCGTCCGGGCCGCCGGGGATCTCGCTCTCCCAGATCTCGTGGCAGGTCAGGAACGAATCGGTGAAGGCCAGATGCACCCACTCGATCAGCTCCGGGTCGCTGGCGCGGTACGGGCGCGGGGCGCCGAACGCGTCGACGTACTCACCCTGCACGCGACGGTGCAGGCCGCGGACCTGGGCCGAGGAGCGTTCGGCGGTCGCGCGATCGCCGAAGGTGACGGTGATCAGCCAGCGGATCGTGCCGGTCAGCCGCCCGAGCGGGTCTTCGCGGTAGCGCGACCAGTCGTGCACGCCGGCCATCGCGCCCGGGTGCAGGGCCTGGACCAGGAGGGCGCGGATGCCGGCGACCATCGTCGCCATCCCGCCGTGCACCGCCCACGCGGCCGATCCGGGGCCGAAGAAGCCGGCGTCGTCCCCCCCAGCGAGGTTGCGCACCCACTGCGGTGACCCGTCATCCGTTCCGGAGAGCGTCTGCAGCAGGTGGGATCGCCAGCGGTCGCGCACGGTCGCCATAACGCCAGTACACCATGCGCTCAGACAGGTGGGGCCGGTCGCGACCGACGGCTACGCTGGAGCCATGGCCCGCGGCACAGACGACGACGCCCTCGCATGGGATGGTGACGACGATCCCACACTCGATGTGGGCGCCGGTCCGGCCGCGGATGCCCCGCTCGCAGCCCTGCCGGACGGCTTCACCGCCGTGGGCAGAGGAAGCGCAGACGTCGGACGCGTGCACGATGACGGTTCGGTCACGATGCCGCAGGAGCGGGTGCCGATGGGCAACGCAACCCTCATCACGCTCGGCATCCTGGGCGGCGTCTACCTGCTGTATGCGATCGGCTGGCTGATCGGAGGTCTGCGTCTGCAGGGCGCGCGGCAGTACCTCGTGAGCGATGTGATGTACCAGGGCAGCCTGTGGCTGGCCGTCCTCGCCCCGGTGCTCTGGTTCGGCACCGTGTTCCTGCTGACGACGGCTGCCAAGCCGTGGGTGCGCATCGCCTGGCTGCTCGCGGGTGTCGCGCTTCTGCTGCCATGGCCGTTCGTGATGATCGGGGCGGTGGGACGGTGATCCGCAGGACCGCAGAAGGCACCGAATCCCGTGTCCGGGCGATGCCCACCTGGCTGGTCGCCACCATAGCGGGCGCCCTCGGGCTGTTCTACGCGTATGCCGTGTGGAACGCGGTCGGCAACCTCGTGCAGGCGGCGCCGCTGGGGCTCAATGGGCTGGGCTGGTTCATCTGGATCTTCGCGATCCTCTTTCCCGTCATCGTCTGGGGCGCGGCGTTCGCGGCGGGTTACAAGCGCCGGCCGCACGAGTTCCTCCTGGTGATGCTGAGCGGCCTCGGGCTGGTCGCCGTGTTCTGGCTGAACGTCGTCGCGTACACCACCCTGAACACCGCGTCGCTGCTGGCCTGAAGGTCGGCGGCGTCGTCATCCGGCCGGGACGGATGCGGGCGAGCCGATAGAGTGGCACCTGTATGCGCCCCGATGGCGTGCGGCGCAGCATCCACCCCTCTTCAGGCCGCATCTCGCGTGCCCACTGCTCCAAAGGATCCGCTGCCGTGCCGAAGCCTGTCGTGCTCATCGCCGAAGAACTCTCACCCGCAACGATCGACGCCCTCGGGCCGGACTTCGATGTCCGCCAGGTCGACGGCACCGACCGTCCCGCCCTGCTCGCGGCCCTCTCGGACGCGCACGCGGTGCTGGTGCGTTCCGCGACCAAGATCGACGCCGAGGCGCTCGGAGCTGCTCCGCTGCTGAAGGTCGTCGCCCGTGCGGGCGTCGGCCTGGACAACGTCGACATCAAGACCGCGACCACTGCCGGTGTCATGGTCGTGAACGCACCGACCTCCAATATCATCTCGGCCGCAGAGCTGACCATCGGGCACATCCTCAGCCTCGCGCGCCGCATCCCCGCCGCACACGGGTCGCTCTCGCAGGGCCAGTGGAAGCGCTCGTCCTTCACCGGCACCGAGCTGTTCGAGAAGACGGTGGGGATCATCGGCCTGGGCCGGATCGGCGCGCTCATCGCCGCGCGCCTGAACGCGTTCGACATGCGTGTGATCGCGTACGACCCGTACGTCACGAGCGCTCGGGCCCAGCAGCTGGGCGTCCAGCTGGTCAGCCTGGACGAGCTGATCGAGCAGAGCGATTTCGTCACGATCCACATGCCGAAGACCCCCGAGACGACCGGCATGATCGGCGCCGAGCAGCTGCGTCGGATGAAGCCGACCGCGTTCGTGGTCAATGTCGCCCGCGGCGGACTCATCGACGAGGGCGCACTGTACGACGCGCTCACCGCGGGTGAGATCGCCGGCGCCGGCCTGGATGTCTTCAGCGCAGAGCCTCCCGCCGCCGGCTCGGACGCGCAGCGCCTGCTGGACCTGCCCAACGTCGTCGTCACACCCCATCTCGGCGCCAGCACCGAAGAGGCCCAGGAGAAGGCCGGCGTCTCCGTCGCACGCTCGGTCCGCCTCGCGCTGGGCGGCGAGCTGGTTCCGGATGCCGTCAACGTCGCCGGCGGGATCATCGACCCGTACGTGCGCCCGGGCATCCCGCTCGTGGAGAAGCTCGGGCAGATCTTCGCATCGCTGTCGCACTCGCCGCTGACCAGCCTCGACGTTGAGGTGCACGGCGAGCTCAGCCAGTACGACGTCAGTGTGCTCAAGCTCGCGGCGTTGAAGGGGCTGTTCACGAACATCGTCAGCGAGAGCGTCTCGTACGTGAACGCGCCCCTGCTGGCCGAGCAGCGCGGAGTCGACGTGCGCCTGCTGGTCGATGACGTCAGCGACGAGTACCGCAACGTGATCACGCTGCGTGGCGCGCTCTCGGACGGCTCGCAGCTGTCGGTCTCGGGCACCCTGACCGGCACCAAGCAGATCGAGAAGCTCGTCAGCATCAACGATTACGCTCTCGAGCTGCCGATCGAGAAGCACCACGTGGTGATGCTGTACACCGACCGCCCCGGGATCGTCGCGATCTACGGGCAGAAGTTCGGCGAGGCGGGCATCAACATCGCCGGCATGCAGATCGCCCGCACGAGCGCCGGCGGGCAGGCTCTGAGCATCCTGACCCTGGACTCGCCGGTCAGCGACGAGCTGCTCGACGACGTGCAGAGCGCCATCCACGCCGACTTGTTCCGCCAGATCGAGATCACCGAGTCCTGAGCTGCGGCGCGCCGTTCACCCGTGGGCGGCGCGCTCCACCAGCGCGATGAGGTCATCCATCGCCGCCCCTCGGGGTATCGGACCGGCGATGCCGTCGCCCTTGAGAGCGTTGTTGTAATAGAGCCCGTCGCTGATCAGCATGATCAGGTCGAAGGATGCCGCGTCCTTCGCATGCGGACGCATCGCCTCGCCCCACTCCGCCCGCACCTCCCGCAGCGCCGCGCTGGCCGGCGTGTGCCCGCCCTGCGCGAGGCGTGACACGGCGATGAGGGCGCGGTCGAGCGGATCGTTCTCCAGGGCGGAGGAGCGCAGGAAATAGGCGATGGGTCCCTCCGGCGCGCTGCCGATCGCGGCGACGTCAGCGTCCACGAGGGCGCGCAGACGTTCGATGACCCCGGCAGCCAGGGCGTCCTTCGAGGCGAAGTGATAGAGCAGCCCGCCCTTGGAGACACCCGCCGCGCGGGCGGTCGCCTCCAGCGTCGCCGCGCGTTCACCCGCGTCGATCAGGATGGTCTCGAAGGCGTCGAGCACGCTCTGTCTGGCCCGCGGCGGACGGCTCATGCGCTCGATGCTATCCAGCACCGGATCAGCGGGGAGGGTTTCACGCCTGTTACTATACCGGCTGGACGGTTTACCTGAATCGCCCGGACAACGGACGAGGAAGATCATGACCGACACACTGACCCGCACGCCGACGGCGGCGGGCGCCCGCGTCGGGTGGCGCGGCTGGGCGGCCCTGGTCGTTCTCATGCTGCCGGTGCTGCTGGTCTCGGTCGACAACACGGTGCTGAGCTTCGCGCTGCCGCAGATCGCGCTGGACCTGGAACCGAGCGCGACACAGCAGCTCTGGATCATCGACGCCTACCCGCTGGTCCTGGCCAGCCTTCTGGTCACCATGGGCGTGCTCGGGGACAGATTCGGCAGACGACGGATGCTGCTGATCGGCGCGGCCGGGTTCGGTGCCGTCTCCGCGCTGGCGGCCTTCGCGCCCAGCCCCGAGTGGCTCATCGCGGCTCGCGCGGCGATGGGCGTGTTCGGTGCGATGCTGATGCCGTCGACGCTGTCCCTGCTGCGCACCATCTTCACCAATCGCGACCAGCGCCGCATGGCGATCGCGGTGTGGGCTGCCGGCTTCTCGGCCGGTGCCGCGCTCGGACCCATCGTCGGCGGCGTCCTCCTGGAGCACTTCGCCTGGGGGTCCGTGTTCCTGATGGCCGTTCCGGTGCTCGTGCCCCTGCTGGTGCTGGTCCCGATCCTCGTTCCGGAGAGCCGGGACCCGAGCCCGGGTGGCTTCGACCCGCTCAGCGTCGTGCTGTCGCTGGCGACCATGGTGCCGATCGTCTACGCGATCAAGGAGTTCGCCGTGCACGGCGCGGAGAGTCCCCTGCCGCTCGTGCTGATCGGTGCAGGCATGCTGTTCGGGGTGCTGTTCGTGCGACGGCAGAACCGGCTGCAGACGCCGATGCTGGACATGGCGCTCTTCCGCCGCGGCAGCTTCACCGGCTCGGTCCTGGTGAACCTGCTCAGCGTCATCGGGCTGGTCGGCTTCCTGTACTTCGTCGCCCAGCACCTTCAGCTCGTGGTCGGGCTCTCGCCGCTGCAGGCCGGCCTCGCCCTGGTGCCGGGTCTGCTGGCGATGATCGTGGCCGGCATCGGCGTCGTGCCGATCGCCAAGCGTGCAGCGCCGCGCCTGGTCGTGCCGCTCGCGCTGTGCTTCTCCGTCCTCGGATACGTGCTTGTCGCCGTCAGCACCACCTCGGCCTCGCTGCCGCTGCTGATCGCGGCCTTCGTGTCGCTGGGAGTGGGGATCGGCGCAGCCGAGACGGTCTCGAACGAGCTCATCCTCGCCAGCGCCCCGGCCGCCAAGGCCGGCGCGGCCAGCGCCGTCTCCGAGACGGCGTACGAGCTGGGAGCCGTGCTCGGCACCACCATCATCGGCGGCCTGCTGGCGGCGTTCTACCGCGCCAATCTCGTCCTGCCGGATGCTCTGCCCGGCGCTGCTGCCGACGCCGCCCGCGAGACCCTAGCCGGTGCCGTCGCCGCCTCGCACGAACTGGACGCCACGCTCGGCCAGGCGCTTCGGGATGCCGCGGCATCCGCTTTCGACACCGGAGTGGGCGTGACCGCCCTGATCGGAGCGGCGCTGATCGTGGTGGCTGCCGTGATCGCCGCTTTCACGCTCGGCGGCCGGGCCGGCGCGAACCGCTGAGCCGCAGGCCAGGTGCCCTGCTCCGGGCAGGCACGCGGGCCGGCGATCGGAGCGGCTCGCCCGCCGGTACGCTGGCAGGGACAAGAGGAGAGCGATGTCGGGCGTTCAGGTAACAGTGTCGGATGCAGAACGGGCGGGGCAGTCCAGGACCGTGCGACTGGCCGTCATCCCCGGTGACGGCATCGGTCCCGAAGTCATCTCCGAGGCAGAGAAGGTGCTGGATGCCGTGACGGCAGGATCCGGCATCCGCTTCGACAAGACGCGTTTCTCGCTGGGTGCCGCGCGATTCCTCGACACCGGCGACACACTCACCGATGACGACCTGGCCGCCATCAAGGCGCACGACGCGATCCTGCTCGGAGCCGTCGGGGGAGTGCCCGGCGATCCGCGGCTCGAAGACGCCAACATCGAGCGCGGACTGCTGCTGAAACTGCGGTTCGAGCTCGATCATTACGTCAACCTGCGTCCCTCGAAGCTCTACCCCGGCGCGCCGGGTCCGCTCGCAGACCCGGGCGAGATCGACTTCGTCGTGGTCCGTGAGGGCACGGAAGGACCGTACGTCGGCAACGGCGGATCGATCCGCACGGGCACGCCGCACGAGGTCGCCAACGAGACGTCGGTCAACACCGCCTACGGCATCGAGCGCGTCGTCCGGTACGCGTTCGCGCTGGCCGAGCGACGCCGCAGCAGGCTCACCCTCGTGCACAAGACGAACGTGCTCGTGCACGCGGGCGGGATGTGGCAGCGGATCGTCAGCGCGGTCTCGACAGAGCACCCGGACGTCGCCGTAGACTATCTGCACGTCGATGCGGCAACGATCTTCCTGGTCACGAACCCGTCCCGCTTCGACGTGATCGTCACCGACAACCTCTTCGGCGACATCCTGACCGACCTGGCCGGCGCCGTCACCGGTGGCATCGGCCTCGCAGCGTCCGGGAACATCAACCCGGATGGCGCGTACCCGTCGATGTTCGAGCCCGTCCACGGTTCGGCGCCCGACATCGCGGGGCAGCAGAAGGCCGATCCCACTGCCGCGATCCTGTCCGTCTCGCTCCTGCTCGATCATCTCGGGCTGCACGAGGAGGCGCAGCGTGTCACCCGCGCTGTGGAGGAGGACATCCAGGCGCGCGACGGCGCCGCACGCCCGACGTCCGCGATCGGCGACGCGATCGTCGAGCGACTGCAGGCGTAATCTGAAACCGCTCGCTTGGTGAGCGCAACCGAACTTGGACGTGACATGACACTCATCGGAACCGACCCCGACACCGGACTCGCACCCCTGCAGTTCGCCGTGACCCGCAACCTCGCCGCCAAGAATCCCGCGCAGCGCGAGGCGATCTTGAGCGACCCGGGCTTCGGTGTGAACTTCACCGACCACATGGTCGACATCTGCTGGTCCGTCGGCGGCGGCTGGCATCGCCCGCGCGTCCAGCCCTATGGGCCGATCACCCTGGACCCCGCCGCCGCCGTGCTGCACTACGGGCAGGAGATCTTCGAGGGCATCAAGGCGTACCGCCACCCGGACGGGTCCATCCACACCTTCCGCCCCGACCAGAACGGCCGCCGCCTGCAGCGGTCGGCCCGGCGTCTGGCGCTGCCGGAGCTTCCGGTGTCGTACTTCATCCAGTCGCTGCGGGAACTGATCGCCGTCGACGGCGCCTGGGTTCCCTCTGGCGAGGACCAGAGCCTGTATCTGCGGCCCTTCATGTTCGCGAAGGAAGCCTTCCTCGGCGTGCGGCCGGCGCACAAGGTCAACTACTACGTGATCGCCTCGCCCGCGGGAGCGTACTTCCACGGCGGCGTGAACCCGGTCTCCATCTGGCTCAGCGAGGATTACGCCCGCGCGGGCAAGGGCGGCACCGGCGCGGCCAAGACCGGCGGAAACTACGCGGCCTCCCTGCTCCCGCAGTCCGAGGCCTACGAGCACGAGTGCGACCAGGTCGTCTTCCTCGACCAGGACCGCAACGTCGAAGAGCTCGGCGGCATGAACATCGTGTTCGTCTACAAGGACGGCAGGATCGTCACGCCCGAGTCCCCGTCCATCCTGGAAGGCATCACGCGCGACTCCATCCTCCAGCTCGCACGCGACCGCGGACACACGGTGCAGGGCCGTGCCGTGTCGCTGGACGAATGGCGTCAGGGCGTGGCATCCGGCGACATCGTCGAGGTGTTCGCCTGCGGCACCGCCGCCGTGGTCACCCCGATCGGCGTGCTTAAGGGCGCGGACTTCTTCGACCAGCAGCCCCTCGGCACCCTCGCGCTGGAGCTGCGCAAGGAGCTCACGGACATCCAGTACGGCCGCGCCGAGGACAAGCACGGCTGGCTGCTGCGACTGGACGCCTGAGCGCCGCACGGTCTTCATTCCGAGGATGCCGCGGCTGAGTAGGCTGAACGGGTGAGAATCGCGCGCTTCAGCCACCAGGACGCCATCCGCTTCGGCATCGTCGACGACATCGACCTCGTCGTGCTCGAGGGCGATCCGATGTTCGCGGGCTTCGACACCACGGGGGAGCGTGTTCCGCTCGGCGACGTGGTGCTGCTGGCCCCGGTCATCCCGCGCTCGAAGATCGTGTGCGTCGGGCGCAACTACCGCGCCCACGCGGAGGAGCTCGGCAACGAGGTGCCCGCCGAGCCCCTGCTGTTCCTCAAGCCGAACACCGCGGTGATCGGCCCGGGCGATACGATCGTGCGCCCGCCCCAGTCCACGTTCACCTCGTTCGAGGGGGAGTTGGCCGTGGTGATCGGATCGATCGCGAAGAACGTCTCGGCGGACCGCGCCTCCGAGGTCATCTTCGGCTACACGATCGCCAACGACATCACCGCCCGCGACCTGCAGAAGACCGACGGGCAGTGGGCGCGCGCGAAGGGGTTCGACACCTTCTGCCCGCTCGGCCCGGCGATCGAGACCGACTTCGACGTCGCTTCGGCGACGCTCGAGACGCGTCTGAACGGCGAGGTCGCGCAGCGCGCGCCGCTGACCGACATGATCCATTCGGTCGCGGACATCATCGCCTATGCGTCCGCTGCCTTCACCCTGCTGCCGGGGGACGTCATCCTGACCGGAACGCCCTCCGGGGTCGGTCCGTTCGTCGCGGGCGACACGATCGAAGTCCAGATATCCGGTCTCGGCACGCTGCGCAACACGGCGCGGGACGCGTGACCCGGATCGCCCACCCGGAACCCATGTCCGATCCCGCACCCTCATCCCCGGCTCAGACGGATGCCGCGCCGCCCGGCGGCGTTTCGCCGGAGGAACTGATCCGCATCCGGCGTCGCACGCTCTGGGTCCTCTCCAGCGGGCAGGTGCTCGGCGGGGTCGCCTTCGGCGCGACGGTGTCGCTCGGCGCGGTCCTGGCGGCGGAGATCTCCGGCGACGAGGCGTTCTCGGGCCTGGCCACCGCCTTCATCACACTCGGTGCCGCGGCGCTGGCGGTGCCGCTGGCTCACCTCGCGCACCGCCGAGGCCGCCGGATCTCGCTGACCTCGGGCATGCTTCTGGCCCTGATGGGGGTGGTGGGCGTCATCTTGGCGGCGGCGACCGTGTCCTTCCCGCTGCTGCTCCTCTCGTTCGCGCTGATCGGAGCAGGCCAGGCGGCCAACCTGCAGACCAGGTTCGCCGCGGCGGACCTCGCCACGGACGCCTCGCGCGGTCGCGACCTGTCGATCGTGGTGTGGGCGACCACGCTCGGGGCTGTGCTGGGGCCGAACCTCGTCGGTCCGGGCGAGATTCTGGGCGCGACGCTCGGGATGCCGGCGCTCACCGGCCCGTACGTATTCACGATCGTCGCCCAGCTGGCCGCCATCACCCTGTACGCGACCGCCCTGCGGCCGGATCCGCTGCTGCTCGCGCAGCGGATCGCGAACGCGGTCGCCGGCGGCGCCGCGGCGATCGCGCGCGCGGACCGGCCGACCGCTGCGCGCTATGCGATCATCGCGATCGCGGGCGCGCACGGTGTGATGGTGGCCGTGATGGCGATGACTCCGGTCCACCTGCTGCATCACGGGGCGACGCTGACGGTCATCGGGCTGACGATCAGCCTGCACATCGCCGGGATGTTCGCGCTGTCACCGGTGTTCGGCATCATGGCCGACCGGCTCGGACGGGTTCCGACCATCCTCGTCGGGCAAGCGCTTCTGACCGCGTCGCTGATCCTCGCCGCAGTCGGGCAGGATTCGGCATCCGCGGTCACGGTCGCGCTGATCCTGCTGGGACTGGGGTGGAGCGCCTCCACCGTGTCCGGCGCTGTGCTGCTGACCGAGTCCTCCAGCGAGGATCTGCGCACCCGCCGCCAGGGGCGCAGCGACCTGATCATGAACCTGGTCGCGGCCACCGGAGCGGTCCTGGCCGGGGTCGTGCTGGGCCGGATCGGATACGGCGGCCTGGCCCTGTGCGCTCTGGCGGTGGTCGCCGTCGTGACGGCGCTGTCCTTCCTCGGTCGTCGTCCGCTGCTCGCCCGGAGCTAGCCGCGCAGCGCGACCACCGCGTCGGCGACGTCCTGCTCGTCGTTGAAGACGTGGAAGGCGACGCGAGCGCGACCCGCGCGCCCCGACGCGACGATGCCGGCCGCGGCGAGCCGGGCGAGGTCCGAGCCGTCCCGGTCGCTCCAGGTGACGATCGCGCTGGGACGATCAGCCGGGGGGAGCGCGGCTCCGGCCCGGAAGGCGTCGGCCAGCCCCGTCGCGTGGTCATACAGGGCTGCGGCGGGAAGGGAGGCAAACAGCGCCAGAGCGGGCTCGGCGCCGATGAACGCCTGCCAGGCGGGGGAGACGTCCAAGCGCGTGGCGTCGGCCGCCAGTTCGACCTCTCGCCCGTAGCAGGAGGTCCACGGGTCCGCGCCCGCGTACCAGCCGGCGAAGATCGGCGGCACGGTGGCTGCGAAGTCCGCGGTGATCGCCAGGAACGCGACGCCTCGCGGCGCGCACAGCCATTTGTAGGCGTGACAGATCACGGCATCGTAGTCGGTGGCCTGCACCGGCAGCCAGCCGATCGCCTGGGTGGCATCGCACAGCGTGCGTGCGCCGTGCCGTCGGGCCGCAGCGCGGATCTCGGCGGCGTCGGCGACGTCGCCGGTGGCGGACTGCACGACGGAGAAGACCACCAGCCGGGTGTCGGCCGTGATCGCGGCGGCAAGCTCGCTGAGCGGCGCGGTGCGCAGACGGATGCCGCGGCCGGCGTGCGCGAACGGCAGGACCATCGACGAGAAGTCGCCCTCGGCGCACAACACTTCGGCGCCCTCCGGCATCGACGCCGCGATGAGGCCGGCGAAGACCGACGCCTGCGATCCGATCGCGATCCGCGCAGGATCCGCGCCCACCAGGCGGGCGAAGTGGGCGCGGGTGCGCTCCACGGCGGCGGTGTAGGCGACCGCGGACGCGCGGCCCGCGCCCGCGGCATCCAGGTCGGCGATGACGGCGGCGCGCGTGCCGCGGGTGGGCAACCCCACGGTGCAGGCGGCGAGGTAGGAACGGCCGCCCGTGAACTCCGCGCGGGCGGCCCGCAGGTCGGGCGGGGCGAGAGTGGACATGCCCCCAGGGTGCTCGCCTCTGGGGCATTCGTCTACGGCAGGTATTCGATGCGAATCATGCACGGACGTTATGCTTTCGGCGTGACCGATCGCGGACTGGATGATCCCGAGTTCGACGCGCGGAGCCTGCGCGTGATCAAAGCGATCGGCGACGGGGGCTCGATCACCGCCGCGGCGGCGGCACTGGGGTACAGCCAGCCCGCGGTCAGCCAGCAGCTGAAGCGCCTGGAAGCGCGCCTCGGGGTCGCCGTCGTCGAACGCGTCGGCCGCAGCGTGCGGCTCACCGAAGCGGGACGCGTGCTGGCTCGCCACGCGCCCGCCGTGACCACGGCGCTGGATGCCGCAGCGGGTGAGCTCGCGGAGCTGCAGGGGCTTCGCGCCGGGCGCGTTCGCCTGGTCGGATTTCCGTCCGCGTCACCGACGGTCGTACCCCGGCTGCTCGCCGACCTTCGCCAGAATCACCCCGGCGTCACGATCACCTACGTCGAGGCCGAACCGCCCGAGGCGGTGGAGGCGGTCCGCGCAGATCGCGCCGACATCGCACTCACGTTCAGCTATCCGGGCGACCGCGACGACCCGCATGGATCGAGCGCGAGCGGCCTTGCGGTGAGCGCGATCGGGACGGACGAGCTGCTGGCCGTGCTGCCGACCGGCCATCCGGCGGCCGGCTCAGGGGTGGCGGACATGGCGGCGCTGGCGGGGGAGAACTGGATCGCCGGCTGCCCGCGGTGCCGCGGTCACCTGCTCGAGGTCTGCGGCCGCGCGGGGTTCGAACCGCGGATCGGGTTCGAGACCGACAACTTCGTCGCGGTCGAAGGGCTGGTCGCACAGGGGATCGGCGTGGCGACCCTGCCGCGGATGGCGGTGGAGTCCTTCCCTCTGCTGCCGGGCATCGTGACCGCGCCGCTGCCGGCGGCCGAGGCGCGGACGATCCACGTCGTCACGGCGCACGGGGCCGAGCGCGTTCCAGCGGTGCGCACCACCCTCGCCGCACTGGCCCGCGTGCTGCACTGACGCGGGTCGGGGACGGCAGCCACGGTGGGGTTGGCCCGCGCGAACTAAGCTGGGATGCGATGTCTATCCCCGATCCCCGCACCACGACCGCCTCCGGCATCGACGTGCGCGTGCGCTTCTGTCCCTCGCCCACCGGCCTTCCGCACGTCGGCCTCGTGCGCACCGCCCTGTTCAACTGGGCGTACGCCCGCCACACCGGCGGCACCATGGTCTTCCGCATCGAGGACACCGATGCCGCCCGCGACAGCGAGGAGAGCTACCTGCAGCTGCTGGACGCGCTGCGGTGGCTGAAGATCGACTGGGACGAGGGCGTCGAGGTCGGCGGACCGCACGCGCCGTACCGCCAGTCCCAGCGCCACGACATCTACCGCGACGTGCTCGCCCGCCTGATCGAGGCCGGCGCGGTGTACGAGAGCTACTCCAACGCCGCCGAGATCGACGCGCGCAACGAGGCGGCCGGCCGTGCGAAGCAGCTCGGCTACGACAACCACGACCGCGGCCTGACCGACCAGCAGCGGGCCGCGTTCCGCGCCGAGGGCCGCGAGCCGGCGTACCGTCTCCGCGTGCCGGATGAGGATCTCACTTTCGTCGACCTGATCCGCGGCGAGGTCACCTTCCCGGCCGGATCGTTCCCGGATTTCGTGATCTTCCGGGCGGGCGGCATCCCGCTGTACACCTTCGTCAACCCCGTCGATGACGCGCTGATGGGGATCACCCACGTGCTGCGCGGCGAGGACCTGATGCCCTCCACGGCGCGCCAGCTCGCGCTGTACCGGGCGCTGATCGACGCCGGGGTCACCACGTTCATCCCGCGCTTCGGACATATGCCGCTGGTCCTCGGCGACGGCAACAAGAAGCTCTCCAAGCGCGACCCGCGCGCGGATCTGTTCCTGCAGCGAGAGAAGGGCTTCATCCCCGAGGGGCTGCTGAACTACCTCTCGCTGCTGGGCTGGTCGATCGGTCACGACCGCGACGTGTTCACGCTGGACGAGATGGTCGCCGCGTTCGACATCGTCGATGTGAACCCGAATCCGGCCCGATTCGACCAGAAGAAGGCCGAATCGATCAACGGCGACCACATCCGGATGCTGGAGCCGGCCGACTTCGCCGAGCGCATCGTCCCCTACCTGGCCTCCGCCGGCGTGGTGACGGTGCCGCTGAGCGACGCGGACGCACAGCTGCTGGCCAAGGCGGCGCCGCTGATCCAGGAGCGTCTGCCGCTGCTGGGCGACGCGCCCGGGCTGCTGCGCTTCCTCTTCACCGATGACATCTTCTACGAGGAGGATGCGCTTGCCGGGCTGCCGGAGAACACCGGCGTCGTGCTTGCTGCGTCCGTCGGCGCGCTCGAGGAGGTGCGCGAGGAGGAATTCACCGCCGCTGCCGTCCAGGAGGCGCTGTCATCGGCGCTGATCGAGGGTCTCGGGCTGAAACCGCGGATCGCGTACGGACCGCTGCGGGTCGCCGTCAGCGGTCGCCGGGTGTCCCCGCCGCTGTTCGAGTCCATGGAACTGCTGGGCAAGACGGAGTCGATCCGCCGTCTGGCCGCGTTCCAGGCGTTCCGCGCGAGCTGAGCAGACGCGTCTCGGTTTGGTCGGGCCGCTCGAGTCGTCTAGACTTGACCCTTGGCACCGGGTTGCACCGAGCGCCTTGGGGTATGGTGTAATTGGCAACACGGCGGTTTCTGGTACCGTTGTTCTTGGTTCGAGTCCAGGTACCCCAGCAGTGTATTTCGCAGGATTCTGCCACAGAATCTCTCCTCGTTTGAGGGCTCTCCGCTCGGCCTGAACGGCCCGGAGACCAGAAACGAGACCGGATGCTCGCGCGAGTATCTGAGGCTCGGCAGGCACGTGCGCTACGACCCGGCTGACGTGCTGCCGGCCCGACCCGAAGTCGTCGAGCGACGCCCGGGGCGATCGCCCTAGAGCCGGCCGAGAGCCGTGAGGAAGCGCTTCGTGTAGGCGAGGGCCGGCACCGAAGGAGTGGAGTTGCAGGTGTTGGAGAGGGCGGTCGAACCGCACGGCACGTCGCGGTCGAGTGACCAGTAGTGCAGGCCCGCGAGGTCGTTGGCCACGGCGTAGGCGGTCATCTCGTCGATGTCCTGCAGCGTGAAGGTCTCGTCGGGGATGTCGTTGAGGGCGATCATGGGCGTGAGCTCGACTTTGTCGAGCGGCACGGCGGGGTAGCTGTGCCGCAGGTTCTTCGCCGCCTGGATGGCCGACTTGCCCATGTCGCAGATCGCACCCGACATCACGCAGACCGAGGATGACGCGGGGCCGTAGTCCATCACCATGAGGTTGATCGTGTAGTTGCGCAGCGGGGACGCGAGCACTGCCTTGATGACCGTGTCTCCGGTGTCGTTCACCCCGCCGAAGCTGCCGTCGGAGGCGCCGAGCGTGGCGATGGTGAAGGAGAAGCGCAGGTTCGGGTAGACATCCTGAACGGCGGCCGCCGCTGCGACCTGGCTGCGGATGTCGGCGGCCGACTGGCCCCGCTCGATGTCGAAGTCGACGCCGATGAGGTTGTCGCTCGCGTAGCGGTCGATGAAGGTGCGCATGCCGGCGGCCGATGCGCAGGTGAAGCTGCCCGCCGCGCCTCCGGTGCCGAGGATGTAGTCGTAGTCGGCCGCATCGAGGCCGGCGACGTTGGCGGCGGCGAAATCGGGGCCGGAGACGCCAGCCCAGTTCTCGGCGCCGCACTCACCGGTGGCGAAGGCGAGGGTGATGGTGTTCAGCTGCGGCAGCGTGGACTGCAGCGTCGTGCCGGTGCCGACGAGCGGGGTGGGGGAGCCGTTGGCGGCCGTGGTCCCCATCGTGTAGCCGGTGCTCCAGAACATCGCCTGCGCGATGTCTTTGTAGGGGCTGAAGACCATGCCGCTGGGCGTGCCCGTCGAGGGCGGTGTGCCGCCGCCGGGGGCCGGGGTCGGAGTCGGTGTCGGAGCCGGTGTGGGGGTCGGTGTCGGCGTGGCGGTGCCGCCGCAGGTCGTCTCGCTCCAGTACTGCGGTGCGGCGCTCGGCGACCACCAGTTCGGAGCGTAGGTGGACACGTAGGGCTTGCCGTTGAAGGTGACCTTGTCGCCCTTCACATAGGCGGGGTCTCCCGAGTAGGGCTGCACGAAGGGGCGGCAGACCGGCGGGGTCACGGTCGGTGTGGGCGTCGAGGTCGGTGTCGGAGTGGCCGTCGGGGTCGGCGTCGCGGTGGACGTCGGCGTGCCGGCGACCGTGCCGCAGGTCGTCTCGCTCCAGTACTGCGGTGCGGCGCTCGGCGACCACCAGTTCGGCGCGAACGACGACACGTAGACCTTGCCGCTGAAGGTGACCTTGTCGCCCTTCACGTACGCGGGGTCGCCGGAGTAGGGCTGGTGGAAGGGCGCGCATCCGGTGGTCTCGGCGGCGGATGCGGTCGAGACGGATGTCGACACGCCCGCGATCGTACCGCTCGCGACCAGCCCGAGCACGGCGATCAGCGTCACCACGCGGTGCAGGCGGCCAGGCCGCGAAGACTCCTCTGTTGTCGTCGACATGCCCGTGCCTCCCCCGAATGGCCGGTTGGCGCACCGACTGACGCCGAGTCTAGTGGTGACACGAATCCGCCATATCACGAGTCGGTATTGACTGCGCCGCCGACGGCTCGACGCTCAGGCCGCAGTCATCTTCCCCCGCCGCTGCCGTCCCCCTCCGGAACGAGGTCGGCGGTGTGGTACATGAAGACCAGCCGTGCGGGCACCGTACCGGCAAGCACCTCGTCGACCGAGTCGTTCACCTGTTGCAGCTCGCGCGTCTCGGTGATCACGCGGGTGCGTCCCGCGGCGTGAAGGGCGAAGACCTCTGCGAGGTCCTGCCGGGTCCCGACGATCGAGCCGATGATGCTGATGCCCTTAAGGACCGTGTCGAAGATCGGCACCGTAAGCGTTCCCTCGGCGGGCAGTGAGACCAGGACCAGGCGCCCGCCGCGGTTGAGCGCGTCGAAGGCCTGACCGAAGACGGCCGGCGCTACCGCGAGGATGATCGCGGCGTCCGCACCGCCGAGGTTGCGGATCGCCTGTACCGGATCCTCGCGACGTGCGTTCACGACGAAGTCAGCGCCGAGTTCGGTGGCCAGTTCCAGCTTTTCCTCCGTGACATCGACCGCGATGACCTTGGCGCCGACGAGCCGGGCATACTGGACCGCCAGGTGACCGAGGCCTCCGATGCCGAACACCGCGACTGTTTCCCCGGGGGTGATGCGGGCGTTCTTGATGGCGGCATAGGTCGTGACGCCCGCGCACGTCAACGGTGCAGCGTCCAAGGGCGTGACGTTGTCCGGAACCGGGACGGCGAAGCGTGCGTCGGCGAGCATGTACTCGGCGTAGCCGCCATCGACGGCGTACCCGTTATTGAACTGCTTTTCACACAGGTTCTCCCGTCCGTCGATGCAGTAGCGGCATTCCCCACAGGCGTGGCCGAGCCACGGCATGGCGACGCGCTGACCGACGCGCCGCGTCGTCACACCCTCCCCAAGCTCTTCAACGATCCCGACGCCTTCGTGCCCCGGAACGAGGGGCAGATGCGCCTTGACGGGCCAGTCGCCGTGCATCGCGTGGATGTCGGTATGACAGAGACCGCAGGCTTCGAGCCGGACCAAAACCTGGCCTGGGCCCGGTTGAGGAACGGGACGCTCCTCGACTCGCGCCGGTGACCCGAAGGCTGTGACGACCGCTGCACGCATGATTCCTCCTCGTTCGGACCCGTATGGACGAAGTCTGTCCGTACGGAGGTCCGTGCGCGCGTGCCGAAGGTCCCGTCGCCCGTTCCGGATCCGGGCTACGAGACGTCCGCGGGATCGATCGCGATGATCACCGACTTGGACCTGGTGAACGACTCCAGCGCCTCCGGCCCGCTCTCGCGCCCCCAGCCGGAGGACTTCACCCCGCCGAACGGGACGGCGGGATCGAGCATCGCCCAGCCGTTGATCCAGATGATGCCCGCCTCCAGCCGGTTGGCCACGCGGTGGGCGCGGCTGATGCTGCCGGTCTGCACGCCGGCCGCCAGCCCGTACGCGGTGCTGTTGGCGAGGCCGATCGCCTCATCCTCCGTGTCGAAGGGCTGGACCGTCAGCACCGGGCCGAATACCTCTTCCTGCACGGCGACCGCGTCGTTGCCGAGCCCGGCGATCACGGTGGGGGCGAAGTAGAACCCGCCGTCCAGCTCGACGCGATGACCGCCGGTGATGATCGTGCCGCCCGAGGCGACGGCATCCTGCACCATCTCCTCGACCTTCTCCAACTGCACCCGGCTGGCCAGTGGCCCGATGACGGTGCCGGGATCACTCGGACGACCCAGCGGGACACCACCGACGGCCTGACCCAGAATGCCCACGACGGTGTCGTACAGCGGACGCTCCACCAGCAGCCGCGGACCGGCCATGCAGAATTGGCCGGTGTTGAACACGAATGCGTTGATCACGGCCCCGATCGCCTTGTCCACGTCCGCGTCGGCGAAGACGATGTTGGCGGCGTTGCCGCCGAGCTCCGCCACGATCGGCTTGAGGTGCTCTCCCGCGGTGCGCGCCACGATCCGGCCGACGGCCGTGGACCCGGTGAAGGCGATCATGTCGACGCCCGGATGCCGCACCAGGGCGTCGCCCAGTTCGGCCCCGGGTCCGACGACGAGGTTGTAGACCCCGTCCGGGACGCCGGCGTCGTGCAGGATCTCGGCCATCAGCAGCGCACTCAACGGCGTCTGCGGGGCGGGCTTGTGAACGACGGTGTTGCCGGCCGCGAGCGCGGGGGCGAGCTTGGAGCTGGAGAGGATCAGCGGGAAGTTGAACGGACTGATCGCCGCGACCACCCCTCGCGGTTCACGTCGTGTGAACGCGAACGCGGGCAGGGGCGTCTCCCGGACGGATCCGTCGAGGTGCTGCGCCAGGCTCGCGAAGTACTCGAACTGGTCCGCGGCGGTCGGCACGTCGATCATCCGCGCGAACAGGATGGGCTTGCCGACATCCAGGCTCTCGGCCTGCGCCAGTTCTTCGGCCCGCTCTCGGATCAGCGCGGCCACGCGCAGGAGTACGCGAGAGCGCTCTCGTCCCGAGATCCTCGACCAGCTGCCGGCGTCGAACGCGGCTCGCGCGGCCTGGACGGCGGCATCCACGTCGGCCGTCGATGCCGCGGCGACCTCGCCGAGCCTTTCGCCCGTCGCCGGATTGGTGACCTCCATGCGGGCGCCGTCCACCGCCTCCTGCCAGCGACCTGCGATCATCAGATCCGTGCGGATCCCGGGTGCGGCCGCGGCCGTCGTCTGAGTCACTTCTTCTCCTCTTCGAGAGCCCTGACGGGAAGGAACCGATCGTGCGCAGCGCTGCGTGATCCGGGTCGGGTCGTGCGCCGGGTTGCAGCGATCCGTGGTCTGTCAGTCTCGCTGAAAGGCATCAGCGTGACAAGAGGCACGGGATCATAATGAAGCCATGGATGCTGCCGTGTCGTCCTCCTCAGAGCGCGCGCGCGAACTGGCCGCGCTGCGCACGCGGGCGTACGGGCCGGATGCCGACATCCAGCAGGACTCCGCGGCCGTGGCCCGGCTGCTGGAGTTGGAGGATCTGGTGCGCGCAGAGGACGTGTCCTCTCCGGCTTCCGAGGTCGCGGCAGCCGCGCCCGACGCGTCCGCGCCCGCGCCCGTAGCGTCCGTAGTCGCCACCGGCACCCAGGCCGGCGGGGCGCGGACACGCGGGCGCCGCCGCCCCCCGACGTGGGTGCTCGTTCTCGGCGCGGCCGCCGCCGGACTGGGCCTGGGGCTCGTGGTCCCGGGCGCGATCACCCCGCATCCGCAGGTGATCCTGCGTTCGGTTCCGCTCGACGGTGCCGCCATCGATTTCGACATCTTCGGTGTGACGACCACCTCAACGGTGCGCTACGCGCCCTTCTACGATCTGACCGTGTGGTCCGCCGAGACCGAGGCCGGTTCCACCTGCGTCTTCGTCACGGACGCGGACGGCGCATGGATGGCAGCGGGCTGCGCTCCCGAGCAGCTCGCCCCGACTGCCGACCTGACCTACTACCCCGGCATGACGCGGGTCGACGGCTTGCAGCTGCCCGACTTCAGTGTCGTGCGCTTCATCCTGCGCGCGGGAACAGTCGAGGTCTGGATCGCCGAAACGGACGACGTGGCGTGATTCCGGCGGTCAGCGCACCAGTTCCTGGAGGGCCTCGGCGGCCAGCGCCGCGTACTCGGGGTTGTCGTCGCTGTGGTCCAGCAGCAGGAGGGCCACCGCTGCCGCCCATCCGTGCGCGCGCGTCCACGTCGCCGCGTCGTACCGCTCGCCGGTCGCGGCGATGAATTCCGCCCTGCCGACGGGATCGAAGGCAAGCCACGCGACGGCAAGGTCGTAGGCGGGATCGCCGGCGGTCACATCGCCGAAGTCGATGATCGCGACCAGCGCAGAGCCCCGCGCGATGAGGTTCGCGGGGTGCAGATCGCCGTGGATCCAGACCGGAGCGTCCGTCCACGCGGGCGCGGCCAGCGCGGTCGCCCACAGCATCTCCGCACGGGCCAGCGCCGCGCTCGAGATGCGCCCTCGCAGCGACGCCAGGCGCGCGGCCACACCGGCGTCCCGGTGCGCGAGCGGCACGCCGCGCACCGGGTTGACCGGATGATCCGCGGGCGCCGGGACGTGCAGGGCGATCAGCGCGGCCGCGAGCGGTGCGGCCCAGTCCGCGCGTTCGGCTCGGGGGATGCCGAGGCCGGCCGCGCCGTCGAACCAGGGCACGATCGACCACGCCCAGGGGAAAGAGAGCTGGGGGCGGCCGTTCACCACCGGCGCGGGGACGCCGACGCCGGTGACGGCGAGACGCGCCGCGATCGGGCCGAGTACGTCCTGTTCGTGCAGAACGAGCGGAGCGGACAGTGCCCGACGGGGCAGTCGCACGGCCCAGGCCTGACCCAGACGCCACACCGAGCAGTCCCACCCGTCCGCGACATGCGCGAGGGAGAGGTTTCCTGCGCCGGGAACCGCGCCGGCCTGCGCTCTGACCAGACGGCGCACGAGCTCCTCCGAGATGACCAGTTCGGCGGCGGGCTTGTCGGGCACCCATCGACTCTATCCAAAGCGTTCCCAACAGGGACCTTGTGTATGTGTGGGAACGTGTTGTAATCTGTGGGAAATTCGAGGAGGAACCGTGTACGCGATGGAGCGCCAAGAGCTGATCGAGCGACTGCTGCTCGACGAAGGACGCGTGAGGGTCGTCGACCTGGCCCGCCGCTTCGAGGTGACCACCGAGACCGTGCGCCGTGATCTGGACCAGCTGGATCGGATGGGGGCACTGCGCCGCGTCCACGGCGGCGCAGTCGTCCGGGACCGCGAGAGCACTGTCGAGCCGACGCTCACGGAGCGCTCCCACCGTCGCAGCGAAGCGAAGGCGGCGATCGCGCGTCGCGCGCTGGCGCTGGTCGGCGATCGATTCCATGGATCGCTCTACCTGGATGCCGGAACCACCACGCATGCGGTCGCCGCGCAACTCGAGGAACGGTTGCTGGTCACCGGCGGCCAGGCGGAGGTCGTCACGCACTCCATGACACTGGCCCACACCCTCGCCGGAGCATCCGAGTCATCGCTCACCGTCATCGGGGGACGGGTGCGCACTGCGACCGCCGCCGCCGTCGGCGCCGATACGGTGCGCGCGATCGAGAGGCTGCGGCCGGACATCGCGTTCCTCGGCACGAACGGCATCTCCTCCACGTTCGGCGCGAGCACCCCCGACCCCGATGAGGCCGCCGTCAAGTCCGCGATCGTGCGGGCAGCGCGGCGGGTCGTCGTCCTCGCGGACGCGGAGAAGCTCGGCCATGACCTCCTCGTGAGCTTCGCCTCCCTGGACGAGATCGATGTCCTCGTGACGGATGCTGCGCCGGACGCCGAGTTGGGCGCCGCCCTGGCGGATGCCGACGTGGAGGTGTGGGTGGCATGAGTGCGCGCGCGCAGCCCGGTGGCAGGATCGTGACCGTCACCGCCAATCCCTCGCTGGATCGCACGATCACCCTGTGCGACACCCTGCGTCCCGGCGAGGTGCAGGCAGCAGCATCCGCTCGCGAAGACGCCGGAGGCAAGGGCATCAACGTCGCGCGGGTGATCGCCGCGGCAGGAATCCAGACCCTCGCGGTCCTGCCGCTGGCCAGCGACGATCCCTTCGCCGCGGTGCTCCGCTCGAGCGGTGTCACCGCGCATGCGGTCCAGATCGACGGACACGTCCGCGCGAACCTGACGATCACCGACCCTGCCGGCGTGACCACGAAGCTCAACCTTCCCGGAGCGCCTCTCTCGGCGCAGGATGCGACCGCGCTGATCGCCGCCGTGGTCGCCGCCAGCGAGGGTGCCGCGTGGCTGGTGCTCGCCGGGTCGCTTCCCCCAGGAGTCGGCGTCCGGTTCTACGTTGATGTCATCCACGCCGTTCGGCGGCGGTGGGGCGCACAGGCGCCGCACGTCGCCGTCGACACGTCTGGCGCCGCCCTGCGCGCGGTCGTGGACGAGGCCGCCCCGGATCTGATCAAGCCGAACGAGGAGGAGCTGGCCGAGCTGGCCGGCATCGCGCTCGCGGACAGGACGGACCTGGCAGCGGCCGTGCTTCCGGTCGCACGTGCGCTCGTTCCCGCCCGCGTTGCCGCAGCCCTGGTCACCCTGGGGGCCGAGGGCGCTGTGCTGGTCACCGCCGACGGCGCCTGGCAGGCCAGGCAGCCCCCGATCCGCGTCGTCAGCACGGTCGGCGCGGGCGACAGCGCCCTGGCCGGGTACCTCATCGCGGACGTGGACGGCCCGCATGATGGGGCCGGCGACGACCCGGCCGAGCGGCTGCGTCGCGCGGTCCGCTACGGCGCGGCGGCGGCATCGCTTCCAGGCACCCAAGCCCCCTCACCGCAGGACCTGCCCGCCGGCGAGGTCCTCCTTCGCGCTCTCTGATCGCCCCCCGCCACAACTGCACCGCACTCCCGACCATTGGAGGTCATCGTGTCCCAGACAATCACCCCGGAGCTGGTGTCGCTGGACACCCCGCTCGGCGCCGACAAGGCGTCGGTGATCCGTGCCCTTGCGGCACGCGTCGCCGAGCAGGGCAGGGCAGCCGACGCCGACGCGCTGTTCCAGGACGCCTGGGCGCGAGAGCAGAAGGACGAGACCGGGCTGCCCGGCGGCATCGCCATTCCGCACGCCAAGAGTCCCTCCGTCACCGTGCCCTCACTCGCCTTCGCACGGCTGAAGCCCGGTGTCGACTTCGGTGCACCCGACGGCCCCGCCGACCTGGTGTTCCTCATCGCCGCTCCCGAGGACGCGGCCGAAGCTCACCTTGCGGTGCTCTCCAAGCTCGCCCGCAGCCTGATGCAGGACGAGTTCACCAGCGGTCTGCGAGCCGCCACCACCGCGGATGAGGTCGTCGCGATCGTGCGCACGGCCATCGGCGAGACGGACGCCGCACCCGCGACGACCGCGACCTCGGCTGCGTCGGCCGGCGCAGCCGCCTCGACGCCGCCCGTCGCCGCTGCGCTGAGCGTCGACGGGCGCCCTGCCCGGGTGGTCGCCGTGACGGCGTGCGCGACCGGCATCGCCCACACGTTCATGGCCGCCGACGCCCTCACCGCCGCGGGAAAGAAGGCGGGGATCGACCTCGTCGTCGAACCGCAGGGCTCGAGCGGATATCAGGCGCTGCCGCGAGACGTGATCGACAACGCCGACGCGGTCATCTTCGCCACCGATGTCGATGTGCGCGAACCGCAGCGCTTCGCCGGCAAGCCGGTCGTCCGCTCGGGGGTGAAGCGGGGGATCGAACAGCCCGATCAGATGATCGCCGAGGCGGTCGCCGCAGCCAACGATCCGAGCTCCGCACGAGTCAGCGGCACCGCGACCGCGGCGTCGACGCCCACGGCCGCGCCGCTGTCCTTCGGCGCGCGCATCCAGCGGATCCTGCTCACCGGCGTCAGCTACATGATCCCGTTCGTCGCCGGCGGCGGTCTGCTGATCGCGCTGGGCTTCCTGCTCGGCGGGTACGAGGTCACCACCAACGCCGCGACGGTGATCACGCAGAACTCGCTGTGGGATCTGCCGACCGAGGAGATCACCTCGCCACTGGGCGCGCTCGGGCAGTACCTGGGCTCGGTGTTCTACATGATCGGTTCGACGTCGATGGGCTTCCTCGTCTCAGCGCTGGCCGGCTACATCGCCTTCGCGATCGCCGATCGACCCGGGATCGCACCGGGATTCGTCGCCGGCGCGGTCGCCGTGCTGATGAACGCGGGCTTCATCGGCGGCATCGTCGGCGGTCTGCTGGCCGGTCTGGTGGCGTGGTGGCTGGGCCGCCTGCCGGCGCCGCGCTGGCTTCGGAGCCTGATGCCGGTGGTGATCATCCCGCTGGTGGGCTCGATCATCGCGTCCGGTCTGATGATCCTCATCCTGGGTCGCCCGATCGCGACACTGATGATGTGGCTCACCGACTGGCTGACCAGTCTCACCGAGTCGGGCGGCGCTGCCATCGGCCTGGGCGTGATCCTGGGCCTGATGATGTGCTTCGACCTGGGCGGTCCGGTCAACAAGGTGGCGTACGCCTTCGCGGTCGCCGGACTGGCGGCCGGATCGGCGGATAACCCCGCACCGCTGCTGATCATGGGCGCTGTGATGTGCGCGGGCATGGTCCCGCCGCTGGCCATGGCTCTGGCTTCGACGGTCCTGGCCCGGAACGTGTTCACTCCGGTGGAGCGCGAGAACGGCAAGGCCGCGTGGCTGCTCGGGGCCTCGTTCATCTCCGAGGGCGCGATCCCGTTCGCGGCGGCCGACCCGCTGCGGGTCATCCCGGCCTCGATGGTCGGCGGCGCCGTGACCGGTGCGCTGTGCATGGTGTTCAACGTGCAGTCCTACGCACCGCACGGCGGCATCTTCGTCCTCTTCGCGATCAGTCCCGTCTGGGGCTTCCTGGCTGCGCTCATCGCCGGCGTGCTCGTCACCGCCTTCCTGGTCGTCGCCTTCAAGCGCTTCATCGCGCCCAAGGAGCTGAAGGTGGCCGAGAACATCGGCGCGGTAGCGGTTCCGGCGTGACCCTCGCCCCCCGCGCCTCGGATGCGGAATGCTGGAGTCAGCCGTCTTCTACGAAAGGTGAACCCCCATGAGCGAACGTCAGGCAACCATCGCGAGCAGCTCCGGCTTGCACGCGCGGCCCGCGAAGCTGTTCGTGCAGGCCGTTCAGGAGAAGAAGATCCCGGTCACCATCGCCGTGGAGGGGGGCGCCGATCTCAACGCCGGAAGCATCCTGTCGCTCATGGGCCTGGGTGCCTCGCACGGCACCGTCGTGACGCTCAAAGCCGAGGGCGAGGGATCGGAGCAGGCGCTCGACGAGCTCGTGGCGCTGCTGGAGACGGACCTCGACGCGGAGTGATGCGTCCGGGCGTCATCGGACGATGACGCCCGGATGCCGCGGCCCTCGGGGTCGCGGCATCCGTCGTCTCCGGCCTCACAGGTCTGTCGCGTCCCCGGGTTCCAGCTCGAGGAACTCGCCGCCGTTCTTCTCGGTGGCCCAGCGCAACCGCGCGCGGTGCATCGTCCGCCCGATCACCGAGAGCGTCATGTCGTGCGTGCCGAACGCCTGCTGGGGCGCGACGGCGAGGACGAAGTCCATCGCGTCGCCGATCTTGAGCCACGGTGCGCCCAACGGCGCAGCCAGCAGCCGCACGTCCACGCCCTTGGGTACGGCGTACGAATCCCCGGGGTAGTAGAACTGATCGTTCACGAGGACGCCGACGTTGTCGACCACGGGCACCGTCTCATGGATGACGGCGTGCTGCCCGCCGAAGAACCTGAGGGTGAACGGCTCGATCTGCACCGTGTCGCCGGGGTTCACCATGGTGATGTCGTAGCCGGCCGCGGCCTTCACTACACCCTCCGGCGCGAAGATGGGGATGTCGGGGGCGTTGCGCAGGAGCCGGTCCAGGTGGTCCGGCGTCCAGTGGTCGGCGTGCTCGTGGGTGATGACGATCGCCACCACCTCACCCAGGTCTACCAGGGGGTCGGTGAATGATCCGGGGTCGATGACCAGGGTCTTGCCGGAGTCCTGGACGGTGAGCGCGGCGTGGAGGTGCTTTGTGACTCGCATCGTCCGAGTCAACCGGGCGAGGGCGGTCGGGGCAAGTTCTTGACACCCGGGTGGATTTGTCGGGTACGCCGAGCCCATGGCATACTTATACGGTTGTCCTGTGCGGCCCCATCGTATAGAGGCCTAGTACGCCGCCCTCTCACGGCGGTAACGCGGGTTCGAATCCCGCTGGGGTCACCAACACTGAAAACCCCCCGGATTCCGGGGGGTTTTCGAGTATCCGGCCGCGGATGCCGCTCCGCCCGGCCGCAGTGCCGGGGCACTCGCGCCGCCTGTGAGCCACCTGCGAGAGGCTCCGCTCCGCGGTGCTACGCTGGCGACGGCAGTTATACCGACACAACTGTCAGTAAGGTTCACTGTGTTCGTTGCATGGCGTGATCTCGGCTTCGCCCGGGGCCGATTCGCTCTCATCGCTGCTGTGGTGCTTCTCATCACTCTCCTGGTCGGCTTCCTCGGTGGTCTGACCCAGGGCTTGGCCAACGCCAACATCTCGGCGGTGCTTCCCTTCCAGGCCGACAGGGTGGTGCTCTCGGAGCCCGCGCACGGCAAGTCCCTCAGCTTCTCGGACTCCACGATCAGCGCGGAGGCCGCGGCGATCTGGACCGCGGCGGACGGCGTGGAGGCAGCCGAGCCGCTCGGCATCCTGACCAGCCGAGTCACGGCAGCGGGTGGCCGCGAGCAGACCGCGTCGCTGTTCGGAGTCGACAGCTCCTTCGCGGACATCTCGCCCGATCAGATGATTCCGACCGAGGCGGGGACCGTGGTCCTGTCGGAGCGCTCGCACGAGGCGCTGCTGGCCGATGTCGGTCAGGAGATCACCATCTTCGGCGACACCTTCACCGTGGCCGGGATCTCACAGGATGCCGAGTACAGCCACACCGGTGTGATCTGGATCCCGATCGACGACTGGCGCACCACCGTGGCGAAGCAGACGGCGGCGGATGCCCCGTTCTCGACGGCCCTGATCGTCCGGGGCGCACCGACGGACGCCGCTCTGGTGGACGCCCAGGCAGGCACCGCCTCCAGTTCGCTGCTGATGTCGCTGATGGCGATCGAGGTGTTCAAGAGCGAGATCGGCTCGCTGGGGCTCATGCTCGGACTGCTGCTCGGCATCTCCGCGCTGGTCATCGGCGCGTTCTTCACGGTGTGGACGATCCAGCGCAGCAAGGACATCGCCGTGCTCAAGGCGCTGGGCGCCTCGACCGGCAGCCTGGTGCGCGACGCGCTCGGTCAGGCCTTCGTCGTGCTCCTCGTGGGTGTGGGGCTCGGGATCGGGCTCACCGTGGCAGCGGGAGCCGCGCTGCCCGCGGCCGTCCCCTTCGTGATCAGTCCGCTCACCACGGTGCTGCCCGGCATCGCGATGGTCGCTCTCGGTCTCGTCGGAGCCGCCTTCGCGCTGCGCAGTGTCGTCAAAGCCGACCCGCTTGCCGCCCTCAACGCTCAGAACAGCTAGGAACCGACCATGATCGAACTTCGCGAGGTCACCCTCACCTACCCAGACGGCGACGGCGTCATCACCGCGATCAACGCGGCGAGCCTGAAGGTCGGGCCCGGCCAGATCACCGCGATCACCGGCCCGAGCGGGTCTGGCAAGTCCAGCGTGCTGGCCGTGGCGTCCACGCTGATCTCCCCGCAGCACGGCGACGTGCTGATCAACGGCACGCCGGCGGCGGGCCTGTCCCGTCGCGAGACCGCAGCCCTGCGCCGGGACGAGATCGGCATCGTCTTCCAGCAGCCCAACCTGCTCGCCTCCCTCACGGTGCTCGAGCAGCTCGAGCTGATGAGCCACCTCGGCTCGTCCAGGACGCGGCGATCGCGGTCGGCGACGCGCGCGAAGGCACTCGAGCTTCTTGCCGCCGTGGGCCTGGAGAAGAAGGCGCACAAGCGCCCGCAGGCGCTTTCCGGAGGCGAGCGGCAGCGCGTGAACATCGCGCGGGCGTTCATGAACGACCCCTCCGTGCTGGTGGTGGACGAGCCGACGAGCGCTCTGGACCAGGAGCGGGGCGGGGCGATCATCGAGCTGATCATCGAGCTGACCCGCACCCGCGGTGTCGCCACCCTGCTGGTGACCCACGACCGGTCCCACCTGCCGCTGATGGATGCGGTGCTGACGATGGTCGACGGCAATCTGAGCGTGCACGAACGCGCAGCCCTCGCATAGCGGCCACGCCGCGCGGGCCGCACCGCCCGGCCCGCGTTCGGCTACGCCGGCGCCGGGCCGGGCGGCTGGACCGCGGCGTGGATCAGGGCGATCGTCGCACGGGTGACAGCCTCGGGCTCCGCACCCGACTCGATGGCGCCCATGGCTGACTCGAGCACGCCACCGAGCAGGCGCGCGGTGATCATCAGGTCGGGCACACCGAGCCGCTGCAGCGCGTCCATGAACGGCGCCACCTGCTCCCGATGCAGCTCTGACAGCCGGGCCCGACACTGCTCCGGCAGCTCGGCGCCGGACAGCGCCGCAGCCGGCCGGTGCGCGCCCTCGGCGGCCTGGCGCAGGGTCTCGCGCACGTACGCGTCCATCACCTCGAGCGGCTCGACGAGTCCGTCCAGCGCGACGGCGAGGCGGGCGTTGGCCCGCGGGAACGAGTCCTCGATGATCGCGGCCAGAATCCCAGCGGTTGAGTCGAAGTACTGATACACGCTGGGGCGGGCGAGCCCAGCGGCCGCGCCCACGGCGGCGGGAGTGACGGCGGAGACGCCGCCCCGCACGAGCAGGTCCGTCGCGGCCGTCAGGAGCGCCTCGCGCTGCCGTCTGCGGTGCTCGGCGACCGTCGGGGCGGAGATCTTCGGCATGCCTGTGCGGCTCCTTCATCGGGCGATGCTCGTAGTTTAGCCACCGGCCTGCTCGCCACGGTCGGCCTGCCGCCTGTGCGCCGCCGCGAGTCAGCCGTCGCCGGCGACACCGTCGGTGCCGGTACCCCGGCGCTCGGCGACCAGCGAACCGCGGCGTTCGTCCGCCGGGTCTGCGCGGGCGAGCCGGACGTAGGCGACCAGCACGGCCGTTGCCAGCGCGCCCAGCCCGCCCACCGCCATGTCCCCGATCGTGTCGGTGTAGGCGACGAAGATGTCGTCGCTGACGAACGTGTATCCGACCCACTCGATCATCTCCCAGAGTGCGCTCACGGCCAGACCGAGGGCAGGCACCAGCACGAGGGGACTCCGGGCCGCGAAGGATGCGCTGCCCGGAGCGGCGACGATGCCCCAGCGGCCGAGCGCGAGGTATGCAACGGCGGCGATGACCCCCGTGCACAGGAAGTGGACGAGCAGGTCCCACCCCGGAACGGTCCGATACAGATCGATGACATTGCTCCAGGCAGCGATCAGCACGATCACCCCGTAGCCGATGTCGAATGCCGCTCGCACGCCGACGAAGCGCGGCACCAGCAGCGCGGGCAGGGCGAGGGCGAGGATGCCGGCATCCGTGGGGCTGAACCAGATCGCGGCGACCACGACGCTGACCAGGCCCACGACGCGCACCAGATCCGCCGCGACTTCAGCGACCCCCTGGGGCAGCCGCAGGAAGTTCCTCCTCATGATGGTCCTTCCGTCGGCGGGATCGTCACGACGGCCTGCACCGGCAGGTGATCCGAGGCCCAGCTGCCGCGCACGCGTCGTGCGTTGACGGCCGCGCGCGACACCCGCACCGTCGGGGTCACCGCGATCCAGTCGATGCGACCGCCGCGCAGGCGCGGGGAACGGTAGTCCGGGAACGTGCCCCATTCGGGTGTCAGGCGCGTGTGCGCAGCCCGCCACGCATCCGTCAAAGTGCCGTGGGCGAGCAGTTCGCCCACGGTGGGAGACTGCGGGCCGGCGTTGAGGTCGCCGGTCACCACGGCCGGCAGTGGCTGGGTGGCGACGATGCGGCGGATCTCTCGCGCTGCGCGCACCCGGGACGGCTGCGAGAAGGGGTCCAGATGCGTGTTCGCCACGAAGACATCGGTGCCCGTCGCGCGATCCCGGAAGGTCGCGCTGACGATCACCCGGGGGATCAGGTTCCCCCACGAGCGGGAGCCGGCCACCGCGGGGGAGTCGGAGAGTGCGCGCTGCTCCCAGTCCAGCAGCTCCAGGCGGGAAGCATCGAAGTACAGCGGACACGCTTCGCCGCGGCGTCCGATACGCCGTCCGTACCCGATGAACCGGTACCGGTCGCCGAGCGCGTCCGAGATGCCGTCGGCTTGATCCGGCAGCGCCTCCTGCACACCGACGAGTGTGGGCTGCTCCGATCGGAGCAGCTCCTGCACCAGCGGGCGGCGCGTGCGCCACCGATCCGCCGGGCGCCGTGCGAGCCCGTCCATGCGGCGACGGATGTTGAACGTCATGATGTGCAGCTCGGGCGGTGCGACCGTCCCGATGATCGCGTCGCTCATCGCGCCGAGCGTCCGGGCGCGGGCACACCGAGCCGGCGCAGCCCCCGGCGCAGCCCGAGGCGCACCCACCTCACCGGTGGAAAGTCCCGCGGCCAGTGCACGAGTACCGTGCCGAAGCCCCGCGCGACGCGCTGCGCGAACGCGCGCCGGTCTGCGAACGGGCGCATCGAGATTCCCATCGCCGCGTCCGGCAGGTAGCGGATGCGGTGCCGCTCGCCGAGGTGGAACGCCAGGTCGAGGTCGTCGTGCAGCGACGGGCTCGTGCGGTGGACGTGCGAGCGGATGCCGCGCCACACGTCGCGGCGGAACGCCAGGTTCGAGCCGAAGAGGGGGAGATGCCCGAGGGTCGGGATCAGGACGGCGGCGTAGACGCCCAGATACGCGGCGGCAAGCCACCTGCGAAGCGGACGCGGACCGTCGATGAAACGGGCGCCGCCGGTGAAGGCCGCCACCTCGGGTCGGGCTTCGAAGGCGACCGCCATCGTCTCGATCCACCGTGGGCCTGGCAGGCAGTCGGCGTCCAACCGCAGGATGATGTCTCCACTCGCCTGGTCGTAACCGTACGCGCTCGCGGCAGGGATGCCGGGCCGGTCGCAGCGGACCACGCGCGCTCCGGCATCCCGCCCGACCTGCGCGGAGTGATCGCGCGAGCCGTTGTCGACGACGACGATCTCGTGCGCGGTCCGGGTCTGCAGCGCAAGAGCGCGTAGACAGCGCGCCAGCTCGGTGGCGTCGTCCTTGACGGGGACCACGACCGAGACGGTCAGCCGGCCGGATGAGCCAGATGGCACCTGGTGTCCTTCCGGGCCGGGTCGCGCCGAGGTGCGCGGGTCCCTCGCCGAGCGACGAGGCTCTCCAGCATCGGTCACCCCGCCGGTCCGGCGCAAAGCCTTGACGGTGCTGCGGTGTCAGGATAACTACGCTGGCCGGATTCGACCCTGAGGAGGAGCATGCCGCGCACGATCGTGATCACCGGAGCGAGCGACGGAATCGGAGCGGCATCCGCCCGGCAGCTGCGCGACGCCGGCGAGGAGGTCGTGATCGTCGGTCGCGATCCGCGGAAGACCGCCGCGGTGGCCCGGTCCCTGGGCGTGGCATCGTTCGTGGCCGATTACAGCGACCTGTCGCAGGTGCGCCGGCTGGCGGCATCCCTGCTCGAGGCGTACCCGCGCATCGATGTCCTGGCCAACAACGCCGGCGGCGTCTTCGGGGAGCGGACGACCACGGTGGACGGGTACGAGCTGACCTTCCAGGTCAATCATCTGGGTGGCTTCCTGCTGACCGGGCTGCTGATGGACCGGCTGATCGAAAGCCGCGCGTGCGTGATCCAGACCGCGAGCGAGGCTGCCCGCCGGTTCGCGCGGTTCGACGTCGATGACCTCCAGGGTGACAGGAGGTACTCCGCGGGGGCGGCGTACGGCAACGCCAAGCTCGCGAACATCCTGTTCACGAAGGAGCTGAATCGCCGCTACGGGCACGACGGGGTCAGTGCCGTCGCCTTCCACCCCGGCGTGATCGCCAGCGGCTTCGCCGCCGGCGCTCGCGGATCGTGGCATTTCATGTACACCAGTCCGCTCACCAAGAGGCTGCTGGACACTGTCGAGGTGGGCGGATCCCGGCTGACGTGGCTCGCTCTCGGCCGGCCCGGCCTGGACTGGGTGCCCGGCGGCTACTACGCCAAGAACCGGCCCGCTCGCGCGGTCCGCGCGTCGGAGGATCCCCTGGCGGCGAAGATGCTCTGGGACCGCAGTGCCGAGATGGTCGGTCTGACGCCCTGAGGATCGTCCGGCCACTGCATACGCTCCGGATGACGCACCGAGCACGTGGGAACGGCACGCAGGCCCCGTACGACCGCGAACGCGAATTATGGGGTCTTCCACGACGACCCGTCAAGGGCCGAGCGTTGATTAGTGGCCAGATTTCAGCGTCCTGTTAGCCTGATCGGCGTCTCAATTGGGGCGTCTGCACCTCGCCGGCACCCACCTGACAAAGGAGAAGTCATGCTCTGGACCATTCTCGGCCTCATCGTGGTCGGACTCATCGCCGGCTTCATCGCCCGCGCCATCATCCCCGGCAAGCAGAGCATGGGGATCCTCATGACGATCGTGCTCGGCATCGTCGGCTCGTTCGTCGGCGGCTTCCTCGGATACCTCATCTTCGGCAGCGACCCGGCCCAGGGATTCCTGCAGCCTGCCGGCATCATCGGCTCGATCATCGGTGCGATCGTCGTGCTCGGTATCTACGTCGCCGTCGCGCGTCGGGGTGCACGCAGCCGCTGAGCCGCAGCGCGTCCCACCGAAGGCCGCACGAGGACTCCCACCTCGCGCGGCCTTCGGCGTTTCCGGGTCGTGCGAGACTTCCCCGGTGGCTGAACTGGAGATGGCGCGCATCGCTTCCGGGCGGGTGCAGCTGCACGACGCGCGGCGCCGGATCCGGCGCACGGTTGAGCTGCAGCCGTTCGAGATCGGTGTCTTCCCGGTCACCCAGGAGCAGCTGGGCGAGATGATCGGCGAGCCGAGTGTTCATCCACGGCGCCCGGCAGTCGAGGTGAGCTGGTTGCGGGCGATCCGGTTCTGCAACGCCGCGTCCGAGTGGGAGGGTTTCGATCCGGCGTACACCTTCGACGGCGCCGAGGTGACGTGGCACGTGGATGCCGACGGCTATCGCCTACCGACGGAGGCGGAGTGGGAGTTCGCCTGCCGTGCCGGATCGGCGGCCCCGCAGTACGGCCCACTCCCGGAGGTCGCCTGGACCTCTCTCGACGGCGTTTCGGCACCGCAGGACGTCGGACTGAAGCTGCCCAACCTGAACGGGCTGTTCGACACGCTGGGGAACGTCTGGGAGTGGTGCTGGGACCTGCTCGATCCCGCTCGCTACGACGACTACCGCGTCTTCCGCGGCGGCGGATTCGCCGACGACGCGTGGAGCGTCAGGGCCGGCACCCGTCGGGGCGGCCCGCCGCGAGCGACGCACGACGATGTCGGATTCCGGGTGGCACGCGGGGGCTTCGACGGCACCGAGGAGGCCCAGGGCTGGTCCGCGCGCATGGATCGGGAGCGAGCCGACCTCCAGGCGCCCCTCCCGCCCGGGTGGACGCCGAAGCGCTGAGCCGGCCGAGGCGCTCGGTGATATCAGCGCGCAGCGAGAGCCGAGAGCGCGTCGTCGGTGACCCGCTGGGTCGTCCATTCCTCCATCGGGGTGGCTCCGATGCTGCGGTAGAACGCGATCGACGGTGCGTTCCAATCCAGCACGGTCCACTCCAAGCGCGAGTAGCCGCGTTGCAGGCACAGCGCGGCCAGCGCTGCCAGGAGCGCGGTCCCGTAGCCGCCGCCGCGCTTGTCCGTGTCGACGTACAGGTCTTCCAGCCAGATGCCGTGACGCCCCGTCCACGTGGAATAGGTCAGGAACCACACCGCGATGCCGACGATGTCGCCCTCGCGCTCCACCACGTGTGCGAACACACGTGGCTCGGCGCCGAAGAGCGCATCCCGCAGGGCTTCGACGGTGTTCTTCACCGCATCCGGCTCACGCTCATACACCGCCAATGCGACGATGCAGGAGAGGATGCCGGACTCGTCTCCCGGTTCGGCGGGCCGAAGCACCGCTCCGTCGGACAGGACTCGCGTGCTCATCGGTCCAGCCTAGTGAGCGCCGGGTGCGCCTCCCGAGTGACCGAGGAGAAGTCGGAGGCGCCGCATACGCTCCGGCAACACGCTGCGGCGTGAACTGGTCCTGCCGGCGCGCCGAAACGCCGGCGGGAAGGCTCCACATGAGCCACGCCACACCCACGGCTCGTCGCCGCGGCGTCCGCGTCGTCGCAACGGCCCTGGCAGCGCTCGCCGTCACCGTCCTCACGCTCGCGCCGCGGCGGCTGGTCGCGCCCGCGCGGGGCGCATTCATGCAGTTCCTGGACGGCATCACCGCCCCACTGCTGGTGTGGATTCCGTACAGCGAGGCGGAGCGGGCGCTCAACGCGGTCCTGTTCCTGCCGCTGGGCGCGACGCTCGCGCTGCTGCTCAGCCGCCGTTTCTGGCCGCTTGCGATCCTGGGCGGTTTCGCACTCTCGGCCGCGGTCGAGCATGCGCAGGCCTCGATCCCCGGACGCGTGCCGGATGGCGAGGACCTGCTCTGGAACACCGTCGGCGGTGCGCTCGGGGTCCTCGTCGTCACCGTCGTGCGGGTCGTGCTGGCTGCCCTGACCCGACCGCGTCAGCGCGGCAGCGTGACCCGCACGTGAAGCCCGCCCTGGTCCACCGGCGAGATGGTGAGGCTTCCGCCGTGCGCCCGCACGATGGACGCCACGATCGCCAGCCCCAGTCCTGATCCATCGTGCGCCTCGGCGGTCCGTGCCCGTCCCGCGCCACGGACGAACGGCTCGGTCAGCGTCGCGATGACGTGCGGATCCAGTCGCACTCCGCTGTTCTCGACCACCAGTTCGGCAGACGTCGGCAGGGTCGCGAGACGAACGCGGACCCACCCGCCGTCGACGTTGTGCACCACCGCGTTCTGCAGGAGGTTGGCAGCCAGCTGCCCGAGCAGAGTCGCGCTGCCTCGCACGGGGGCAGGTTCCAGGAATGCGGCCACCCGGATGCCGCGGGCCGCGGCATCCGGTCGCATATCGTCGACGACCGTGGCCACCAGCGGGGCCAGGTCCAGTGCCGAGGTCTCCAGCGCGACGCCCCGCCCGGCGCGCGCGAGCGTCAGCAGCGCCTGCGTAGACCGGATCGCCCGCTCGTTCATCGCACCGATGCGCTCCAGGACGACCTCCGCGTCGCGCCCGGCAGGGTCGGCCCGGGCGACCTCGATCATCGTGCGGATGACCGACAGGGGAGTGCGCAGCTCGTGCGACGCGTTCGCGGCGAAACGGCGCTCCTCGTCGATCGTGCGCTGAACCCGCTCGAGCATCGCATCGAAGGTGTCGGCCAGCTCGGTGAGCTCGTCCCGCGGTCCGGGCAGATCGATGCGCTGATCGAGCTCGCCGTCGCGGGCACGGCCGGCGACAGCGGTGATCCGGCCGAGCGGTCGCAGCACGATGCCGGCCAGCAGCCATCCGCCCACCAGCCCGAACAGCACGAGCAGGCCCATCGCCCACCACGCGTAGCGCACGAACACCTCGACCAGGTCCTGCCGGCTGGGAACGAACCCGCCGCCGTTCATCGAGAGGTTCCCGTCCGGCACGAACCGCAGCAGCAGGAAACCGACGATGAACAGCGCGATGCCGGCGATCACCAGGAAGCCGGCGTAGCTGAGCGCGAGCTTGACCCGCACCGACAGGCCGCGCGGCCGTCCGCTGCCGGTCACGGGCTCATCCGGTAGCCGACGCCCGGGACGGTGTCGATGACCCACGGCTCACCGAGGCGCTTGCGCAGCGTCGAGATCGTGATCCGGACCGCGTTGGTGAACGGGTCCGCGTTCTCGTCCCACGCGCGCTCGAGGAGGTCCTCCGCGCTGACCACGCCGCCGCCCGCGGTCATCAGCACGTCCAGCACCGCGAACTGCTTGCGGGTGAGCGCCACGTAGCGGCCGTCGCGGAAGACCTCCCGCCGGAATCGATCCAGTCGGACGCCGGACACCTCGACGACAGGCGGCACGCCCGCAGCGGGCCGCCGCGCGATCGCGCGCAGCCGCAGGATGAGCTCCCGCAGGGCGAAGGGCTTGGTCAGATAGTCGTCGGCGCCGCTTTCGAAACCGCTCTGCTTGTCATCGAGCCGGTCCGCGGCGGTGAGCATCAGCACGCGCGGGCTCTCGGGCTGCGTCGCGAGGTACCGGGCGATCTCGTCGCCGTTGGGGCCGGGGATGTCGCGGTCGAGCACGACGACGTCGTACGCGTTGATCGCCAGCAGCTGCAGCGCGGTGTCGCCGTCGCCGGCGATGTCGGCCGCGATCGCCTCGAGGCGGAGCCCATCCCGGATCGCCTCGGCGAGGTATGGCTCATCCTCGACGATCAGCACGCGCATGCACCCAGAGTAGGCGGGTGCGGATATCGCCGGCGTATGCGATTGCGCGTACGTCCCGGCAACAGTCCGGCGCGTGCGATAGCACCATGCAGACATCACTGGCAGCCGCGTCCGTCGTCCGACCGCCCACCCGCGCCCGCAGGGTCACCCTCCTGGCCCTCGGCGTCTGTATCGCCGCGCTTCTCGCGGCGCTGGCGACGGTGATGGTGCACGCCACGTTCTCCGCGGCGATCACCCCGTTCGCCCCTGCGCCCGCGGACGGACTCATCGCCGAGGGCGAAATCGTCACGCTCGCCGACGAGCACGTACCGGCGGTCGCGCGTCTGGACGGCGCCCTGCACACTGCGCTGCTCCAGGCCGAGACGGATGCCGCGGCCGAAGGACTGGCCTTCGAGGTGACCAGCGGGTGGCGCAGTCCGCAGTACCAGCAGTGGCTGCTCGACGACGCGATCCAGCTCTATGCGAGCGAGACCATCGCGCGCCAGTACGTCGCGACTCCGGATCGCTCCAGCCACGTCACCGGCGACGCGGTGGACATCGTGCCGCTCGATGCGCAGCTCTGGCTGATCGAGCACGGCGCCCGGTACGGGATCTGCCAGACCTACGCCAACGAGCGCTGGCACTTCGAACTGGCGACCCAGCCCGGGGGGGTATGCCCGCAGATGAAGGAGGATGCCGCGGGCTGAGCCCGCATCCGGCCGGAGGTCCCTCTTCATCCGGCAAACCCAGCGGGGTAGGTTCGCCCCATGACGCACCACGACGCAACCGAGGAACCCGGTGGAGCGGACGAGGTACGCGCAGCGCGGGACGCCCTGGACGGCCGGCACGCTCCGCTGGACGAGTTCACCCGGCACACGCTGCCGCGAGGTCCGTACAGCGCGGATCGCGCGGTGCCCAATCTGCCCGCACGCGACTTCGATACGACAGTCGCCTTCTACGGCGGTTTCGGGTTCGCAGTCTCCTACCGGGACGGAGGCTGGCTGATCATTCGGCGCGGCGGGGTCGAGCTGGAGTTCTTCCTCGCGCCCGAGCACGATCCCTACTCCAGCTGGTTCATGGCCAGCATCCGCGTCGCAGACCTGGACGGGCTCTACGCCGCCGTCAGAGCGAGCGGAGTGCCCGAGGAGGTGACCGGGATCCCTCGGCTGATCCCGGTCGCGCTGCGGGAATGGGGGCAGCGGGCGGGGTACCTGATCGATCCGGACGGAACCCAGCTGCACCTCATCGAGCACACCGGTCAGCCCGGGTAGCGGCCCGAGATCGCGGGCGGCTAGCGGATTCTCCACGATGTAAAAAATTCTTGACATGGATGCCGCGGCATCCCATACTCGGAGTGTCAAAGATTCTTGACACTCCGAGGAGGGCCCCATGGTCTATCAAGAACGCAACACGTGGTCGCAGCTGATCGCCACGTTCGTGGCGGCGACGGTATACGTCATCGTCGTCCTGCGGGCGGCCGCCGGCGGCCCGCTGACCGACGTGGAGTGGTGGCCGGTGATGCTCTGGACGATCGTCGGCAGCATCGCCGGCTCGATCGTCCTCAGCATCGTGTGGGGCATGATCGCCGGCGTGCGCGACCCCGACGGGGTGGGCGCGGCGGACCTCCGCGACCGCGACATCGCGCGCCTGGGCTCCCGCGTCGGTCAGGCCTTCATGGTCATCGCCGGACTGGGCGTGATCACCCTGTGTGCCGTCGAGGCATCCTGGTTCTGGATCGCCAACACCATGTTCTTCGGGTTCGCGCTGTCGGCGTTCATCGGCGGCATCGCACAGGTGATCGCCTACCGCCGGGGCCTGAACTGATGGTCAAGCCCACCAAGGTGGTCAACGACATCCGGGCCCTGCGCGAAGCCGCGGGACTCACACAGGCCGAACTCGCCCGCCGCATCGGCGTGACGCGGCAGACGCTCATCGCCATCGAGCAGGGCAAGTACTCGCCCACCCTGGAGCTGGCCTTCCAGATCGCGCGCGTGTTCCGGACGCCCCTGGACACGGTATTCCGCTACCCCGAGGAGGAGACCTCATGACCACCCACGCCAGCGCCGAGACCACCGCCCTGCCCACCGCGATGACCGTGTGGAGCCAGCACCGCTACGGCGACGCCGATGCCGTCGCACCCGAAGACGTGCCCGTTCCCTCGCCGGGTCCGCACGAGGTGCTGGTGCGCGTCCATGCGACCGGGCTGAACTCAGCCGACGCCCGCGTCATGCGGGGAGACCCGCTGATCCTCCGGCTGGCATTCGGGCTGCGCCGTCCCCGCGCCGCGGTGCAGGGGCGCGACATCGCCGGCACCGTCGTGGGCGCAGGCGCCGCCGTCACGACGCTGCAGGTGGGCGACGCTGTGCTGGGCGAGACCACCGGTGGCGGGCTCGCGCCCTTCGTCGTGGTGCCCGCGGCACGGCTCGTGCGCCGTCCCGAGGGCCTGGACGACCTGGTCGCGGCCACGCTGCCGATGGCCGGCGGCACAGCCTGGCAAGCGCTCGCGCTGGCCGGGATCGACGATGCTGCGGCGCGCGGGGCACGCGTGCTGATCGTCGGCGCCGGCGGCGGCGTGGGGCACTTCACCGTTCAGCTGGCGGCCCTGCGGGGTGCCGAGGTCACTGCGCTGGCGGGCCCGCGTGCCCTTGCCATGGTGACGGCGCTCGGCGCGAGCAGCGCGCTCGAGCACCGGCGCACCGACCTCTCGCAGCTTGCTGCGGCGTCCTTCGACGCCGTGGTGGTGATCGCCGGCGATCATCCGCTGCGGCAGCTGCGCCGCCTCGTCGTGCCGGGCGGCACCGTTGTGCTCGTCAGCGGCGGCAGTCGCCCGGTGATCGGTCCGCTCGCGGTGATCGCCCGCGCGATGGTGCTGTCCGTGTTCGGTTCGCGCCACCTGCGGCCGCTCGTGGCGACCGCGAAGCCGGAGATCACGGCGGAACTGGCCCGCCTGGCGGCCGCGGGCGAGATCACACCGCACATCGAACGCGTGTGGCCGCTGGCGCACGCCCGTGCCGCGCTGGCGCACATCGACGCGGCGCACACCGTGGGCAAAGTGGTCGTGCGGGGCATATGAGCGCCGCGGCTCAGGTGACGTGTCACACGTCGAGTTCCCGCGCGGCCTGGTGCGTGGGCGTCCAGCCGAGTGCCGGGGCCACGTGGGTGGCGAAGGTCTCGATGACCCGCAGGTTGAACTCGACCCCCAGCTGGCTGGGAATGGTGAGCATGAGCGTGTCGGCGCTGCGGATCGCGGCATCCTGAAGCAGCTGCTCGACCAGCAGGTCCGGTGCGGCCGCATACGTCTTGCCGAAGGTGGAGCGGATGCCGTCGATCACGCCGATCTGGTCGCCGTCCTGGCGTCCGCCGAAGTACAGCTCGTCCTCGGCGGTGGTCAGCGGGAAGATGCTCCGACTGACCGAGACCCGGGGCTCACCGGGGTGGCCGGCATCTCGCCAGGCGGCGCGGAACGTGTCGATCTGCTGAGCCTGCAGCTGGTCGAAGGGCTGTCCGCTCGCCTCGGTGAGCAGGGTCGAGGACATCAGGTTGACCCCGGCGCGTCCCGCCCACGCGGCGGACTCGCTGTTGCCCGCCCCCCACCAGATTCGCGAGCGAAGACCCGGCGAGTGGGGCTCGATGCGCTGCAGGCCGGTGCCACCGCCGAAGGGACTGGTGGAGTCCCGTTCGGCCAGTCCGTCGCCCTCGACCGCGCGGAGGAAGGTCGCAAAGTGCTCGCGCGCCAGATCCGCGCCCCGCGGGTCGGTCGACCCGGTGTAGCCGAATGCCTCGTACCCGCGCACCACCGTCTCGGGTGAGCCGCGACTGACGCCCAGCGCGAGCCGGCCGTCGCTGATCAGGTCGACCGCCGCAGCCTCCTCGGCCAGATACAGCGGGTTCTCGTAACGCATGTCGATGACGCCTGTGCCGACCTCGATCCGCTCGGTCCGAGCGGCGATCGCCGCGAGCAGCGGCATCGGGGAGGACTGCTGCCGTGCGAAGTGATGCACCCGGAAATAGGTGCCGTTCACCCCCAGGTCATCCATGCCCTGCGCGAGGTCGATGGCCTGCTTCAGCGAGTCACCGGCCGAGAGCATCCGCCCGCCACCCAGAGGGCCGTAGTGTCCGAACGAGAGGGTTCCGAATCGCTGCATGTCGGATGCAACGGTACCGTCGACGACTCCATTCCGGTGAATGAGATTCTCGTGCGACGGCGCCGCCGGCTCCCGGAAATCGGGAATAGGCGCGCACCGCACCCGTTGCGGCTCTGTATGACGCGCATCGGAAACAGCTCCCTGGACATCCTTCCCCTCTCCCTCGGCGGCAACGTCTTCGGCTGGACCGCCGATCGGGACGCCTCCTTCGCGATCCTGGACGCCTTCGCCGCGGGCGGCGGCGATTTCATCGACACCGCCGACAGCTACAGCGCCTGGGTCCCCGGGAACTCGGGTGGGGACAGCGAGCGGATCATCGGCGCCTGGCTCGCCTCACGTCGCCCCGCCGACATCGTGGTGGCCACCAAGGTCAGCAAGCATCCCGACTTCCCGGGGCTCTCGGCCCAGAACGTGCGCGCGGCGGCGGAGGCATCGCTCCAGCGACTGGGCGTGGACACGATCGACCTCTACTACGCGCACTACGACGACCCCTCGGTGCCGCTCGAGGAGACGGTCGCCGCCTTCGGGCGGCTCGTCACCGACGGCCTGGTCCGCTACACCGCCGTCTCCAACTTCAGCGCCGACCGCATCAGGGAGTGGATCGGCATCGCAGAGGCGACCGGCAGCGCCGTTCCCGTCGCAGTTCAGCCGCACTACAACCTCGTGCACCGCAACACGGTCGAGGAGTCGATCGTCCCCGTGGCGGAGGAGTTCGGTCTCGGTCTGGTGCCGTATTCCGCGCTGGCCAGCGGCTTCCTCACCGGAAAGTACCGGTCCACGGATGCCGCCGGTCAGGCATCCCCGCGCGCCAGGGGCGCGGCGAAGTACGCCACCGCCCAGGGCCTGCAGATCCTCGACACTCTGGAGAGCGTGGGCACGGCACACGGCGTCTCGATCTCGGCGACCGCACTGGCGTGGCTGCGCGTCCAGCCGACCGTGGTCGCGCCGATCGCGAGCGCCTCGCGCGTCGAGCAGGTCGCCGATCTGCTCGACGGCGCGCGCGTGGAACTGAGCGCCGACGAGATCGCAGAACTGACCCGCGTGTCGACCTGGAGCGCGGTCGCTGCCTGATCCGGCGCGGAAGCGTGCCACCGGCGCCGTGCGCGTTTAGCCTGGACTGGTACACGTGGAGGTGAGCGTGGCGCACGACAGCCGGGATGCCGCAATGCGGTACCGCCTGCGCAGAGAGGCTCTGGAACGGGGGGAGGACCGCCCTGAGGACGACGAGCCGGACGGCGAATCCGCCATCATGACCGAGGCGCAGCGAGCCGCTGCGGTCAACGTCGTCATAGAACAGGCGATCCGCCGCGGCGACTTCGACGATCTTCCCGGCGCTGGCAAGCCCATCCCGGGATTGGGCGCGTCCCACGATCCGGACTGGTGGATCAAGCGCAAGATCGAGCGCGAGCGGCTGACCGGGCTGGGGCCGCCCGCCCTGACCCTGCGCACCGAGTACGCGACCCTGGCGGCGCGCCTGGACGACCTGCACGCCGAGTCCGGGGTGCGCGAGCACCTCGCGGACTTCAACCACCGCGTCATCGAGGCGCGCCGCCAGCTGCTGGGGGGTCCGCCGGTGGTCACGCCCACGGTGGACATCGACGAATGGGTGCGCGACTGGAGGGACCGGCGGGATGCCGCGGCCCGGCGCGTCGCGGCGGAGGCGGAGTCCGCGACGCGACGTCGTGCCGGGCGGCGCTTCTGGAGGCGAGGACGCGCGTAATCCGGTTCACTCGTCCAGGACGAACGTCACCCGTTCTCCGTCGGGATCGGCTCGAGTCCTGCCTCGAGCGTCGCCACGTCTTCGGGACGGCACAGTTCGGTCGCGGGCAGCATCGCCGTGGCACTGCCCGCTGCCACCGCAGCGCGGAACGCGGAGCGAAGGTCGCGGCCCTGCGCGAGCCGCAGCACGAAAGCGCCCAGAAAGGAATCGCCGGCGCCGACCGTGCTCTGCACGCGCACCTTCGGCGTGGGCAGCCGCAGCGCCCCGTCCGCCGTGACGAGCAGGGCGCCGTCCGCTCCCAGAGTGAGGGCGACCACCTCGCACGCGCCGGCGTCCACGAGCTCCTGCGCGGCACTCAGGAGGCTCTGCTCGTCCTCGAGCTGCGCGCCGACGAGCTCGCCGAGCTCGCCTCGACTGGGCTTGATCAGGTACACGCCCTCGTCCAGAGCGGCGCGCAGCGCGGCTCCCGAGCTGTCCACGATGCACCGGGTGCCGCGCTCGCCGGCCAAACGGGCGATCCGGGCGTAAAGGTCCTCGGGCGCACCGGGTGGCAGGCTCCCGCTGGGCACGATGTACCCGCCCACGGGCATGTCGTCGGCGACGGCCGTCAGGAACGCACGCCACTCGGGCTCGCGCATCCGGGGTCCCTGCAGCACGAACCGGAACTGCTGACCGGTTGCGGTCTCATCCACGGTGAAGCTCTCGCGCGTGCCGGCGGCGATGCGCACGGCTCGGCCCACGACGCCCTCACGCTCCAGCAGGTCGCGGTATGCCTGCCCGGCGGGACCTCCGACCGCATACACCGCGACCGAGCGGCCGCCCAGATTGCGCACGACGCGAGAGACGTTCACGCCGCCACCGCCGGGATCGAGCCGCGTCGGGCCGCACCTCAACTTGTGCTCGGCAACCACGCGGTCCACCGACGTGCTGACATCGAGCGCCGGATTCGGCGTCGCCGTGACGATCGGATCGTGCGGAAAGGGATGCTGTGCCGAGGCCGAGGCCGAGGCCGATGCCGATGCCGCCATGGCCTCAGTGTAGGAGCGGCCGGACTCCCACGACGAGGGTCGGGCGATGCGTCATTCCGGCGTGCCGTGCTCCGCGGCCGACCGCCCCGACTCCGCCGGCTCCGCAGGGGTGCCCGCGCTCGCCGCGACGGTGCGACGGCTCCGGCGGCGGCGCACCAGCGCCACGATCGCCCACGCGATCAGCCCCGCGACCACGAGGACCCCGATCCAGGGGATCAGGAACCCCAGAGCCAGGACGATGCCGTTCAGCGTGGCGACCAGGCCGTTCCAGCCGGCTGCGATGCCGTCGCCGAAACCTGCCGGATCGGCCGAGACCGCCTCGGCGGGCTCGGTCAGCGTCACGGTCAGCGTCGAGAGCGCGACCTGGTCGTCGTAGTACTTCAGCTGCTGCTGGTAGGACTCCAGCGTCGCCTGTCGCTCGGCCAGCGCGGACTCGGCCGCGATCAGATCCGTGAGGTTGCCGGCCTGCGCCATCAGCTGGGTGAGGCGGTCCACGGATGCCTGCGCCGCGTCCACGCGAGCCTCCAGGTCGAGGGTTGCCTCGGTGACGTCCTGCCGGTTGACCGTGGACGCGGTGACCTCGCCCACCCCGGAGAGCTGATCGAGCAGCGACTGCAGCGCTTCCGCGGGAACCCGCACGGTCACCCATCCGCCCTCGGACGGGTACGGGGACGGCATGGTCGAGTCGTAGACGACGCCGGGCTCGACGGGGAGGACCTGTCCGGACCGGCCGATGCTCATCGACTCGACGTATCCGTCGCGCGATTCCGCGGCATCCGCGATCGCCGCGGCGGCCCGGCCGATGTCTTCCACCTCGACGGAGGCGGATGCCGTGGTGATGATGTCGCGACCGCCGGCGGCGTCGGCCTGCTTCGTGGCGTCCAGGTCGCTCAGGCTCGTGCTCTCCGACACCTCACCCGCCTCGACCCCGGCCGCGCCCCGGTCGGGCTGGACCTGCGGCGCCGGCGCATCGGCGGACTCGTACGTGGCGGCACCGCCCACGAGCGTGCCGACGCTCGGAGCGATCACCGCAGCCACGACGATGACCGCCGCCGCGGCCCCGGCGATGAGCCATCCCCGGCTGCGGCCCGCCCGGCGTGCGGACCGCTCGCGAGCGATGTCGGCGAACAGCGCATCCTCCATCTCGTCGATGCGGTCCTCGGCGAGGACGGGCAGCTCGGGCGGCGGTGCGGACGCTTCGGAACGCTGATCGGTGTTCATGTGCTCTCCTTGGCGACGGTCCGCAGGCGCGTGCGGATGCGGGAGAGACGATTGCGGACCACGCCGTGTTCGACGCCGAGCTGCTCGGCGGCCGCCTGGTACGCGTAGCCCTCGGTGGCGCAGAGGCGGAAGATCTCGCGGTCGAGGAGGCTGAGCGAGTCGACCTCGCGCAGGATCCGCTCCGCGAACTCCCGGTCGACGATCTGCTGCTCGATGTTCACCGGCGACGCGATGGCGTCATCGGCGGCGCCCGCGGTGTTCTCCCGGTCGCGCGTGAGCGTGCGGATCCGGTTCGCCGCCTGGAAGCGGCACACCGTCACCAGCCACGGCAGCAGGGAGTCGCCGGCCAGCTCCAGGCCCGGCAGCTTGCGCCACGCCACCAGGAACGTCTCCTGCGTGACGTCCTCGGCATCCGTGGCGGTGCCGACCAGCCGATGGGCCAGCCAATAGACCGGCCTGACGTAGGCGCGGTACAGCGCGCGGAAGGCGTACTCGCTTCCGCCCGCAGCCTGCGCCACGAGGGCCGCGTCATCCGTGACTGCCGGCTGCGGCATCCCTCATCCCTTCTCCGGCGGCCCCGCGTCGGCGGAGCCTCATTGTCTCTCACCTGGACAGTGTCGCGGGGGCACGGATCGTCTCAGATGCCTCGGAGGAATCCGCCACGCTGTATCGTTGCCGGAGCGAGAGGGAGTATCCCGTCATCGCGTGTCCGTCATCACGGGAGCCGTCGAGGTCATCCCCGGGCACGCACCGCAGCCATTCCGTACCGGATGCCGCGGGGGAGAGACTTTCGGGATTCGACCGACCCCGCCCCCCTGCTCTGGAAAGGCCCTGCATTGGACCTCGTTCTCCCCGTCTGGTTCGAAGTCGGCTCGCTGATCGTGCTGACGCTGATCCTCGCTGCCGACCTGCTGCTGATCCTCAAGCGACCGCACATCCCGTCCACCAGGGAGTCGACGCTGTGGGTCGTGTTCTACGTCGTGCTCGCCCTCATCTTCGCCTGCCTGATGTGGTTGTTCGCGGGGGGCGAGTTCGCCGGGCAGTTCGTCGCGGGATGGCTCACCGAGTACAGCCTCTCCATCGACAACCTGTTCGTGTTCGTGCTGATCATGGGCCAGTTCGCCGTTCCGCGGCGGTACCAGCAGGAAGTCCTGATGGTCGGCATCATCATCGCCCTGGTCCTGCGGGGGGCCTTCATCCTGGTCGGGGCGGCGGTGATCGAGAACTTCAGCCCGATCTTCTACATCTTCGGCGCCTTCCTGGTGTGGACGGCGTGGCGGCAGGCGTTCCCCGGGGGGGATCACGACTCGGACGTCAAGCAGGAGAACTTCATCGTCCGCCTGCTGCGCCGCACGATCGACATCAGCGACCACTACGACGGCGCGAAGCTGCGCACCGTCGTGGACGGCAAGAAGATGTTCACGCCGATGCTGATCGTCTTCGTCGCGATCGGCGTGACCGATCTCCTCTTCGCCATCGACTCGATCCCGGCGATCTTCGGTATCACGACCAGCCCGTTCATCGTCTTCACCGCGAACATCTTCGCCCTGATGGGCCTGCGACAGCTCTACTTCCTGCTCGGCGACCTGCTGGACCGGCTGCGCTACCTGCACTACGGCATCGCGTTCATCCTCGCCTTCATCGGCCTGAAGCTGGTCTTCCACGCCATGCACGTGAACGAGCTGCCGTTCATCAACGGCGGTGAGCACATCGAGTGGGCGCCGGAGATCTCCACCTGGATGTCGCTCGGCGTGATCGTGCTCTCGATGGCGGTGGCAACCATCGCGAGCCTGATCGCCTCCTCGCGGGACAAGAGGGCTACGGGGCGGGACGCTGCGGCCGCGGTGGTCGCCGAGGAGAAGGGCACGCCCCCGACGGTCGATCAGCCCGCCCCGGGCGAGGGCCAGCTCTAGCCCAAGCTGGGAGTCGTTCAGCTTCGGCGCGTAGCTTCGGGGCAGAGCGGGCGAGTCTGTGTCCGCCGAGCAACGACCTAAGGAGGTCGTTATGTCCCCAGGCATAATCTCCACCAAGCCCCGGACCCCGGCTTCCACAGGCAGTGACTTCACTGAGCTCGCCGCGACCGTGCGCGCGTCGGGTCTGATGAGACGCCGCTACGGCTACTACTGGACGAAGCTGCTCGCCGTCCCGCTCGTGACGGCCGCCGCCGTGCTCGCCTTCATCCTGATCGGCGACACGTGGTGGCAGCTGTTCACCGCCGCTGGGTTCGCGGTGCTGTTCACGCAGGTCGCCATGCTCGGCCACGACGCCGCGCATCGACAGATCTTCGTCTCGGGGAAGTGGAACGACTGGACCAGCCTCATCCTCGGCGACTTCTTCGTCGGAATGAGCTATGGCTGGTGGAGACACAAGCACAACCGCCACCACGCCAACCCCAACAAGATCGACGTCGACCCGGATATCGACCTGCCCGTGATCGCGTTCACCTCGGAGCAGGCGCGCGCCCCTCGACCGCCGGTCGCGCAGTGGCTGGTGGCGCACCAGGGGCTGTTCTTCTTCCCGATCCTCCTGCTGGAGGGTCTGTCCCTGCACGCCTCCGGAGTGCGCCGCATCCTCTCCAAGGAGAAGCTGGAGCGGCGTTGGGTGGAGATCTCGTTCATCACCCTGCGCCTGGTGGGGTTCGTGACCCTTGTCTTCCTGGTGCTCTCGCCCGGCATCGCGTTCGCCTTCCTCGGGGTCCAGCTCGGTCTGTTCGGGGTGTACATGGGGATGGTGTTCGCGCCCAACCACAAGGGCATGCCGCTCGTGCCGAAGGACGCGAAACTGGACTTCCTCACCCGGCAGGTGCTGATGAGCCGGAACGTCCGCGGCACCTGGGCGCTAGATGTGGCCATGGGGGGCCTGAACTACCAGATCGAACACCATCTGTTCCCCTCGATGCCGCGTCCGCACCTGCGCCGCGTCGCCCCGATCGTCCGCGAGTACTGCGCCCGTCAGGGGGTGCCCTACACCGTCACCGGGCTGCTGGAGTCCTACGGGATCGTGATCCGGTACATCAACCGGGTCGGACTGGGGGAGCGGGACCCGTTCGCGTGCCCGCTGATCGAGCAGCGCCGGGCGATCTGACCGCGCGTCTGCACGCCACGGCGTCGGGTGCTTCGGGGCCGGTGGTATTCTGGCTCGATGCGGCTGGCACTTCTTCTCCTTAGCAGCCGCGGCGAGTCCTAGTTCTCGGGCCTTCCTCGCCGCGGAGTTCGTCACGGCCTCGACCCGCCTTCTTTGGAGAACGACAGACCATGAGCTTTGCTTCGACCGACGAGTCCGCCATACCCGATTCGCCGCGTACCCTCGCCGAGAAGGTGTGGGACGACCACCTGGTGGTCAAGGGCGAGAACGGCGAACCCGATCTGATCTACATCGACCTGCACCTGGTGCACGAGGTCACCAGTCCGCAGGCCTTCGATGGCCTGCGTGCGGAAGGGCGGCCGCTGCGACGGCTGGACCTGACCATCGCGACCGAGGACCACAACACCCCCACGCTGGACATCGACAAGCCGATCGCCGACCTGACCAGCCGCACCCAGATCGAGACGCTGCGTCGCAACGCCGAGGAATTCGGCGTGCGCCTGCACTCGCTGGGCGACAAGGAACAGGGCATCGTGCACGTCGTCGGCCCGCAGCTCGGACTGACGATGCCCGGCATCACGGTCGTCTGCGGCGACTCGCACACTTCCACGCACGGCGCGTTCGGTGCGATGGCGCTGGGCATCGGCACGAGCGAAGTCGAACACGTCATGGCGACCCAGACCCTGCCGCTGAAGCCCTTCAAGACCATGGCCATCACCGTCGAGGGCACGCTCAAGACGGGGGTCACCGCGAAGGACATCATCTTGGCCGTGATCGCCAAGATCGGCACCGGCGGGGGCCAGGGCTACGTGCTGGAATACCGCGGCAGCGCGATCCGCGCCCTCTCCATGGAGGGGCGGATGACGATCTGCAACATGTCCATCGAGGCGGGCGCCCGCGCCGGCATGATCGCGCCTGACGAGACCACGTTCGCGTATCTCGAAGGTCGTCCGCACGCGCCGAAGGGCAAGGACTGGGAGGATGCCGTCGCCTACTGGCGCACCCTGCCCACCGACGAGGGCGCGGTCTTCGACGCCGAGGTGTACCTGGACGCCGACGAGCTGGAGCCGTTCGTGACGTGGGGGACCAACCCCGGTCAGGGCGTCTCGCTGAGCGATGTGGTCCCCGACCCCGCCGACTACGACGACCCCAACGACCGGGCCTCCGCAGAGCGCGCGCTCGAGTACATGGCGCTCACCCCCGGCACCCGGCTGAAGGACGTCCCGGTCGACGCGGTCTTCATGGGCTCCTGCACCAACAGCCGCATCGAAGACCTGCGCGCGTTCGCCTCGATCATCCGCGGCCGTACGAAGGCGGAGGGCGTGCGGGTGATGGTCGTCCCGGGTTCTGCGCGCGTGCGACTGGAGGCCGAAGCCGAGGGCCTGGACAAGGTCTTCACCGAGTTCGGGGCCGAGTGGCGGTTCGCGGGATGCTCCATGTGTCTGGGCATGAACCCCGATCAGCTGGCCCCGGGCGAGCGCTGCGCGTCCACAAGCAACCGCAACTTCGAGGGCCGCCAGGGCAAGGGTGGGCGCACCCACCTCGTGTCCCCGCTGGTCGCCGCCGCTACCGCCGTGCGCGGAACGCTCTCCAGCCCCAGCGATCTGGAGGAGACTCCGATCTACGACAGCGTCGAACCGGCGCTGACCGCCGCCGGCGGAGTTCTCGACCGGACGGGTGGAGAGGCCTGACATGGAGAAGTTCATCACCCACACCGGCATCGCCGCGCCGCTGAAGCGCGCGAACGTCGACACGGACCAGATCATCCCCGCGGTGTACCTGAAGCGCGTGACCAAGACCGGCTTCGAGGATGCGCTGTTCGCGGCCTGGCGACAGGACCCCGACTTCGTGCTCAACCAGCCGGTTTTCCAGGGCGCCAGCGTGCTGGTGGCCGGTCCCGACTTCGGCACCGGATCCAGCCGCGAGCACGCGGTCTGGGCGCTGCGCGACTTCGGCTTCCACGTCGTGCTGAGCCCCAAGTTCGCCGACATCTTCCGCGGCAACGCGGGCAAGCAGGGGCTGCTGACCGGGGTCATCACCGAGCCTGACCTCGAGCGGATCTGGGCGGCGATCGACGCCGAGCCCGGCATCCGGATGACCGTCGACCTGCAGGCGCGCGAGGCGTCGATCGGTGATCTCCGGGTTCCTTTCGACATCGATGATTACACTAGGTGGCGGCTTCTCGAAGGGCTCGACGACATCGGGCTCACGCTGCGCAATGAAGACAAGATCGCGCAGTTCGAGGCTCGCCGAGAGGCGTGGCGCCCCAGGACACTGCCTGTTCCTTGAGTTCAGACGGTCCCGAAGGCTTGGACGGCCCGCCCCACAAGGGTGGATCGTCGGCAGCTGTTCCCTCGAAGACACAAGTGAGGTTCCACCGGATGAAGACGCTCCTAGGCGACGCAGCAGAATCGAAGGCGGGGGAGCAGGAGTTGTCCGGTGAGACGCTCGCCATCCGCGGCGGCCGCCCACTCAGCGGACGTGTGGAGGTGAAGGGCGCGAAGAACCTGGCGACCAAGGCGATGGTGGCAGCCCTGCTCGGTGAGACCACGAGCGTGCTGCGTGACGTCCCCGACATCAGCGACGTTCAGGTCGTCCGTTCCCTTCTCGAAGTGCACGGCGTGACCGTCGTGGACGGTGACGAGGAGGGCTCGCTGGTCTTCGACCCGAGCGGCGCCGTGTCTGCACACTTCGAGGAGATCGACGCTCACGCCGGAGCATCCCGGATCCCGATCCTGTTCTGCGGGCCGCTGCTGCACCTGCTCGGCGAAGCGCTGATCCCGGACCTGGGCGGCTGCCGCATCGGGGATCGGCCCATCAACTTCCACATGGACGCGCTGCGCGCGTTCGGCGCCATCGTCGACAAGACGTACGAGGGCATCCGCATCACGGCACCGAACGGGCTGACCGGAGCGAAGATCTCGCTGCCGTATCCGAGCGTCGGTGCCACCGAGCAGGTCCTGTTGACCGCGGTGAAGGCCAAAGGCGTGACCGAACTGCGCGGTGCGGCGATCGAGCCCGAGATCATGGACCTCATCGCCGTGCTGCAGAAGATGGGCGCGATCATCTCGTATGAGCCCAACCGCGTCATCCTGATCGAAGGGGTCGATACGCTGCGCGGGTACGACCACCGCTGCATCTTCGACCGGAACGAAGCCGCCTCGTGGGCCTGCGCGGCGCTGGCCACCGACGGCGACATCTTCGTCGGCGGAGCCAAGCAGCAGGAGATGCTCACGTTCCTGAACGTCTACCGCAAGGCCGGTGGCGAGTTCGACGTCCACGAGGACGGGATCCGCTTCCGCCGCGGCGGACCGCTCAAGCCCGTCATGGTCGAGACGGACGTGCACCCCGGGTTCATGACGGACTGGCAGCAGCCGCTGATCGTCGCCCTCACCCAGGCCGAGGGACGCTCTGTGGTCCACGAGACCGTGTACGAGAACCGCCTCGGCTTCACCGAGGCGCTGGTTCAGATGGGCGCCGACATCGTGGTGCACCCGGAGGGGATCGACAGCCCCGACCGGCGCGTGCCCCGTCGAGCACTCGAGCAGGCCGCCGTCATCACCGGTCCCACGCCGCTGCACGGCGCAGACGTGATCGTGCCGGATCTGCGCGGCGGATACAGCTATCTGATCGCGGCGCTGGCCGCGGAGGGCGAGTCGGTGGTGCGCAACGTCGGGATCATCCGCCGCGGGTACGAGAAGCTGTTCCTCAAGCTCGACGCCCTCGGCGCTGACTTCGACGTCATCGGATAGCGCGTGACACCCTCCTCGCCCAGGTCGCGCACGTCCACGGAGGCGTCGCGACCCAGCGTGTTCTGGCCGCTGTCGGCCATCGTGGTTCCGCTGGTCAGCCTTCTGGCGCGGATCGAGATCATCGACGGCCACAAACTGCCGCGCCAGGGCCCTTACGTGCTCGCCCCGAGTCATTCGACGGAGTTCGACCCGCTGATCGTCGCGGTCGCGGTCTGGCGGCTGGGTCGCGGTCCCCGCTTCATGGTCAAGGAGAGCCTGTTCAAGGTTCCCGTCCTCGGATGGGCTTTGCGTGCCACGGGCATGGTCCCGGTGGCACGCTCCTCGTCGGCGGCGGCCGCACGTGCGACCATCGCGGCTTCCGAGCAGCTGGTGGGCAACGGCGCAGGCGTCATCGTCTACCCCGAAGGCACCCTCACGCGCGACCCGGACCTGTGGCCCATGCGCGGCAAGACCGGCGCGGCCCGCCTGGCCCTGGCCGACGGCATCCCGCTGATCCCGATGGCCCACTGGGGAGCGCAGGAGATCCTGCCGCGCTACGGGAAGCTCAGCCTCTGGCCACTGCGCCGCCGGGTCCGCGTGATCATCGGCGACCCCGTCGACCTGTCCGACTTGGCCGCGGCGCCGGCCCAGCCTGCTGTGCTGACCGCCGCGACCGACCGGCTGATGAACGCCATCGCGGCGCTGCAGTCACAGCTGCGCGGCGAGCCCGCGCCGGCCAAGCGCTGGAATCCTGCCGAGCACGGGCAGAGGGAGACGGGTCGCCTTGAGTCGTAGGCAGGATGCCGGGCTGCCCCGCGTCGCAGTGATCGGCGCCGGCAGTTGGGGCACGACGTTCGGCAAAGTCCTCGCCGACGGCGGTGCCCACGTGACGATGTGGGCGCGTCGTCCGGAGTTGGCGCACGAGATCAACGAGGCCAAGCGCAACAGCCAGTACCTGCCCGGAATCAACCTTCCGCGCGAGATGTCCGCCACGCACCACCTGTCCGAGGCGCTCGAGGGCGCCACGCAGGTGTATCTGTCCATACCCAGCCAGGCACTGCGGCAGAATCTGAAAGCCGTACGCGCGCTGGTGACCAGCACGGATGCGCCGATCGTGTCGCTCATGAAGGGCGTGGAGCGGCGCAGCGGACTGCGGATGAGCCAGGTCATCGAGCAGGAGCTGCACTGCGACCCCGCGCGCATCGCGGTGGCCTCCGGCCCCAACCTGGCGCTCGAGATCGCGCGTGAACAGCCCACCGCGGCGGTCATCTCCTCGACCAGCCAGGAGACCGCGGATGCTGTGGCCCGCCGCGCCCGTAACCGCTACTTCCGCACCTTCGTGAACACCGACGTCATCGGCACGGAGTTCGGCGGCGTGCTGAAGAACCTGATCGCGGTGGCGATCGGCATCGTGGACGGCGTGGGGTACGGCGAGAACACCAAGGCCTCGATCATCACGCGCGGACTGGTGGAGATGACCGACTTCGCGGTCGCTCAGGGGGCCCAGGTGGAGACGCTGCAGGGCCTCGCCGGCCTGGGCGACCTGATCGCGACGTGCCAGTCGCCGCTCAGCCGCAACAACACCGCCGGGCGGCTGCTGGGGCAGGGCTACAGCTTCCAGGACGTCGTCAAGCAGATGGACCAGACCGCCGAAGGGCTCGCTTCGGTCGCACCCATACTCCAGCTGGCCCGCGAGTCCGGCATCCAGATGCCGATCGCGGAGCAGGTCAAGAGGGTGCTGGATGGAACGATGAATCCCCGTGAGATCGCACCGCATCTCACGACGGACGAGGATCAGCCCCAGGGCGAGAGGACGCAGAATGGACAGGCCGGCGGTGGTGGTGCTCTTTGGAGGTCGCTCCAGCGAACACTCGATCAGTTCCGCAACAGCGGGCGGCGTCCTTCACGCGATCAGTCGTGACCTCTACCGGGTGATCCCGGTGGGGATCACCCGCGAGGGCGTGTTCGTCCTTGAGGACGACGACCCCGACAAGTTCGCGCTGGACGCCGACCGGCTTCCCGAAGTGGTCGACAACGGCACCCGCATCCTGTGGCCGGAGGGCGGCGGCGACCGATCGCTGCGGGTGCGGCGTGCGGACGGCGCCGTGGACGAGCTCGGCGCCGTGGATGTGGTGCTGCCGATCCTGCACGGCGTGCACGGCGAGGACGGCACCGTGCAGGGATTCCTCGACATGCTCGGCATCCCGTACGCGGGCGGCGGTGTCCTGGATTCAGCGCTGTGCATGGACAAGCACTTCATGAAGGTCGTCCTGCAGGCCGCCGGCGTCCCGGTCGCGCCGTGGGTCACGGTCACGCGGGCCGGCTGGGAACGCGACGAGACGCGTGTGCGCGCGGATGCCGCGGCGCTGGGCCTGCCGGTGTTCGTCAAGCCCGCGCGCGGCGGATCGAGCGTCGGCGTGTCGAAGGTGTCCGACGCCGGAGAGCTCGAGGCGGCGCTGGTGCTGGCCTTCGCCGAGGACGAGAAGGTGCTGATCGAGGCGGCCATCGTCGGACGCGAGGTCGAGGTGGCCATCCTGGAGGGCCGCGGGGGAGCGGGCGCACGCGCGTCCCTGCCCGGCGAGATCGTGCTGACGACGCGGGAGTTCTACGACTTCGAGGGCAAATACCTCGGGGGCGACGGGGCCGATGTGGTGTGCCCGGCCGATCTCAGCGACGCCGAGATCGCCGCGGTGCAGGATCTCGGCATCCGCGCGTTCCACGCCGTGGACGGCCGCGGGCTGGCGCGCGTGGACTTCTTCCTCACCGCCGACGCCCTCTACGTCAACGAGCTGAACACGATGCCCGGGTTCACGCCCATCTCGATGTTCCCGAAGTGCTGGATCGCCTCGGGCATGACCTATGCGGAGCTGATCTCCGAGCTGATCGACACGGCCCTGGATCGTCCTGCGCAGTAACCCCGAATCCCGGGGAACCGGCTGCTAGGGCGTGGTCCCGGCATCCGTGCAGGCCGAACCGTCGGCGGGCAGGACCGAGACGACACGCGAGAGCGTGTCCAGCACCGCGGCACTGGAGACCAGGTCGTTGTCCAGATACACCTCGACGGCGGGCGTGCGGCCGAACGTGGTGACCCGATAACGCGGTGCCTCGGATTCATCGATGATCCAGTCGACGCCGTTCACGCTCTGGCAGGGCAGTGTCGTCGGACCGGGCGGGGTCACGCCGCAGGTCAGGATGACGGATGCCGGATCCCCCCAGGCCCCGGTCGCCTGGGCGTCGGTCCAGCGCCGCTCTTCGCCGTCCACCAGTGCAGGAAGCCGCACGGTGACGTCTGCGCAGGCCGGGTCGTCCGCGTCCGCGGCGGGCTGCAGCGACACCGTCGAGGTGCACCCGGACAGCGCCAGGACGCCCGCGATGAGCAGGACGGCGGAAGCGGCGGCGGGTCGGCGGGACATCACTCCAGGCTACCCAGCGCTACCGTGGGAGGGTGACCGCGCCTTCCGCCGAACCGACCGTGCGAGACCTGTCCGAAGGCGACATCCTCCGTGCCATCCTGGCGCGGCTCGGTCCCACCTCGGCGCTGGTCGGACCCGGTGACGATGCGGCCGTGCTCGCCGCCCCGGACGGCCGGGTGGTCGCGACCACCGACACGCTGGTGCACGGACCCGACTTCCGGCTGGCCTGGTCCACCGGCTACGACCTCGGCTGGAAGGCCGCGGCGGTCAACCTCGCCGACATCGCCGCGATGGGTGCGCGGCCGACCGCGCTGCTGGTTGCGCTGGCCATGCCCGGCGATACCCGGCTGTCGTTCGTGGAGCAGTTCGCGGACGGCCTGCGTGCCGCGTGCGAGGCTCTCGCGCCGGGCTGCGAAATCGTCGGCGGCGACCTCACGGTGTCCCCGACGCTGCTGATCGCCGTCACCGCGCTCGGCGTGCTGGAGAACCGGCCACCGGTGCTCCGCTCCGGTGCACGTCCCGGGGACGTCATCGCCGTCCGCGGCGATCTCGGAGTCGCCAGGCGCGGTCTGGATGTCCTGTTCCGCCGGTTCACCGACGGCCTCGGGGACCCGATCGCCGTGGATGCCGCGGCGTTGTCGGCCTCCGACGCGGAGGCCGTGGCCCGCCAGCTGCAGCCGCGCCCGCCCATCGCAGACGGCGTCCTGGCCGCCGCGGCAGGGGCGACCGCGATGATGGACGTCTCCGACGGTCTGGCCCTGGATGCGACGCGGATGGCGAGGGCCTCCGGCGTCGTCCTGGAGATCCGCAGCTCCGCGCTCGGTGCGGACGTGGCCGGAGCGCTGGAGGGCGGCGAGGACCACGCCCTGCTCGCGACGTTCCCGGCCGGCGCCGACCTGGGGCCGTTCCGCCCCATCGGCCGCGTACTGGAGCACGTCCCAGACGCCTCCGCTGCGCCGCTGCTCATCGACGGCTCCGCCTACGCCGGGCCGGGCGGATGGGATCCGTACCGGGATTGGGACGCGCACGGAGGGTGAGCGCTAGCCGTTCGCCGAGCCGATCCACCACAGCACGGTGTCTCCGTACCTCTTGTCGCGGACGTGCTGAAGCCCGGCCGGCAGCGTCGGCCGGGGCGAACGAGCGGCCCGCTCGACGATGACCCATGCGTCCTCGGCCAGTGCGGGGACCAGCAGCGCGAGGGACTCGGTCAACTCGCTCTCGCGGAGGTCGTAAGGCGGATCGATGAACACCAGGTCGAACGGACCACGCCGGCCGCCCAGAAACGCGGACACGGTGCCGCGATGCACGCGGATCGCGGCATCCCGTCCCACCGAGCGGGCGACCTTGGCCGCGTTGCGCTCCACGATCACGGCGGCGCGCGGCGACTTCTCGACCAGATCTGCGGATGCCGCGCCCCGGCTGATCGCCTCCAGGCCCAGCGCTCCGGAGCCCGCGTACAGGTCCAGCACCGCCGCGCCGCGCAGCGCGTCCGCCGACTCCAACGCGCCGAACAGCGACTCGCGGACGCGGTCGCTGGTCGGGCGGGTGCCCGCATCGGGAACATCGAGCGGAATCGACCCAGCGCGTCCCGCGATGATCCGTGTCACACGAACACGATAGCCGCGCCGGCCGGGCGCACGCGCGAGCGACGCCTATGCTCAGGTTCACCAGCCCACCTGAAAGATTCGGAATCCGACGATGCGCCGAACGAGCCCGCTTGCCCTGTCCACCTTCGTGCTCGCGGGCGTCCTCGCCGTGACGCTGAGCGCCTGCGCGGGCGGGTCGGCCACACCCACCGCCTCGCCGACGTCCGCACCGACGCCGACGCAGACCGCCGAGCCCGAGCCGACCCCCACCGAGCCGGCTGCCCCGACCGTCGCACCGGCGAACCTCCCCACCGACTGCACCACCCTCGGCACGGACATGTCCCGCCAGGACACGGTGGGCGACATGACCCTGCAGAGCGACGGCACGGGCTTCGAGCGCGAGGCGCCGCAGAACGCTCAGCTCGCGCTGGGCTGCGACTGGATCCTCGACGAGGTCGCCGGCGTCCTGCTGCTGATCAGCACCGCCGACGCGGCCGCGGTCTCCGCCGCGGCGGATGCGCTGCCGGCCGAGGGCTGGACGTGCGGAGTGGCGGATGACTTCGGTGCCGCGTACTGCTACATCGAACCGGCCGACATGGCCGGCGTGCAGCAGACGGTGGTCGCCCGCGACGACGTGTGGGTGTACCTGGAGACCTACCAGCGCGACGGCAACGCCTTCCTCTCCGACATCGCGTCGCAGATCTGGAGCTGAGGACGCGGCCCAGCAGCCCGCGCGACGCGTGGTCGGTCCTCCTGCCTAGACTCGGAGGATGCCCGCCTTCGCCCTGGAATCGCGCCTGGACGGCGCCGTGGGCGGCAAGACGGCGACCGCGCTGGCGAAGGCGTTCGGCATGCACACCGTCGGGGACCTGCTCGCGCACTACCCGCGACGCTATGCGCGGCGCGGCGAGCTGACCCCGATCTCCTCGCTTCCGGTCGGGGAGCCGGTCACCATCGTGGCGGAGGTGCGTCGGGCCGGCGAACGACGGATGCAGAACCGCAAGGGCTCCCTGCTGGAGGTCGTCATCAGCGACGGCCAGGGCGAGCTGTCCCTGACCTTCTTCAACCAGTCCTGGCGGCTGAAGGACCTGCAGCCCGGACGCCGGGGCGTCTTCGCCGGGAAGGTGGGGGAGTACCGCGGTGCCAAGCAGCTCGCACACCCGGACTACGAGCTGTTCGACGACGAGGAGACCGCACGGCTCACCGCCGAGGCCAACGCGAACCTCCCCATCCCGATCTACCCTGCCACCGGCAGTATCGCGAGCTGGCAGCTGAGGAAGATCATCGATCTCGTCCTGGACGGTCTCGGACCCGTCCCCGATCCGCTGTCCGATGACCTGCGGCGGCGGGACGGCCTGCTGGATGCGCGCACGGCGCTGGAGCGCATCCACCGCCCGGAATCCGAAGAGCAGGTCGATCAGGCCCGCAGCACCCTGCGCATGCACGAGGCCTTCGTCCTGCAGGTCGCGCTCCTGCAGCAGCGGCAGTCCGTGCGCGCCCTGTCGGCGACCCGCCGCCCGCCGGGCAGACTGCTGGCGGAATTCGACGCGTCGCTGCCCTTCCTCCGCACGCCCGACCAGGTGTCCGTCGGCGATCAGATCGCCTCAGACCTAGTCGGCGCCTGGCCGATGAACCGCCTGGTGCAGGGCGAGGTCGGATCCGGCAAGACGCTCGTCGCGCTGCGGGCGATGCTCCAGGTCGCCGAAAACGGCGGGCAGTCGGCACTGATCGCGCCGACGGAGGTCCTCGCCGGCCAGCATCTGCGCTCCATCGCGCGGATGCTGGGTCCGAAGCTCGCGCCGGAGCTCATGCCGACGCTGCTGACCGGCCAGATGCCCGCTGCCGAACGCCGCAGGGCCGCACTGCGGACCGCGTCGGGTCAGGCGCGCATCGTCATCGGGACCCATGCGCTGCTGAGCGAGTCCACCACCTTCGCCGACCTGGGTCTGGTCGTCGTGGACGAGCAGCACCGCTTCGGCGTCGAGCAGCGCGAGTCGCTGCGCGCGAAGGGCGCTGCCCCGCACGCGCTCGTGCTGACGGCCACGCCCATTCCCCGCACCGTGGCGATGACCGTCTTCGGGGACCTGGACGTCTCCACCATCCGCACGATGCCGGAGGGCCGCGCCGGCATCCAGACGTTCGTGGCACCGCTCGCCGAGAAGCCGGGCTGGTTCGCCCGGGTGTGGGATCGCATCGCCGAGGAGGTCTCGCAGGGGCATCAGGCGTTCGTGGTGTGCGCGGCCATCGACGCGGAGACATCGGTCAAGGACGACACGGCCGATGAGCCGGTCGCCGTGGTCGTCGGCGAGGCGCCCCGGACCCGGTGGGGCGTGGCGCAGGTCGTGGACCTGCTGTCCCGGCATCCGGCGTTCGCGCAGCTGCGGGTCGCCGCGCTGCACGGCAAGCTGCCCGCGGATGAGAAGGACGCGATCATGCAGGCGTTCGCCCGCGGCGAGATCGACGTGCTGGTGGCCACGACCGTCGTCGAGGTCGGGGTGGACGTCGCGAACGCGTCCACCATGGTGATCCTGGAGGCCGACCGGTTCGGCGTGTCCCAGCTGCATCAGCTGCGCGGCCGGGTGGGCCGCGGCGCGATCGCAGGACTGTGTCTGCTCGTGACCGAGGCACCCACCGGCACACCGGCGCGCGAGCGCGTGGAAGCGGTGGCGAGCACCCTCGACGGCTTCGCCCTGGCCGAGGTCGACCTGGACCTCCGCGGGGAGGGCGACGTGCTCGGCGACGCGCAGTCCGGTGCACGCTCGTCGCTGCGGCTGTTGCGGGTCGTGACGGATGCCGACCTCATCGCGGAGGCTCGTGTGGCCGCCGAGCTCGTGCTCGAGGAGGATCCGGCACTGAAAGCGCACCCCGGTCTTACGGGGGCGCTGGAGCGTCGACTGGGCATGGAGGAGCGCGCGGCGCTGGCGAAGAACTGACGCGGCGCCGGTCCGGGCCCGTCGTGGCCGAGCACTCTCCCCGCCCGCCGATAGGCTCGTCCCATGAGCAGTCGGATCGCCGTCGTCCCCGGATCCTTCGACCCGCCGACGCTGGGTCACCTGGATGTCATCCGCCGCGCCGCGGCGCTCTACGACCAGCTGCACGTGCTGGTCGTGCACAACCCGGGCAAAGAGGCGATGCTTCCGATCGCCCAGCGTCTGAGCCTGCTCGAGCAGTCCATCGCGGAGGATGACGTCCAGGGCGAGGTGACCGTCGCATCGTGGAGCATGGGGCTGCTGGTGGATTACGCGACCGACGTGGGCGCCGGGGTGCTGGTGAAGGGCATCCGGTCGCAGATCGATGTCGCCTACGAGACGCCGATGGCGATCGTGAACCGCCATCTCGCGCATGTGGAGACCGTGTTCCTGCTTCCTGATCCCGCGCATGCCCTGGTCTCGAGCTCGCTGGTGCGTCAGGTCGCCGCTCTCGGGGGCGACGTTTCGCCGTTCGTTCCGCCCGCGGTGGCCCGATTCCTGGACACCGGCGCACGGGACATCTGAGCCGCATCCGGCCGGTGCCTCGCATTCAGCCGTCGCCCACCCGTACCCCGGTAGCATTGACGACCGTGAGAAAGCACCGTTCCGGCCCCTTCGTCGTCCCCGCGCGCGACATCGTCCATCACCCCGGCGAGATGCGCGAGTTCACCCTCGACGTGCCCGCCCCGCAGAAGTGGGGCGAGGGTCTGGTGAGCGTCCCCGAAGGCGAATCCGTCCTCGTCGATGTGCGCCTCGAGTCGGTCCACGAGGGCATTCTCGCGACCGGTCGCATCGACACCGAGTACGTCGGAGTGTGCGGGCGATGCCTGACCGACATCGTCGAGCCCGTCGAAGTCGAGTTCCAGGAGCTTTTCGCGTATCCTGAGATGGAAGCAACTGACTTCGAGGTTCAAGACGACCACGTGGATCTTGAAACTCTCGTCAGGGACGCGACTGTATTGGCGCTTCCGTTTCAACCGGTGTGTCAGCCGGATTGCCCCGGCCTCGATCCGGCTACGGGCGAGCGGCTGGCCGTGAGCACCGGGACAGAGCAGCGTACGCCCCTCGATTCTCGCTGGGCTGCGCTCCAGCAATTCACCCCAGACCACGACGACGAAGAGCCGCGCAACTAGCGGAATCCGACGCCGAGAACACAGAAGAGAGCAAGCCATGGCAGGTAACCCCCCGAAGCGGAAGGTCTCCCGCTCCAACACCCGTTCGCGTCGTGCCCAGTGGAAGGCGGCGCCCATCACGCTGACCACCACGGTGGAGAACGGCAAGGTCGTCTACAGCCGTCCGCACCAGGCGAAGGTCGTCACCGATTCGCAGGGCACCGAGCTGTTCCTCGAGTACAAGGGCCGCAAGGTCGCTGACGTCTAAGAAGCTCGCTGCCGCCGTGAGTGACGTGTCAGCACAGCGCATCCAGCTCACCGAGAAGCGGGGGGGGGCGGGCGCAGCCCCGCGGCGGGGGGAGGGGCGGGCCCACCCCGCCCGGG
>NZ_JANJFE010000012.1:0-206549 GCF_024623505.1 Microbacterium sp. zg.B48
TGCCGCGGTGAGTGCCGTGACAGCACAGCGCACCCACCGCACCGCGACGCTCGGCGTCGAGATCGACGCCGAGCTTCTGTCGCTGGCGCTGACCCACCGCTCATGGGCGTACGAACACGGTCAGGGCCCGCACAACGAGCGACTGGAGTTCCTCGGAGATTCCGTGCTCGGCCAGGCTGTGACAGTGCGACTGTTCACCTCCCACCCCGAGCTGGACGAGGGAGCGCTGGCCAAACGCCGCGCGAGCGTGGTGTCCACGGTCGCCCTGGCTGAGGTCGCTCGCGGCATCGGACTCGGCGAGTACGTCCAACTCGGTCGCGGCGAGGAGCAGACCGGTGGTCGCAACAAGGACTCCATCCTGGCCGACACCATGGAAGCCGTGATCGGCGCCACCTACCTGTCGGCCGGTCCGGATGCCGCGACCGCTCTGGTCCTGCGCCTGATCGACCCGCTGCTGGATGACCCCGGCCGCGACGGTGCGTCGGTCGACCCCAAGACCACGCTCCAGGAGCTCGCCTCCCACCTCGGCGCGCCGCCGCCCGTATACGAGGTCACCTCGACCGGTCCCGACCACAGTCGGGTCTTCGCTGCCACCGTCCGGGTCGCCGAACATTCGGCGGCCGGTACGGGATCCAGCAAGAAGCAGGCCGAGATGGCCGCCGCGCTGATGGCATGGCGCGAACTCAGCGCCCGGGCCTGACCGGGATCGGGCGGCATGCCTGAGCTGCCTGAGGTCGAGGTCGTGCGCGCGGGGCTGGACCCCGCCGTCAGCGGCGCCACCGTGCGGGGCGTCACCGTCGTGGACGAGCGCGCGCTCACCCGGTATTCCGGCTCCGGCGCGCAGTTCGAAGCCGCCCTGACCGGGGCCGTCCTGCGCAGTGCCGCCCGTCGTGGCAAGTTCCTCTGGATGCCTCTGGACTCCGGCGACGACGGTGTTCCTGCCGCTGAGGCGCTGGTGGCGCATCTCGGCATGAGCGGGCAGCTCCTCCTGCGAGCGCCGGGGGCGCGGGCCGAGCGGCACGAGCGGGTGCGGCTGGACATCCAGCATCCGGACCACGGTGAGCTGGTCGTCGTGTTCGCCGACCAGCGCACGTTCGGTTCATTGACGCTGGATCCGCTGGTCCCGACGCCGGATGGCGCACCGGGTGGCCTCGGAACGAGCGAGCCGACGGTGCCCAGCCAGGTGGCCCACATCGCTCGCGACCCGCTGGACCCCGCGTTCGGCGACCGGGAGTTCCGAGTGGCGCTGACGCGCAAGGACTCGGCGATCAAACGCGTGCTGCTGGATCAGACGGTCCTCAGCGGGGTGGGCAACATCTACGCCGACGAGGCACTGTGGCGCTCCCGCATCCACCCGGAGACTCCCGCCCGCGCGCTCTCCACCCGGGCGGTGAACCGGCTCCTTGCCGACGTGCGCACCGTGCTGGAGCGCGCGCTGGCTGAGGGCGGGACGAGCTTCGATGCGCAGTACGTGAACGTCAACGGTCAGGCGGGGTATTTCGCGCACTCCCTGAACGCGTACGGACGCACCGGGCAGCCGTGTCCGCGCTGCGGCAGGCCGATCGTTCGGGTGTCGTTCATGAACCGTTCCAGCCACTACTGCCCGCACTGCCAGAAACCCCCGCGCCCGCTCGTCCGGGTCAGCTGAGCACCTTCTGCCACGCACCGGCGTAGGAGGCCGGCACGAAGCCGATCGCCTCGTTGATGTCCAGCATGTGCCGGTTCTCCTCGGCGTTGAACGTCGAGACCCGCGGTGATTCGGGGACCAGCTCACGCCACCGCAGCAGGTTCGCGCATTTGACGACGGTGCCGAGCCGGCGTCCGCGGTGGCCTTTCACGACCAGGGTGCCGTACTGCTGGGTGGCCCCGGTGCGGTCCTCGGCGATCACCAGCTCGTTGTAGGCCGCGATCGTGCCGGTCGGCACATGCTGCGCCGCCGCGACGGACACCGTCAGCCCCTGAGCCTTCAGCCGGGCATCACGGCGCTGCACGCGGTCAGCGTCCCAGTGCTGCTCCTCGATGACCAGGCCGCCGGTGGGCGCATCCGTGGACATCCGCGAGATCGCATAGGCGAACCCGCCGAGGTGCTCGGGCGGCGTCGGTGAGGTCCACATCAGCAGCCGGTAATCGCTCCCCGCGGCTGACTGCGCAGCCGCGAGCATCTCCTCGACGAGGTCGAAGTCGCCGTGCAGGTCGAACACGCTGTTGCGCTCGACCTGCTCGAGCGTGAACCCGCCGGCACGCAGCAGCGTCACCTGCGGGTCGTCGGCCGGGATCGATCCGTACCCGGTGGGCGAGGCGATGCGGGGTCCCGCTGCGTCGGGGCGGTGCAGCGTCCAGGTCTGAACGGTCCGGATGCCGCGGGCACGGGCCCGGTCCTCCACGACCTCCAGCAGCACCTGCTCGGCGCCTTCGCCGCGATGCTCGGGATCGACCATCAGGTCGAATTCGGCCGAGGTCACCTCGTCCTGGTTGGCGATCATGATCTTGATCACGCCGAGGATCCGTCCCTCCCGCTCGGCGACGTAGCCGATCTGGGTCCAGTCGGTCTGGTCCTGCCAGAAGCCGAAGACCTCGTCCGGGTCCTCGCGCAGGTAGTCGTGCCCGGCATCGGCCAGGCAGACCGCGTTGCCGATCCGGACCATCTCCAGGAAGGGGTCGGCGTCGGGACCATCGAGGCTTTCCGGAACGAGCAGCCGCGAGACGGTCGGGCGCGTCCGCTGCGTCAGATCGGTCATTCCAGCACCTTCTTCCAGGCGCCGTCGTAGGAGATCGGCACGAAGCCGATCGCCTCGTTGATGTCCAGCATGGGGCGGTTCTCCTCCGCGTTGTAGGTGATGACCCGAGGGGAGTCCGGCGCGACATCGCGCCAGGCGAGCAGGCCGGCGCACTTGACCAGGGTGCCCAGCTTGTGACCGCGGTGCTCCTTCAGCACCAGCGTGTCCTCCTGACTGGATGCCTGGGTGCGGTCTTTGCCGATGACCAGCTCGTTGAAGGCGCACAGCTCGCCTGTCGCGATGTGCTGTGCGGCCGTCACCTGCAGCGTCCGCCCCGCCGCGGTGTAGAGCGAGTCGTGCCGCGCGACGCGTCCGGCATCCCAGATCTCCTCATCGAATTCCAGAGCGGCGGCCGGGGCGTCGGTGATCATGCGGGATTTCATCCACCCGTAGCCGTCCACGAACTCCGGGGGAGTGGGCGCGAACCACCGCACCAGCCGATAGCCGGTCGAGGCCGCGGTGGCGACCGCGAGGAGCTGCTCGACCTTCTGGAAGGATCCGCGCAGATCGAACGCGCTGCAGCGTTCCACCTGTTCCAGGGTGTAGCCGTGACGGATGAAGAACCGGGCGATGTGGTCGCGGGGGATCGAACCGGAGCCGGTGGGCGGCTGCAACCGCGGGCCCGGTCCTTCGGGGTGCTCGGCCCAGGACTGCAGGACGGTGCGTCCGAAGCCGCGCGCGAACCGCTCGACGTGTGCGTAGGCGGCCGTGCCGATGCCGCGGCCCCAGACCTCACGGATCAGCTCGATGAGCCAGGACGCGTTGCGCGACCCCGCTTCGAGTGGGAAGTCCACGCCGACACGGCCGACCGGACGGCCGTCCGCCTCGACCAACCAGCTGCGCCGCTCCTGGTAGGGATCGGGCTGGTAATGGGGGAGCAGTTCGTCGGCGGCGATGAAGTGGTCGTCGTGGCCGGCGATCTCGCGGTAGATGCGGTTGCGCAGGGCCACCATCGAGATGAAGTCGGCGGCATCCGGTGCGTCGATCGTCGTGGGAATCGTCAGTGGAAGAAGTGCCACGTCGACGGGTGCGGTGATCATGGTCGGTCCGATCGGTAGCGGGTGATCAGGGGGCCGCCGCGAGCGGCCCCCTGATCAGGTCAGGTCCGTACGCTGCTCAGAGCGTGCGAACGGAAGGTGTCGTGAAGACGGCCGTCGCGGGACCGGGCATTCACGAGCCGGCGCGTGTGGTCACCGTGATCACGTGCGCTGTCGAGGCGGCGGGAGCTGCGCAGCAGCAGCCACAGACCGAGCCGCAGCTCGAGTCGGTCGGCGAGCGCCAGGCGCGCACCGTCCGTCGCCGAGGTGGGAAGCTGCCTGTCCGAGCCGAGAGACCGGACGGGCGCCAGTGTGTCGTTCATGGTGGTCTCTTTCGAGTGGAAGGGAAGGGTGGAGTGCCCGAGCGGGCGGTCGCGGGCGCGCGACAGGGGGAACGCTCATCGAGGAGCTGCCGGAACGGACCGCTGATACGCGGGCCGGGCGGACGGAGACGTCCAGAGGGCAGAGTCCTCCCCGCGGCGGTCAGCCGGCGGTGGGAGCAGTGGCGCCGAACGACGAGGTCACCGGAGCGATTCCGCAGAACGGGGAACGGCGAACCGGGGCGGAGCCTGGGTTCATCATGTGCATCATCGGTGACCTCCTTTCGCGTGTGGGACGCGAAGAGAGACGATAGCGCGGGCCAGCGGCCACGTCAAGGCGAATTCGCAGATTCGGCGGACGACGGGCGTGTCGCGACAGCGCATCGAGCGCCGGCGCACGGCCCCGGCTCCCGGCTCGCCTGCGCGGAATCACAGTGGTCCTCGGGTAGCGTGAACCCGTGAATCGACCGGGCCGGAGGACGTTTCCATGCACCTGAAGAGCTTGACGCTCAAAGGGTTCAAGTCGTTCGCCCAGCCGACCACCTTCGCTTTCGAACAGGGCGTGACCTGCATCGTCGGGCCGAACGGCTCCGGCAAGTCGAACGTCGTCGACGCCCTCGCGTGGGTGATGGGCGAGCAGGGTGCCAAGACGCTCCGCGGCGGAAAGATGGAGGACGTCATCTTCGCCGGCACGGCGACGCGAGGGCCGCTCGGCAGGGCCGAGGTCCAGCTGACGATCGACAACGGCGACGGTGCACTGCCGATCGATTACTCCGAGGTCACGATCAGCCGCACTCTGTTCCGCAACGGAGCCAGTGAGTACGCCATCAACGGGGGCGTCTGCCGGCTGCTGGATGTCCAGGAGCTGCTGAGCGACTCGGGCCTGGGCCGGGAGATGCACGTCATCGTCGGACAGGGCCGCCTCGACAACGTGCTGCAGGCATCCCCGGAAGAACGTCGCGGCTTCCTCGAAGAGGCCGCCGGCATCCTCAAACACCGCCGCCGCAAAGAGAAGACCCTCCGCAAGCTCGAGGCGATGCAGGCGAACCTGACCCGGCTCAGCGACCTGGCCGGCGAGCTGCGCCGGCAACTGAAACCGCTCGGCCGGCAGGCGGAGATCGCTCGCGAGGCCGCGACGATCGCCGCGGTCGTCCGCGACGCGCGAGCGCGGCTGCTCGCCGACGAGCTCGCCGGGCTCCGGTCGGAGCTGTCCGCCCATGCGCGCAGCGAGCAGGAGCGGCACACCGAGCGGCTGGTCCTGCAGGATCAGGCGGAGAGCCTGCGCACGCGCATCGCGGCGCTCGAGGAGCAGCAGCGCTCCGAAGGGGTGGACGAGGCGCGCAGCGTCGCTCACAGTCTGGAGCGCGTCCAGGAGCGGCTGCGCAGCCTCTACGCCCTGACCGGGCAGCGGCTGGCGCTTCTCGGAGAGGCCGCGGACGATCAGGGCCTGGAGCTGACCACCGTCTCGCAGGCCATGATCGACGACGTCCGGGCAGAGATCGAGGACATCGCGGGCGGGCTGGGCGATGCCCAGGATGCCGCGGTACAGGCATCCCGCGAGGTGGTGCGCTCGCGCGGCGAACTGGACGCGCTGGACGCGGACATCGCGGCCCAGAGTGCCTTGGTCTCGGAGCACGACATGCGACTGACCAAGCTGCGCGGTTCCGCCGAGGCCGCCGCCTCGGCGCTGACCGCGGTGCGCGCCGGAGTGGAACGGCAGCAGCGAGCGCTGGATGCCGCTCTGGCCCGCCGTGCCGAGGCGGAAGCGGAACTGGCCGGCGTGGATCCCGACCTGGTGCCGGAAGGCTCCGCCGCGGAGTACGCCACCGCGTACGAGCGGGCCCAGCGCGAGGCGACCGACGCGGAGGCCGCCGTCGGCCTGCTGCGCGAGCGACTGCACGCCGCCGAGCGGGAGAGCGAATCCCTCGCTGCCCAGACCACGGCCCTGGGGCGCGCCCTGGACGTGCGCAACGCGGCGGCGGAGCTCGTCGCGCGCGGCGGCGCGGGGATCCGGGGACTGCTCGGCGACTCCGTCAAGGTCACGCCCGGCTACGAGACGGCGATCGCCGCGGCGCTGGGCCCGTTGGCGGAGGGCGTGCTCGTGGACACCCGCGAAGACGCGTTCACGATCGCCCGCACCGTCCGCGGCGCAGACCTCGGCGTGGTGGACATCGCCATCGCCGACGCGGACTCCCCGTCGCCGGTCTTCCCGGCGGTGGCCGGCGTCGTTCCGGCGCGGGATGTGGTGACGGCACCCGACGGGGTGCTCGGCATCCTGTCCCACGTCGTCGTCGCGGACGACCTGGAGGCTGCCGCCGCAGCCCGGGATGCCCTCGCCGCGACAGATCTGGGCGCACCGGTCACGGTCGTGACGCGGGCCGGTGAGGTCTACACCGAGTACACCCTGCGGGCAGGTTCGGGACAGGGCCGCTCACGGCTCGAGCTGGCGGCCGAGCGCGATGCCGCCGCCGAACGCCTCAGCGAGATGGTGGTCGTGGCGGACTCCCTGCGCGAGGCCCTCGCTGACGACGTGCGAGGGCTGGAGGATTCCCGGCGGCGCACCAAGTCTGCCCTGGCCTCGCTCCGGGCGCACGATGCCGCTCTGGCGGCGCACGCGGAGAAGGTCAACCGCGCCACCGTCCGGCACGAGGCTGCGATCGCTGACTGCGACCGCCTCGCCGCCGGCCTCGCGCAGGCCGCGGCCGCCGTCGAGGAGGCCGAGCGTGCAGCGGACGCGGCCGAGGAGCATCTGATGCGCGCCCGTGAGGCACCACGACCGATACTGGATGCCTCCGCCCGCGAAGGCATGCTCGCCGAGCTCGAGGCCGCCCGGAACACGGAGATGCGCGCCCGTCTGGACGTCGAGACGCTCAAGGAGCGGGTGCGTGCGGGCGAAGCGCGGGTCGTGCAGTTGGAACGGCAGCGCGAGCGCGAGCGGGCGGCTGCCGCGGAGGCCGCGCGGCGTGCGGTCCTACGGCGCGCGCAGCGCGAGGTCGCCGCCGGTGTGGCGGCACAGCTGCCCGCGGTGCTGGATTCGGTCGACCGCTCCGTCAGCCAGGCACGCGTCCAGCTCGCATCCGCCGAGTCGGCGCGCACCGCGGTCACCGCCGAACTGGCCGAGCTGCGGCGCCAGGAGACCACGGTCCGCGATCGGCTGGCCGCTCTGACCGAGAGCGTGCACGGTCTGGAGCTGCAGATCCACGAGAAGCGCCTGCACGTCTCGAGCCTGCTGGAGCGCGTGGCCTCCGAGCTCGGCTTGGACGAGAACATTCTTCTTTCGGAATATGGTCCGGATCAGCCGGTTCCCGCCGATGCGCGGGTGCCGCCCCGGGAGGAGGCCGCGACTGGGCCGGACCCGGCATCGGTTCCGTTCGATCGTGCTCAGCAGCGCCGCCGGCTGCAGGATGCCGAGCGCAAGCTCGCACAGCTGGGGCGGGTGAACCCGCTCGCGCTGGAGGAGTACGCCGCTCTGGAACAGCGCCACAAGTTCCTGGTCGAGCAATTGGCGGACCTCGCGCAGACCCGCTCGGATCTGCTCACGATCATCGACGAGCTGGACGAGCGGATGCAGACGATCTTCCTCGCGGCGTTCGAGGACACGCGGGCCGCGTTCGGCGAGGTGTTCCCCATCCTGTTCCCCGGTGGCACCGGCAGCATCAGCCTGACCGACCCGGAGCATCCGCTGACCACGGGCATCGAGGTCTCGGTGCGCCCGGCGGGCAAGAAGATCGAGCGGCTGTCGCTGCTGTCCGGCGGGGAGCGGTCGTTGGCCGCCGTCGCGCTGCTCGTCGCGATCTTCATGGCCCGCCCCAGCCCGTTCTACATCCTCGACGAGGTCGAGGCCGCGCTGGACGACGCGAACCTCGGCCGGCTGCTGGGCGTGTTCGAGCGACTGCGCGAGAGCAGCCAGCTCATCGTGATCACGCACCAGAAGCGCACGATGGAGATCGCCGACGCGCTGTACGGGGTCTCCATGCGTCAGGACGGGGTGTCGGCGGTCGTCGGACAGCGCGTCGGCGACCGCGCCGCGAGCTGAGCCGACGCCGCACGACCGGATCCTTGAGCGCACCCGCCTGACGCGTGTCACATCGGCACCGCCCGCCCGGTCATACCTGGTGAGCGCCGGAGGTCGGCGCCACCGAACGGAGGACGACGGACATGGCGAAGATCGTTGTGATCGGCGGGACCGGGCTCATCGGGTCGAAGGTGGTGGCCCAGCTGGCAGAGCAGGGCCACGAGGCGGTCGCGGCGTCACCCAACACGGGGGTCGACACCATCAGCGGCGAGGGGCTGGCCGAAGCGCTGACCGCGGCGGATGTGGTCGTGGACGTGTCCAACTCGCCGTCGTTCGAGGAGAACGCGGTCCTGCGGTTCTTCACCACCTCGACCGGCAACCTGCTGGCCGCCGAGCGCGCCGCCGGCGTCGGTCACCACGTCGCGCTGACCATCGTCGGCACCAACCGTCCGCACGTCATCCCGTATTTCCGCGCCAAGGTCGCACAGGAGAAGTTGATCCGGGAATCGGGGATGCCCTACTCGCTCGTGCACGCGACGCAGTTCTTCGAATTCCTCCAGAGCATCGCCGACGTCTCGACGGACGGCGATACGGTGCGTCTTCCGGGTGCCCTGATCCAGCCGATCGCGGCCGAGGATGTCGCCACCGCGGTCGCGCGCACGGCGGCGGCCGAGCCGCTGAACGCGGACATCGAGATCGCCGGTCCCGAGGTGTTCGGTCTGGACGAGTTCATCCGCCGCGGACTGACGTTCCGCGGGGACCCGCGCACCGTCGTGCGCGACGACGACGCACAGTACTACGGCGCGAAGATCGACGAGCGGACGCTGCTGCCGGTCGAGAGCGCGCAGCTGTTCCAGACGCGCCTGGCGGACTGGCTCCGGGCCGACCCGCCCCGGTCCCGGTGAGCCGGGCTGGCACGGTTCGCGCGCCGCGGTGGGCGAGGTCCCCGGACCACCGCGGCGTGCTCGTAGGCTGTTCGCATGGCAGAGAAGTGGTCCCTCGGGGGCGCATTGCGCGGCATGTTCGTCCGTCCGACGATCGATGAGACGACGTGGGAAGACCTTGAGACGGCGCTGCTGACCGCGGATTTCGGTCCCGACATCACCGAGCGCATCGTGGCGGAGCTGCGCGGGAAGGTCGAGCGCTACCGCACGACCGACCCGCGCGACCTGCAGCGGATGCTCAAGGAGACGCTCGAAGAGCACTTCGCGAAGTTCGACACCACCCTGCGTCTGACCGAACGACCCGCCGTCGTGCTCGTGGTGGGGGTGAACGGCGTCGGGAAGACCACGACGATCGGGAAGTTCGCGAAGTTCCTGCAGCGATACGGCCGCAGCGTCGTCGTCGGTGCGGCCGACACCTTCCGCGCCGCGGCCGTGGACCAGCTGGCCACGTGGGCCGAGCGCGGGGGAGCGGCGATCGTGCGTCCGCAGCACGAGGGCCAGGATCCGGCCTCCGTCGCCTTCCAGACCGTCGAGTACGCCAAGCGCACCGGAACCGAGATCGTGCTCGTGGACACCGCGGGCCGGCTGCACACCAAGGGCGGGCTGATGGACGAGCTCGGCAAGATCCGTCGCGTCATCGAGAAGCAGGCGCCGATCAGCGAGGTGCTCCTGGTGCTGGATGCGACCACCGGGCAGAACGGTGTCCTGCAGGCCCAGGCGTTCCTGGAGCACGCCGGCGTCACCGGGCTTGTCCTGACGAAGCTGGACGGGTCGGCGCGGGGCGGATTCGTGCTCGCGGTGCAGGAGCGCACCGGCATCCCGGTGAAGCTGCTCGGCCAGGGCGAGGGGATCGGCGATCTGACCGGATTCACGCCGCACGTGTTCGCCGCTGCCCTCGTGGACTGACCCGGACGCCCGATATCGGCCGCGAACCTCACGGCTCGCCGCGGCGGGATAGCGCCGATGCCCGCGTGCTGGTTTCATGGGGATATGGCGATTGAGCACGATTACTTCGGACTCCTGGAGTCCGGCCCGGACGGGTCGATCTTCTGGTCCGAGAACGTCGATCTCGGGGATCAGACGGTGACCGTCGATCTCACCGCGCCCGACCAGGACGACGTGTCCGAGGCCGCCCTGGACGTCGCGGCGAGCCTGATCTCATCGATAGAGTCCATCGACCACACGGCGCGCAACGCGATGGTGTCCGAGCTTGATGACCGCACCAGTGAGGTGATCGAGTACATCCTCCATCAGCAGGAGACCCTCGGCGACGACCTCGAAGAGCTGCTGGTGGACATCTCCGGCGACACCCAGGTCGATGTGATCCGCTCCCTGCAGCTGATGAGCATGACGATCCTCGCCGACGAGCACGGCGGTGCGGATCCGTTCGCGGTGCTCGAATACGCACTGGACCCGGATGCCACCGACGACGTCATCCTGGTCAACTTGGACTCGGACGGCGCCGTTCTGTCGGTCACCAGCGCCGACTGAGGCGGCCCCGCCGCTGCCGTGGCGCGCGGCCTCACACCGCCTGGGCGAACGTCAGCCCCTCATCGGCGATGTCCCGCGCCAGGTGCGCCAGCTCCTGCGGAATGTCCCGCCCCTTCGAGATCATCGACTGCGCCCACAGCCGCCCCGCCCGATACGACGAGCGCACCAGCGGGCCGGCCAGGACGCCGAGGAAGCCGATGCGCTCGGCCTCCTGCTTGAACTGGACGAACTCCTGGGGCTTGACCCACCGGTCCACCGGCAGGTGACGCGGCGACGGGCGCAGATACTGCGTGATGGTGATGATGTCCGTGCCCGCATCGTGCAGGTCCTGCAGCGCCTGCACCACCTCGGTGGGCTCCTCACCCATCCCGAGGATCAGGTTCGACTTGGTGATGAGGCCGAAATCGCGGGCCTGCGTGAGCACGTCCAGCGAGCGCTCGTAGCGGAACGCCGGGCGGATGCGCTTGAAGATGCGCGGGACCGTCTCGACGTTGTGCGCGAACACCTCGGGCCGTGACTCGAACACGACGCGCAGCAGCTCGGGATCGCCGGAGAAGTCCGTGGCGAGGATCTCGACGCCGGTGCCCGGATTGTCGGCGTGGATGCGGCGCACCGTCTCGGCGTGCAGCCAGGCGCCCTCATCCGCAAGATCATCGCGCGCCACGCCGGTCACCGTGGCGTAGCGCAGCTGCATCTTCTGCACGCTCTCGGCGACCCGCCGCGGCTCGTCCCTGTCGTAATCGGCGGGCTTGCCGGTGTCGATCTGGCAGAAGTCGCAGCGGCGCGTGCACTGCGACCCGCCGATCAGGAAGGTCGCCTCCCGGTCCTCCCAGCACTCGTAGATGTTGGGGCAGCCGGCCTCCTGGCACACGGTGTGCAGACCCTCGTCCTTGACCAGGGAGTGCAGCGCGGTGTACTCGGGGCCCATCTTGGCCCGGGTCTTGATCCACTCCGGCTTCCGCTCGATCGGCGTCTGCGCGTTGCGCACCTCCAGCCGCAGCAGCTTCCGGCCGCCCGGCGCGGAGGCGGGAGCGGCGGCGCCGGCGCCGCCCGTCGCGCACCCGCTCATGCGAGCACCCCCGAGTACTCGGCAGCGAAGACCGCCGCGATCGAGTCCGCGATATCGGCCGGCGCGACGTCGCCGCCGACCACCTCGCTGACGGTGGTGACCCCGGCATCGGTGATGCCGCACGGGATGATGCCGCGGAATCCGGCAAGGGTGTTGTCGCAGTTGACCGCGAAGCCGTGCATCGTGATGCCCTTCTCCACACGCACCCCGATCGCCGCGATCTTGTCCTCGGACAGCGGTCGGCCCACCCACACCCCGCTGCGGCCTTCGACGCGGTATCCCGCGACACCGTGCAGGCGCAGCGCATCGATCAGCAGCCGCTCCAGCCGCCGGACGTGGGCGACGACGTCGATGGGCTCGGGCAGCCGCACGATCGGGTATCCGACGAGCTGTCCGGGTCCGTGCCAGGTGATCTTGCCGCCGCGGTCCACGTCGATGACCGGGGTCCCGTCGGTCGGCCGTTCGTGCGCCTGCGTGCGCCGGCCGGCGGTGAAGACGGCCTCGTGCTCGAGCAGCAGCAGCGTGTCGGGTCGGTCGCCGGAGACCACCTCGGCGTGGACGCGCCGCTGCAGCCCCCAGCCCTCGTGGTAGGGCACGTAGTGGGGGGCCAGGCCGGCGGTGATGACATCGAGCATGCGGATCCCTTCGCAGAGCGTTGTTACACTCGGTACAAATACTACGCGCAGGTAAACCGTACAGTGGGATGATGAACGCCGATTCGCGTACCGGCCGGCCGCGCGCCTCTTCGCGCGAGACCCTCGCCGAAGCCGCCTGCGAGCTCTTCCTCGAGCAGGGGTACGACGCGACATCGATCGCGGACATCGCGCAGCGGGCAGGTGTCAGCAGATCCAGCTTCTTCAACTACTTCGCCTCCAAGGGCGACATCCTCTGGTCCGGTCTGGACGAGCGCGTCGCGCAGCTGCAGGTGCGCCTCGCGGAGGATCAGACCGCCGACGCCGCGGCCGATGCGCGCGCGGCCACGGCTGCGATCGCCGCGGATTTCGCGCCGGACAGTCTTGCGCTGGCACTGGTCAACGCCGATGCCATGGGACTGGCCGACGAGCTGGAGCGCGAGGCGTCGCTGCGCCGGTCACGGATCGCCCGGACCGTGTCGGACCGGCTGCGGCGCTCCGGCGCGGACCGCCTGCACGCCGAGGTGCTCGGCGCCGCGTTCGGCGGTGCCGTGCTGGCGGCGCTGCACGCGTGGGCGGACGACGGAGCCGGGCGCACGCCCCTGCCCCGCATCCTCGCCGCGGCCCTGGATGCCGTCCGCGGCGTGACCGCGGGCGCGCCCGGCACGGTGCGACAACTGCGCGTCGTCGTCGAGGCCGCCGATTACGATTCCGCCCTGCGGTTCTACCGCGACGAGGTGGGGATGCCCGAGCGGGAGGCGTACCAGGGTGACGGTGATGCCCGGGTCGTCATCCTGGGTGCCGGTGAGGCGACCCTCGAGCTGGCCAACGCCGCTCAGGTGTCCCTGATCGATCGGGTCGAGACCGACGGTGGTTCCAGCGACCGGGTTCGCCTCGCGCTCGAGGTCGAGGACACCGCCGCGACGGTCGAGCGGCTGGTGCGGGCCGGGGCCCGGGTGGAGGCCTCCGCGCGGGAGACCCCGTGGCGATCCGTCAACGCGCGTCTGCGGGGCCCGGCCGACCTGCAGATCACGATCTTCCAGGAGCTCGGCGAAGATCGAACCGCCGGTCGCCTCGCGTAAACTCGAGGGACTATGGCAACCTTCGGCACGCTCTCAGATCGCCTCACCGACACCTTCCGGAACCTCCGCACGAAGGGCAAGCTGAGCCCCGCGGACGTGGACGGAACGGTCCGGGAGATCCGCCGCGCCCTGCTGGATGCGGACGTGGCCCTGCCCGTGGTGAAGGACTTCACCGCCAAGGTGCGCGAGCGGGCGCTGGGCGACGAGGTCAGCAAGGCGCTGAACCCGGCCCAGCAGGTCGTGCAGATCGTCAACGAGGAGCTCGTCGGGATCCTCGGTGGACAGCAGCGCCGACTGCAGTTCGCCAAGACGCCGCCGACGGTCATCATGCTCGCCGGGCTGCAGGGCTCGGGCAAGACCACGTTCGCCGGCAAGCTCGCCAAGATGCTGGAGAAGGAAGGCCACACTCCGCTGCTGATCGCCGCGGACCTGCAGCGTCCGAACGCGGTGAACCAGCTGCAGGTCGTCGCCGGCCAGGCCGGCGCGGCGATCTACGCACCCGAGCCGGGCAACGGCGTCGGCGATCCGGTCAAGGTCGCTCGCGACGGCGTCGAGGTGGCGCGGCGCCAACAGCACGACGTCGTGATCATCGACACCGCCGGACGACTCGGTGTGGACGCGGAGATGATGAAGCAGGCCTCCGACATCCGCAAGGCGACCGACCCGGACGAGGTGCTGTTCGTCATCGACGCGCTGACCGGTCAGGATGCGGTCAACACGGCCAAGGCGTTCCAGGCGGGTGTGGACTTCACCGGCGTGGTGCTTTCCAAGCTGGACGGCGACTCGCGCGGTGGTGCGGCGCTGTCCGTGGCATCCGTCACCGGACGCCCGATCATCTACGCGTCCACCGGCGAGGGACTGGACGACCTGGAGCCGTTCCACCCGGACCGCATGGCCTCGCGGATCCTCGACCTCGGCGACATCCTGACCCTCATCGAGCAGGCGCAGCAGGCCTTCGACGAGGAAGAGGCCATGAAGATGGCCGAGAAGCTGGCCACGGACAGCTTCACCCTCGAGGACTTCCTCGACCAGATGCAGCAGCTCAAGAAGATGGGCTCGATGAAGAAGATGCTGGGGATGCTCCCCGGCATGGGCAACATGAAGCAGCAGCTCGATGAGTTCGACGAGAAGGACCTCGGCCGCACCGAAGCCATCATCCGCTCGATGACGCCCATCGAACGCCGCAACCCCAAGGTGCTCAACGGGTCGCGCCGGCTGCGCATCGCCCGCGGCTCGGGCATGACCGTGACCGATGTCAACGCGCTGGTGAACCGGTTCGAGCAGGCGGCCAAGATGATGAAGACCGTCGCACGCGGCGGCACCCCGAACATCCCGGGCATGGGCCCCATCCCCGGCACCCGCCCGGGCGCGTCGGCCAAGCGCGGCAAGCAGCAGAAGGCGAAGGGTTCCCGGTCCGGAAACCCGGCCAAGCGCGCCGCCGAGAACGCCGGCATCGCGGCATCCACCCCCGCCGAGCCCACGGGTTCGGGATTCGGGCTGGGCGGGGCCCAGGGCGCCCCGAGCGAAGCCGAGCTGGCCGAACTGCAGAAGCTCCTCGGCCGCGGGTAGTCAGTCGTACCAGCGCGCGCCTGCGCGTGCCCTCACCGAGCCGCGGGCTCAGCGGCGCAGCGAGGCCAGGTGCTCGCGCAGCGTGGGACCGGCGCGGAACTCGCGGATCAGATGCTGCACGACCTCCCGCAGGTCTCCGTCTGCGGCATCCGCCACCAGAGCCTGGCGCGCGTAGCTGGCGCCCTGCGTCATGATCGCCTCCAGGCCGGTGAACTCCCGTGCGCATTTGAGCTCGACGGCGATGTCCTCCAGCTCCGCCATCGTCTCGCGCAGATGGTCGCGGACCGGACGCTGCGTCCCCGCGCTGTCCACGATGATCCGCGCATCCAGGCCGTAGCGCGCGGCGCGCCACTTGTTCTCGCGCACGAACCACGGCTGGATCGACGGCAACGCGCGTCCTTCGTCCAGCTCGCGCGAGAAGTGCTCGACCAGCACCTGCACCAGCGAGGCCACCGCCGCCAGTTCCGGAAGGGTCGACATGCCGTCGCACGCGCGCACCTCGATCGTCCCCCAGCGGGGAGCCGGGCGGATGTCCCAGCGCACCTCGGTCGCATCGGCGATGACGCCGGTGGTGACCATGTCGTGCAGGTAGGCCTCGAACTGCGCCCAGTCCTGCAGCGGCCAGGGCAGTCCCGCGGTGGGAAGCTGCTGGAAGACCAGGGACCGGTTCGACGCGTAGCCGGTGCGCTCGCCGGCCCAGAACGGGCTGGACGCGGACAGCGCCTGGAGGTGCGGCAGGTACACCGCGAGGGCGTTGATGATCGGGAAGACCTTGTTCACGTCCTCCACGCCGACGTGGACGTGGATGCCCCAGATCATCATGTTCCGCCCCCACCACTGGGTGCGCTCGATGAGCTTGTGGTACCGCGTCTTGTCGGTGACCTGCTGGTCGTACCACTGCGCGAACGGGTGACTCCCCGCGCACAGGAGCTCGACCTCCATGGGATTGGTCACGGTGCGGATCGCGGCGATCGCATCCGCGATGTCGTCCACCGCCGCGGCGACCGTGCTTCCGATTCCGCTGGTCACCTCGACCGTGTTGGTCAGCAGCTCCCCGGTCACCGTGTAGCGCTCCAGCGCCGTGCTCTCCTCGAGCGCGGCGATCAGCTCCGGCGCGCGGGGGACCAGGTCGCCGCTCTCACCGTCGGCCAGCATCAGCTCCCACTCCAGGCCCACCGACGAGCGGGAGGAGGTCGCGAAGGGCACCGTCATCCGCACAGTTTGACATGGGGATGCCGCGATGCCACGCATTCGCGAGGGCGGACGCCCCTGTTCGCGGGCGGGCCCGGGATGTGGAAGAATGGAGGGTCGGATCACCCGCTCGACCCTCTATCCAGCGCGGAGATCCTCCTTTAGAGCTTCCGCCGGGTGTGCACCCCACGCTCCGGGCGATCAGTTCGTTTCCTCTTTCACACAGTTCTGGAGAATCGTGGCTGTCAAGATCCGTCTCAAGCGCCTGGGCAAGATCCGTGCGCCGTATTACCGCATCGTCGTCGCCGACTCGCGCACCAAGCGCGATGGTCGTGTCATCGAAGAGATCGGCAAGTACCACCCCACCGAGGAGCCCTCGTTCATCGAGGTCGACTCAGACCGTGCGCAGTACTGGCTCAGCGTCGGCGCGCAGCCGACCGAGCAGGTCGCCGCGCTGCTGAAGCTGACCGGTGACTGGGGCAGGTTCAAGGGCGACGAGAACGCTGTCTCGACCGTGAAGGTCGCCGCGCCCAAGGTCCCGTTCGAGGTCGACTCCTCGAAGAAGGTCGTCATCAAGCCCAAGGCTGACAAGACGCCCGCCGCCGAGGCAGTCGCCGACGCCGCGACCGACGCAGAGTAATCGTGGTGCTCGCCGCCGCGCTCGAGCACGTCGTCAAGGGGATCGTGGATCACCCGGACGACGTGGCCATCCGCTCCTCGACGTCCCCTCGCGGGGACGTCCTCGAGGTGCACGTGCACCCCGACGATCGGGGCCGCGTGATCGGGCGCGGCGGACGCACGGCGAAAGCCCTGCGCACGCTGATCACTGCACTCGCAGACGGCCGGCGCGTTCGCGTCGACGTCGCGGACGACTGACGTGGCCGACTCCGACGACTCCACTCAGGCCCGTCCGCCCAAGGCGGCCAAGACCCAGCTGCGGGTCGGGCGCCTGGTCAAGGCGCACGGGCTCAAGGGCGCACTCAAGCTCGAGCTCTACACCGACGATCCCGAAGGCCGCTTCACGCCCGGTGCGACGTTCACCCTCCAGGTGCCCGAGTCATCCCCCTGGCATGGCAAGGTGCTCACCGTGCGTGAGTTCCGGTGGATGAACAGCCATGCCATCGCCTTCTTCGAGGGCGTCGATGACCGCGCCGGTGCGGAGGAACTGGTTCGAGCGATCCTCTGGATCGATCAGGATCCCGCCGACATCCCCACCGAAGACGACGCGTGGTACGACCATCAGCTCATCGGACTGGATGTGGTCCGCGACGGCGAGGTCGTGGGCCGCGTCGTCCGCATCGATCACTTCCCCGCGCAGGACCTGCTGACCGTCCGCGTCCGCGGCGATCAGGAAGTGCTCGTGCCGTTCGTCAAGGCCATCGTCCCCGAGGTCGACATCGCGGGCGGCCGCGTCCTCGTGACGCCCCCGCCCGGGCTGTTCGAGGACCTTCCCGGCGATGACGACGACGCGACACCGGCCGTCGCTTCCGAGTCCGGCTCCGCAGCCGCGCCGGCGGACGAGGACGACTCCGCGGGGGCGTGACGTGCGCATAGACGTCGTCTCGATCTTCCCGGCCTTCTTCGACGTCCTGGAGGTGTCCCTGCTGGGCAGGGCGCGGGGCAACGGCCTCCTGGACGTGCGCGTCCACGATCTGCGCGACTGGACGCACGACCGGCATCGCACCGTGGACGACACGCCCTACGGCGGCGGAGCCGGCATGGTCATGAAGCCCGAGCCGTGGGGCGAAGCGCTGGACGCGATCGCGGCGGAGGCGGCCACCGCCGCGCCCGACTCCCGTCCGGTGTTCGTCTTCCCCTCGCCGGCGGGCGAACTGTTCACCCAGGCGACGGCCCGCGAACTGGCCGGCCGCCCGCACCTGGTCTTCGGCTGCGGCCGCTACGAGGGGATCGACGAGCGGGTCTTCGCACACGCGGCCTCCCTCGGCGAGGTGCGTCTGCTCAGCCTGGGCGACTACGTCCTGAACGGCGGAGAGGTCGCCGCGATGGCGATGATCGAGGCGGTCGGCCGGCTCATCCCGGGGGTCGTCGGAAATCCCGCGAGCCTGGTCGAGGAATCCCACGAGGACGGCCTGCTCGAGTACCCGTCGTACACGAAACCGGCCTCCTGGCGCGGCTTGGACGTCCCGCCGGTGCTGCTCAGCGGCAACCACGGCGCGATCGCCGAGTGGCGCCGCCAGCAGCAGCTGGCCCGCACGCGGGAGCGCCGACCGGACCTCCTCTCCGCCGGGGAGTGACGCTCCGCCGGCCCGCGCGCAAGCCCCCCGTGCCGAAAATTCTCGAGCACTAATGTGGGAGTCCCCGCCGGTGCCGGATCCGCCTGTGCCGCAGGACGACGGAGACGATGTGCAGACCTGGCCCGGTTCGAGCTATCCGCTCGGCGCGACTTTCGACGGCAACGGCACCAACTTCGCGCTTTTCAGCGAGAGCGCCCAACGGGTCGAGCTGTGCCTGTTCGGTGAGCGCGGCAAGGAGACCCGCGTCGAGATGGTCGATGTCGACGCGTACGTCTGGCACGCGTACCTGCCGCAGGTGCGCCCCGGACAGCGCTACGGATATCGCGTGCATGGGGATTACGACCCGTCGACCGGCGCACGGTTCAACCCGAACAAGCTGCTTCTGGACCCCTACGCGAAGGCGGTGGAAGGCCAGGTCCAGTGGGGCCAGGCGGTCTTCGGCTACGACTTCGGAGACCCCGACTCGCGCAATGACGAGGACTCCGCGGCATCCATGATGAAGGCCGTGGTGGTCAACCCGTTCTTCGACTGGGCCGGAGACCGACTGCCGAAGACACCGTACGCCGAGACCTTCATCTACGAAGCGCACGTGAAGGGCCTCACCGAGCGGCATCCGGCCATCCCCGAGGAGATCCGCGGCACCTACAGTGCGATCGCGCATCCGGCGATCATCGAGCATCTCAAAAAGCTCGGGGTGACCGCCATCGAGCTCATGCCCGTGCACCAGTTCGTGGACGATTCCACGCTGCAGGAGAAGGGACTGTCGAACTACTGGGGCTACAACACGATCGCGTTCCTGGCCCCGCAGAACACCTACGCCGCCACCGGCGAGCAGGGCCAGCAGGTCGAGGAGTTCAAGGGCATGGTCCGCGCGCTGCACGCCGCCGGCATCGAGGTCATCCTGGACGTGGTGTACAACCACACCGCCGAGGGCAACCATCTGGGTCCGATGCTGTCGATGCGCGGCATCGACAACGCCGCGTACTACCGCCTCGAAGACGACGACAAGCGGTACTACACCGACTACACCGGCACCGGCAACAGCCTGAACGTGGGCAACCCGCACGCGCTGCAGCTGATCATGGACTCCCTGCGCTACTGGGTGCTCGAGATGCACGTCGACGGGTTCCGCTTCGACCTGGCCTCCACCCTGGCGCGGGAGTTTTACGACGTCGACAAGCTGGCGACCTTCTTCGAGCTCGTGCAGCAGGATCCCGTGGTCTCCCAAGTCAAGCTGATCGCCGAACCGTGGGATGTCGGGCCGGGCGGCTACCAGGTCGGCAACTTCCCTCCGCAATGGACCGAGTGGAACGGCCAGTACCGGGACACCGTGCGCGACTTCTGGCGCGGTGAGCCGCAGGCACTCGGCGAGTTCGCCTCGCGCCTGACCGGCTCCGCCGACCTCTACGAGCATTCCGGCCGCCGTCCGGTGGCATCGATCAACTTCGTCACCGCGCACGACGGCTTCACACTGCGCGACCTGGTCAGCTACGAGCACAAGCACAACGACGCCAACGGCGAAGACGGCAAAGACGGCGCCGACGACAACCGCTCGATGAACTTCGGCGTGGAAGGTCCCACCGACGATCCCGAGGTGAACACGATGCGCGCACGTCAGCAGCGCAACTTCATCGCGACGCTGCTGCTCTCGCAGGGCGTGCCCATGCTGCTGCACGGCGACGAGCTGGGCCGCACGCAGCAGGGCAACAACAACGGCTATGCGCAGGACAACGAGCTGACCTGGGTCGACTGGGACAACGTCGATCAGCCGCTGGTGGAGTTCACCGCGGCGCTCGCGCGACTGCGACGCGACCATCCCACCTTCCGTCGCCGTCGGTTCTTCAACGGCCGCCCGGTCAAAATGGAGCTGGGACAGGGGGTCCCCGACATCGCATGGCTGCGGCCGGACGGCAGCGTCATGCAGCCGGAGGATTGGGACTCCGGCTTCGGCCGCGCGGTAGGTGTGTTCTTGAACGGGCGCGGCATCCGCGAGCGTGATCGCCGCGGCGAACCGATCGTCGACAAGCACTTCATCATCCTGTTCAACGCCGGCGATGACAGCGTGGACTTCGACATTCCGGACACCGCATTCAGTCCCCGGTGGGACATCCTGGTCGACACCGCAGGGCAGCAGGCGGACAGCGAGCCGCTGAGCCCCGGATCGTCCGTGCGGCTGCCGCCCAAGGCGCTGATTGTCCTCCGCGAGCACGAACTGCCCGAGGTCGAGATCGATCACTCGGTTGCGGCATCGCTCGCGGCGCAGACCGACAACGCCACGATGCCCGGACACTCGCCCAAGGCGGAGTTGGAGCGCTAGATCGTGGCGTCGCATCCGAACTCGACATACCGCTTGCAGATCCGCCGGGACTTCGACCTGGATGCCGCGGCGGGGGTGACCGCCTACCTGAACGACCTCGGCGTGTCGTGGGCGTACCTCTCGCCGCTGCTGCGGGCGACGGAGGGCTCCGACCACGGCTACGACGTCGTCGACCCCTCGACGATCGACCCTGCCCGAGGCGGCCCGGCCGGACTGGAGCGGTTCGCCGCGGCCGCCCGAGCGGCCGGCCTGGGGATCCTCGTCGACATCGTCCCCAACCACATGGGCATCTCACGACCCGAGCAGAACCCGTGGTGGTGGGACGTGCTGATCCGGGGCCGCGACTCCCGCTACGCCGAGGCGTTCGATATCGACTGGGAGTACGGCGCCGGCCGGATCCGCGTGCCGATCCTGGGCGCGAGCCTGGACGAGGTGATCGCCGCGGGGGAGGTGGCCATCGAGCCCGGCGACGCGGTGGGCGGCGCGCACGGCGTCGCGCGGTTCTACGGTCAGCATGTCCTTCCGCTCGCGCCCGACTCGATTCCGTTCCCGGTCGTCGGAGCCGGCAGCGCCAGGCTGGATGACCCCGACGTGATGCGCCGGGTCCTGGCCGGGCAGCACTGGGAGGCGATGTTCTGGCGGCGTGAAGCGGGGGAGCTGAACTACCGGCGCTTCTTCGCGGTTACGACCCTCGCCGGAGTGCGTGTGGAGATCCCCTGGGTGTTCGACGAGAGCCACGCCGAAATCCTGCGGTGGGTGCGCGAGGGGCTGGCCGACGGCCTGCGCGTGGATCATCCGGACGGACTGCTCGATCCGGGCGGGTACCTGGAACGGCTGGCCGCCGCCACCGGCCACGCCTACGTGCTGGTGGAGAAGATCCTCGAGCACGGCGAGGAGCTGCCCGCCTGGTGGGAGACGGACGGCACGACCGGGTACGACGCACTCGCGCAGATCGACCGCGTGCTGATCGACCCTCGCGGGGAAGGACCCCTCGACGCCCTTGATGCGCGGTTGCGCGGCGGCGACACGCAGCGCTACCCGGACCTCATCCACGAGACGAAGCGGACGATCGCGGACACGATCCAGCGCGCGGAAGTCGCGCGGCTCGTACGCGACCTGTCGGACGCGCCGAGCGACCGGCCGACAGATCCGGCCGAGGCCGCAGACGCGATCGCCGAGCTGCTCGCGTGCTTCCCGGTGTACCGCTCATACCTGCCGGCCGGCCGGGAGCACCTGGACCAGGCGGCCGCGGAAGCGCGGGCCCGCCGCCCCGACCTGGCAGAGGCGATCGCCCGACTGGTGCCCGTTCTCGCTGACCCCTCCTCCGACGTCGCCCGCCGCTTCCAGCAGACCACCGGGCCGGTGATGGCCAAGGGCGTGGAGGACACCGCCTTCTACCGGTACACCCGGCTCGGCTCGCTCACCGAGGTGGGAGCCGACCCGTCGGTCTTCTCGCTGACCGTCGCCGACTTCCACCGTGCGCAGACGGCACGGCAGGCGTCTTGGCCGGCCGCGATGACGACGCTGTCCACACACGACACCAAGCGCGGCGAAGACGTCCGTGCCCGCCTGGACGTGCTCGCCGAGCTGCCGCAGCGCTGGCAGGACGTGCTGGTCGACCTCAGCGAGCGCGCCTCGACCGGTGACCGGCCCTTCGACAGCCTGCTCTACCAGGCGATCATCGGCTCCTGGCCCGCCTCGAGGGAGCGGCTGCACGCGTACGCCGAGAAGGCGGCACGGGAAGCGGCCGAATCGACGGGCTGGTGGGATCCGGACGCCGAGTTCGAAGCGCGCATGCACGCGGTCGTGGACGCCGCGTTCGACGACGCCGCGGTGAACGCCCTCATCGGCGGCTTGGTGGCCGAGATCACCCGAGCCGGGTGGTGCAACGGCCTCTCGGCGAAGCTGCTGCAGCTGACCGCGCCGGGCGTGCCCGACGTCTATCAGGGCTCGGAACTGTGGGAGACCTCGCTCGTGGATCCCGACAACCGGCGGCCCGTCGACTTCGCCGAGCGGGCTCGGCTGCTGACGGCGCTGGACGACGGGTTCGCGCGCGGCGATCTGCCGCCGGTGGACGCATCCGGACTCGCGAAGCTGCTCGTGACCTCACGCGCCCTGCGCCTGCGGCGGGACCGATCGGAGCTGTTCACCCGGTATACCCCCATGACCGTCGTGGGCGAGGCGTCCGACCACGCCATCGCGTTCGACCGCGGGGGTGCGCTGACGGTCGCCACACGGCTGCCCGTGGGCCTGCAGCGCCGCGGGGGATGGGGGCAGACTCTCCTGCTGCGGCATCCCGGTCCGGCGGTCGACGCGCTCACCGGTCGCCGCCACGAGGGCTCCCGCCTGCGGATGGCCGATGTGCTGGCCACCTACCCGGTGGCTCTGCTGGTCCCGGAGGGAGTGTCATGACCGTCCAGGTGTGGGCACCCCGCGCCGACCGCGTGCGCCTGCGCCGCCCCGGCACCGCCGATGTGGAGCTGGTGCCCGGCGCCGACGGGTGGTGGGCCGCAGCATCCGTCGTCCTGGCCGACGGGGACGAATACGGCTTCGTACTGGGGGACGGGGATCAGCTGCGACCGGATCCGCGCTCCCGCCGCCAGCCGCGCGGCGTGCACCAGGCGTCCGCGTGGTTCAGCGCCGATGCGTACCGATGGCAGGACGGGGCGTGGACCGGACGCCAGCTGGCCGGCTCGGTGATCTACGAGCTCCACGTGGGCACCTTCACCGCCGAGGGCACCCTCGACGCCGCCATCGGCCGCCTCGACGATTTGGTCGAGCTGGGTATCGGCTTCGTGGAGCTGCTGCCGGTCAACGCCTTCAACGGAACCCACAACTGGGGCTACGACGGGGTGCTCTGGTACGCGGTGCACGAGGGGTACGGCGGCCCGGCCGCGTACCAGCGCTTCGTGGACGCCTGCCACCAGCGCGGCCTGGGTGTCATCCAGGACGTCGTCTACAACCACCTCGGACCCAGCGGCAACTACCTGCCCGAGTACGGCCCGTACCTGCGCGATGCCGAGCGCAACACGTGGGGCTCCTCGGTGGATCTGGACCAGCCCGCCGTCCGCGACTTCATCGTGCAGAACGCCCTGATGTGGATGCGCGACTACCACGTGGACGGACTGCGCCTGGACGCCGTGCACGCACTGCGGGACACCTCGGGACGGCACATCCTCCAGGAGCTCGCCGAGCACACCGACGCGCTCAGCGCGCACCTGAACCGCCCGCTCACGCTGATCGCCGAATCCGACCTGAATGACGCGACCCTCATCAGCGCGCGTGAGGCGGGCGGCTACGGACTGACTGCGCAGTGGAGCGACGACTACCACCACGCCCTCCACGTCGCCGTGACGGGGGAGACCGGCGGGTACTACGCCGACTTCGCCCCACTGGCGGCATTGGCCAAAGCCGCCACCGCGGGGTTCTTCCACGACGGCAGCTGGTCCAGCTTCCGCGGCCGCCCGCACGGGCATCCGATCGACCCGCGCATCCCGACGTCGCGGCTGGTGACCTTCGCCCAGGACCACGACCAGATCGGCAACCGTGCCGCCGGCGACCGGCTCTCGCAGGCCCTCGACGAGGGCGGCCTGGCGATCGCCGCCGTGCTGGGCGTGCTGTCCCCGTTCACCCCCATGCTCTTCATGGGCGAGGAGTGGGCGGCATCCACCCCCTGGCAGTTCTTCACCTCGCACCCGGAACCGGAGCTGGGGCGGGCGACCGCGGAGGGGCGTATCGCCGAGTTCGCCGCCATGGGCTGGGACGCCTCGGTCGTCCCGGATCCGCAGGACCCGGAGACCTTCCGTCGCTCCACGCTGCGCTGGGAGGAGCGCACCGAGGGCGTGCACGCGCGCATCCTCGCCCTCTACCGCGACCTCATCGCGCTGCGCCGCGACGTCGCGGATCTGACGGATCCCTCCTTCGGCGCCGTGCACGCCGACGCGGACGAGCACGCACGCGTGTTCCGGCTGCAGCGCGGACAGACCCTGATCCTGGTGAACTTCTCGCAGACTCCGGTCACGGTGCCGCTTCCGCAGACCGCGGCCGTGCTGCTCACCACGGACGCCGGCTGCGGGCTGGACCGGAACGGCGCCGGCCTGCCGCCACGCGCCGCCATGGTCCTGTCGACCGCTCAGCGCTGACGCGGATGTGCCGTTGCGGCTTGTAGCCTGAGCGCATGCCGAGTCGATCCAGGACGTGGACCGTCGGAGGCGTGGGGCTGATCGCCTGCGGCGTGCTCGGGGTGCTGCTCGGCAGCTTCCCGTACCCGCCCGTCGGCGCCGCGCTCGGCATCGCCGGGGAGCTGATCTACGCGGCCGCGGTGCTGCTGTTCGCCGTGGGTCTCGCCCGGGAGGCGAGCGTCGTGGCACGGCGGCCGCTGGGGGTGTGCTCCATGGCCGTGGTCGCGCTCTGGCCCCTCGCGGCGCGGCTGGTCGCGCAGCTGCTGGCCACCCAGGAGCCGGAGGGCGGTCCCGCGTCGATGACCTTCGGCTACATCGCGCTCGTGGTTCCGGTCGGCGCCGGCCTGATCGCGGCCGTGCAGATCGCGCGTGCCGGCGTCGTCCCGTCGCCGTGGCGGTGGGCGCCGATGTGGGCGTTGGCGGCGCACGTGGCGGCGTTCGTGCTCGCGCAACTGCTCTTCCTCGGGCTCGGCCCCGCCGAGGTGCAGCTGTTCGCCGGAGTGCTCTCGATGCTCGGGATGGTCGCGTTCCTGCTGGGGACGCTCGGCCTGGGTGTGATCGCGCTCGTGTGCGCGGCGCGGCTGCGTCCGGACAGCGTCGCGGTGTTCAGCTCCGCCGACCGGCACCCACGGCAGCGCGGTGAGGGCGCCGACGGCGCCCGAACGCGCTGACCGTCGCCGAACGGATCATGGCGCAGGGGCGTCCGTGGGGAGCATCGGTCGTGGCCCCGGCTCGGCCCCTAAGATTCGGTGATGCCCTTCGCCCTCGCATTGACCATCGTCCTCGTCGCCCTGGCGGGCTTGCAAGCCGCATTGGTGCTGGGGGCGCCGTGGGGGCGCTTCGCCTGGGGCGGGCAGCATCGCGTGCTGCCCACACGACTGCGCGTGGGCAGCGCGATCTCGATCATCGTGTACGCGGTCATCGTCCTGCTGGCGTGGACGAAGGTGGGCGTGGTGCCGGCCATTCCCGCGATCATCGGCGACGTGGGCATGTGGATCGTGTTCGGCTACTTCTGCCTAGGGATCGTGATGAACGCGATCTCGCGCAGCACATCCGAGCGCAACGTCATGGTGCCGGTGACGATCGTGCTCACCGTGCTGAGCCTGCTCATCGCGCTGGGCTACGGCGCGATGGCGATGGCGATCTGAACCGGACCGCCGGATGCGGCGCTCAGCTGACGCCGAGCCAGGAGCGGTCGGTCAGCACGAGAGGGCCGTCCTCGGTGATCGCGATCGTGTGCTCGGAGTGCGAGCCGCGGGAGCCGTCCGCGCTGCGGAGCGTCCACCCGTCCGGATCGGTGACCAGTTCGTCGGTGGTCTCCAGCAGCCACGGCTCCAGGGCGACGACCAGACCGGCCCGCAGCGGATAGCCGCGCTTGGGCTTGCCGTCATTGGGGATGTGCGGGTCCCCGTGCATGATGCGCCCCACCCCGTGACCGCCGAAGTCCGTGTTGATCGAGTACCCGCCTGCGTGTGCGACCTCTGCGATCGCGTGCGAGATGTCGCCGATCCGGTGCCCCACCGTCGCAGCCCGGATCGCGGCATCCAATGCGCGCTCGGTGGTCTCGATGATGGCCAGATCCTCGTCGCGCGGGGTGCCGACGACGAAGGAGACGGCGGAATCGGCGACCCAGCCGTCGACGGATGCGGCGAAGTCCAGTGAGACCAGATCCCCGTCCTGAATGGCGTAGTCGTGCGGCAGCCCGTGCAGCACCGCGTCGTTGACCGAGGTGCAGATGACCTTGCCGAACGGGCTCGCGCCGAACGAGGGGTGGTAGTCGATGTAGCACGACACCGCGCCGGCACGCCGGATCAGATCGTGTGCGCGGCGGTCGAGGGCCAGCAGGTTGGTGCCCACCTTCGTCTCGTCGCGCAGCGTCGCGAGCACCTCGGCCACGAACCGGCCGGCCGGTCGCATCGCCTCGATCTCGGCGGGCGTGCGCAATTCGATCATCGGCTTCCTTCCGTCGGAACCATTCTGTCAGCGCTGCGGCCCGGTCGCCCCGACATGCTGTGAGGATGCCTCGTTCTGCACGCTCGCACTCTCGCCGTGCGGATGACCGGCGTAGCATCGGCGTATGTGGGTTCGGCGCGCGTTCTACGGCTGGTTGATCCCGGCCGCGTTCCTTCTTCCCCTGTGGCTGCTGGTCGGCTGGGGCGTGTTCAACGCCGGGGGCTGGGCGTTCTTGTGGGTGCTCTTCCTGGCGATTCCGTCGGTGTTCGTGGGCCAGCTGCTGTTGACGCTCCTGGTTCGAGCACGCGGGACGGTGCGCGCCGAACGCGCGGTGTCGTGGTGGGACGTGCTGGGCTTCACTCTCTGGCACGGGCTGACGATCGCTCTGGGCTTTTTCAACCAGGCATGGTGGGCGCCGGTGATGGTCCTGACGATCGCCGTCGGACTGGCGCTGTTCTGGCTGGAGCTGGCGCAGCTGTGGCGTGAGGCGAAGCCGTCGAACATCCTGCTGCGCACGACCGAGGGCATCGGGTTCATCCCGGCACAGACGCCGCGGCCCGCGCCGTCCGAGCGCGACGTCATCGTGATCACCGAGAAGCCGCCGCCCGTCTGAGGGCCGTTTTGGCCGGCCGCGGCATCCGTGGCAGAATAGACCGTTGTGTCCTGACAGGTTCTGCCTCAGGGGGACCGGCCGTCCCGGCGTAGCTCGGAGGCCTCGGACACGCCTCATCCTTCCCACCAGTACCCGCGGTCGACCTGTGGCGGCCGCAGAGAGCAAAGTCATGCAGATCCTCGACTCCGTCGATGCAGCCTCGCTGCGATCCGACATTCCCGCCTTCGGCGCTGGCGACACCGTCCGGGTGCACGTCAACATCACCGAGGGCAACCGCTCTCGTGTGCAGGTCTTCCAGGGCGTCGTCATCGGCCGACAGGGCGACGGCGTGCGCGAGACCTTCACGGTCCGCAAGATCAGCTTCCAGGTCGGCGTGGAGCGCACGTTCCCCGTGCACAGCCCGGTCATCGATCACATCGAGATCGTGACCCGCGGCGACGTCCGCCGCGCGAAGCTGTACTACCTGCGCAACCTGCGCGGCAAGAAGGCCAAGATCAAGGAGAAGCGCGACAACTGACGCGCCGTTCCGCACAACGCCCTGGGCCGCGGCCCGGGGCGTTGTCGTTTTTTCCGGCGCTGGAAACGCCCCCACGTCGCTGCGCGTGCCGCGGAGTGTGCGACCCTTGATGCAGCGGCTCGCCGACGTGCGGCACGCCCGAAGAAGGACCCTTATGACCACCGAGCAGACGGCGGCCGCCACTCCGACGCCCACCTCCCGCGCCGCGCAGCCGCAGCCCCGCGACCGACGGCGAGGGTGGCTCTCGTTCCTGCGGGACGTGCTGATCATCGTGCTCGTGGCGGTGCTCGTCTCGTTCCTGGTCAAGACCTTCCTGGTCCGCTCGTTCTACATCCCCTCCGGCTCCATGGAATCCACGCTCATGGTGAACGACCGGATCCTCGTCGATGAGATCACTCCCCGTTTCGGCGGCTACGGACGCGGCGACATCGTCGTGTTCCGCGACCCCGGCGGCTGGCTGCCGCCGCGTGCGGAGACCGAGCGTTCGTTCCTGCTGGAGGGCGTGGACTGGACGCTCTCCCTGGTCGGCCTCGCCGCTCCGGACAGCGACGACCATCTGGTCAAGCGGATCATCGGCATGCCAGGGGACCACGTCGTGTGCTGCAACGCGATCGGACAGGTCACGGTCAACGGCGTCCCCATCGACGAGACCGACTACGTGCAGCGGCCCACCCCGGACAGTCCCGCCTCCGGCGAGCCGTTCGATGTGACCGTTCCGGAGAACCGGCTCTGGGTCCTCGGCGACAACCGCTACTCGTCCAAGGACTCGCGATACAACCAGGACCAGCCCGGCGAGGGCTTCGTCCCGGTCGAGAACGTGGTCGGCAGGGCCTTCTTGACGACCTGGCCGTTCGACCGGTTCGGGATGCTGGACTTCCACCGCGACGTGTTCGGGGGCGTCCCCGAGGCCTCGGACGAGCCGGTCGAAGACCCCACCGATGCCCCCACCGATGCCCCGCCCGAAGCTCCTGCCGAGAACCCGCTGCCGTGACATGAGCCCGGTCGAGCCCCGTCTGACCCTCGAGCGTCGTCTGCTGCGAGAGCACGCGATCGTGATCGCGTGCGACGAGGTGGGCCGCGGAGCGCTGGCCGGCCCGGTCGCCGTCGGAGCGGTGGTGATCGACGCGCCCCGCTCCCGGAAGCGGGTCCCGCAGGGACTTCGGGACTCGAAGCTCGTCCCCGAGCACCGGCGCCCGGAGGTGGCCGCGCGCGCGGCGACCTGGGTGGCGGCCAGCGCGGTGGGCTGGGCGAGCTCCGTCGAGATCGACGAGATCGGCATCATCCGCGCGCTGGGCCTGGCCACGATGAGAGCCCTTGCCGACCTGCGCGTTCACGGTGTCGTGCCGGAAGAGGCGATCGTCGTCCTGGACGGCAACCACGACTACATCACACCGGCCGGCGGCACCGGGTTGAACATCCGCCCGGTGATCAAGGCCGATCGCGACTGCGCGAGTGCGGCGGCGGCATCCGTCATCGCCAAGGTGGCGCGCGACGCGCTGATGACGGAGCTGCACGACGAGCTGCCGGCCTACAGCTGGGCGCGCAACAAGGGGTACGCCAGTCCCGAGCACCGCTCGGCGATCAGGGAGCACGGCATCAGCCACCACCACCGCGCCTCATGGGCGCTGCTGGAGGAGCCGACACTGTTCTGAGGGCGTGCCTCACGTGTCCAGCGAAAGCTCCTCGGGCAGGTGGAAGTCGCGCCGGGAGAGCTCCTCGACGTTGACGTCCTTGAACGTGAGCACCCGAACCGACTTCACGAACCGATCGGCGCGGTAGATGTCCCAGACCCAGACGTCGGTCATGGTGATCTCGAAGTAGAAGTCGTGCTCCGTGTCGCGGCGCACCACATTGACCTCGTTGGCGAGGTAGAACCGGCGCTCGGTCTCGATCACGTACTGGAACTGCGAAACGACGTCCCGGTACTCGCGATACAGAGCGAGCTCCAGTTCGCGGTCATAGTCTTCGAAGACTTCGTCATCCATGGTGCTTCCCATCCTAGAGTCGAGGCGGCTCGATGCGGGCGCAGGTGGCGGTCGGTCGGCTCTCGGATTCGCTCCGCTCCTCCTCCCCAGGCCGCTCCCGCGGGACGTTGTCCCGCACCGAGCCTCACCGAGGTCTGGCCGGTCGGCGCCCGCGTCACGCTGGGTACATGGCAGCAAAGGATGTTCTGGGGCGTGCCGGCGAGGCACGCGCAGCGCAGTACCTGGAGACGTGCGGCTACACCGTGCTGGAGCGCAACTGGCGGAGCGCGGACGGCGAGATCGACCTGGTCGTCGCGCGTCCGGGCGAACTGGTCGTCGTGGAGGTGAAGACCCGCAGCGGCGACGGCTACGGGCATCCGTTCGAGGCGGTCGACGGCCGCAAGCAGCATCGCCTCTGGCGGCTCGCGGTGGCGTGGATCGCCGCCCATCCGGATCACGCGCAGGGGCGGCGGCTGCGCCTGGATGCGATCGCCGTCACCGGATCCGATCCGTGGACCGGCAGGCTCGAGCATCTGCAGGACCTCCGGTGACGACTGCCCGCACCTGGGCGGTCGCCTTGACCGGACTCGACGGAGCACTGGTCGAGGTGGAGGCGGACCTGTCCAATCAGACACCGGACTTCCGCATCATCGGCCTGCCGGATAAGGCGCTCGGCGAAGCGGTGCGGCGCGTGCACAACGCCAGCGCGAACTGCGGACTCGCCCTGCCGCGCCGGCGTCTGACCGTCAACCTGTCGCCGGCGAGTCTGCCCAAACACGGGTCCGCCTTCGACGTGGCGATCGCGATCGCCTCGCTCGCCACCGAAGAACGCATGGATGCCGCCTCCGTTGCGCGCACCGTGCACATCGGCGAGCTGGGGCTGGACGGACGCCTCCGACCTGTTCCGGGGGTGCTGCCCGCCGTGCTGACCGCCGCCCGCGAGGGCATCCGGCGCGTGGTCGTGCCGCACGCGAACGCGCCGGAAGCCTCGCTCGTGGACGGCATCGAAGTCATCGGCGCCGTCTCCCTCGCCGACGTGGCACGCTGGCACGGCGCCGAGGTCGAAGACCGTCAGCTCGAGCCGGTCCCCGCCCCAGTCGCCGTAGGCGAGCCGCGCCGTGCAGCGGAGCTTGCCGAGGTCATCGGTCAGCGTGAGGCGGTCGAAGCGCTGATCGCGGCCGCGGCCGGCGGCCATCACATGCTGATGAGCGGTCCGCCCGGGGCGGGCAAGACGATGCTGGCCAGCCGGCTCCCCGGCATCCTCCCCCCGCTCGATGACGCGGCGGCGCTCGAAGCGGCCGCGATCCGGTCGCTGTCCGGCGACGTCGTGGGAACCCTCGTGCGGCGCCCCCCTTTCGAGGCGCCGCACCACAGTGCGAGCATCGCCGCGCTGGTGGGGGGCGGGTCGCGGGTGGTGCGGCCTGGCGCGATCGCGCGCGCCACCCATGGGGTGCTGTTCTTGGACGAGGCGGGCGAATTCGCCCCCAGCGCACTCGACGCGCTGCGCCAGCCGCTGGAGACCGGGACCATAACGATCCATCGCGCCGGGATCGCGGCATCCTTCCCCGCGTCCTTCCAGCTGATCCTCGCCACCAACCCGTGTCCCTGCGGGAACCACGGTGTGCGCGGGGCGAACTGCGTATGTGCCCCGATGGCCGTTCGCCGCTACCTGGGCAGGCTCTCCGGACCGCTGCTGGACCGGGTCGACATCGAGCTCGCGCTGACGCGCGTCTCGGTCGCGCACACGATCGCCCCCGCAGCCGACACCGTGACGACGGATGCCGCGGCCGCCCGTGTCGCCGAGGCGCGCGCCCGCGCCGCACACCGGCTGCGCGAGACCTCATGGCGCGTGAACGCGCGCGTGTCCGGTCCGTGGCTGCGCGACGGGCCGCTCGCGCTGGCTCCCGCGGTCCGGCGCCCGCTCGATGCGGCCTTGTCGCGCGGCTCGCTGACGCTGCGCGGCTACGACCGCGTGCTCCGCGTGGCCTGGACCCTCGCTGACCTGGCCGGCCGGCCCAGGCCGACGGTCCAGGACATCGGCCAGGCCCTGTTCATGAAGAAAGGCATCACGACATGATCGACTTCCTGCCCTCGCCGGCGGTGGCGAGGACGCTGCTGACCGGGCTGGTGGCGGGCGAACCGGACGATGAGGCGGCACGTCGGCTCTTCGCGCTGCACGCGTGGAGCTGCCTCGTCGAGCCGGGGGACGGCGTTGCGGGCAGGGTGGTCGCCGCCCTCGGCCCGGAAGCGGCGCTGGCCGCGGTGTCGTCCGAGAGTCCTCCGCACACCGTCCTCGAGACCACCGACCTCACCGCGGCCCAATGGCAGCGGGCGCGTGACAGGTGGCGGCCGCGTCTGGTCGCCCGGGAGGTGCGAAACGCGCTGGAGATCGCCCGCCACTCCGAGCTCGCGATGCTCGTCCCCGGAGATCGGCACTGGCCGGCGGCCCTGACGGACCTCGGCCAGCACGCACCGTTCCTGCTGTGGGTGCGGGGCGACCCCGGCGCCCTGGTCCACCTGACTCCGTCGGTGGCGCTGGTGGGTGCCCGAGCCGCGAGCGGGTACGGCGAGCACGTGGCGGCGGAGCTGTCCGCCGACCTCGCCGGCCGCGGTGTGACGGTCGTGTCCGGCGCGGCGTACGGGATCGACGGCGCTGCGCACCGGGCGGCGCTGGCTGCCGGCGGCCGCACAGTCGCACTGCTGGCCGGTGGCGCAGATCAGCCGTACCCCCGCGGGCATTCGGAGTTGATCCGGCAGATCGCCCAGTCGGGTGCCGTGCTCAGCGAAGTGCCGTGCGGGTCACCGCCGACCAAATGGCGGTTTCTGCAGCGGAACCGCCTGATCGCCGCACTGGCGGGTGCGACCGTCGTCGTCGAAGCGGGCTGGCGGAGCGGCTCGCTGAACACCGCGGCACACGCCGCCGCGCTCGGGCGTCCGCTCGGCGCCGTCCCCGGACCGGTCACGAGCGCGTCCTCGGCGGGCTGTCACCGGGTGCTTCGCGAGTTCGACGGACGATGCGTGACGAACGCCGCTGAGATCATCGAACTGCTCGGCGACCTGGAGCCGACGCTGTTCGATCTCCCGTCCCCGTCCGGCGGTGGTGGGCGCACCGACGACCGGACGCGGATCACCGACGCCATGAGCTTCCGGACGTGGCGGGAGACCACCGAGATCGCGCGTCGTTCCGGGCTCGCGCCGGCAGAGGTCACCGCTATCCTCGGGCTGCTGTCGCTGGAGGGCGCCGTCGTCAACGGCAACGGCGGGTGGCGGCGGACCCGTCCGGTTGCGCAGACCGGCTGAGTCCCGTGCGTCGTCGGGCGACCGTCGCCCGGCGAGGGCATGCTGGTGGCATGGAATTGGACACGGCGGCGGACGGGTACGCGGATCACCTTGCCCGCGTGCGTCGGCTTTCGCCCGCGACCGTTCGGGCGTACCGCGCGGATCTGCGGGATCTGTCCGGCACCGTGCCCGGCGTCGACCTCGCCGCCGTCGACCTGGAGTCGCTGCGGGAGTGGCTGTGGAAGGCGACGCAGCGCGGGGATGCGCGCTCCACGCTGGCGCGCCGCACCGCGGCGGCGCGCGGATTCTTCGGATGGGCGACCGAAGAGGGACTGATCGCGTCCGACCCGAGCCTGCGACTGGTCGCACCCAAGCGCGGACGCACCCTGCCGCGGGTCGCGACCGCCGACGGCGTGCGGGGCATGCTCGACGAACTCGCCGAGCGGGCGGCCCACGGCGTGCCCACCCAGCTGCGAGATCACGCGATGCTCGAGGTGCTGTACGGATCGGCGCTGCGCGTGTCGGAGCTGACCGGACTCGATGTCGACGACGTGGACCTGGAGCGGGCGACCGTGCGCGTGCTCGGGAAAGGCGCCAAGGAGCGGGTGGTCCCGTTCGGGGTGCCTGCGCGCAGGGCCGTGGAGGCCTACCTCGCCCGCGCACGCCCGGCGCTGGTGAACGCCGGCCGTGCAGCGGAGGCGGGGCCGGCGCTGTTCCGGGGCGTCCGCGGCGGACGGATCACGCCCCGTGCCGTCTACGACGTCGTCGCCCGCGAACTCGGCCGCGTCCTGGGGACCTCGACGGTCGGCCCCCACGCGCTGCGGCACTCCGCTGCCACTCATCTGCTGGACGGCGGCGCGGATCTGCGGGCGGTGCAGGAGATGCTCGGCCATGCCAGCCTCGGCACCACCCAGATCTACACGCACGTGTCCTCGGAACGGCTCGCCGCCACCTATCGCCTCGCGCATCCGCGTGCCTGAGCCTGGCGGGCAGCGAGCGGATGCGCCGCCGTCAGGCGCAGCAGGGGAGCAGTACCGCACGCGGCACCCCGCCCAGCAGCAGCAGCGGATTGATGTACTCGCCATCCAGCCTGACCCCGAAGTGCAGGGTACCCGGCGACGCGTGACCGCCCGCCGCGAGCATCGCCACCTCCTCGCCCCCGCGCACCGACGTACCGGGTGCGAGCGTCGACTCCACCGGCTCCAGGGTCGTCACCAGGCCCGCGCCGTGATCGATGGTCAGGATGCCGCGCCCGGCGACCGCGCCGGAGAACGCGACCACGCCGTCGGCCGGTGCGCGCACCACCCCGCCGCTCGCCGGATCCAGATCGATCCCACGGTGACCGGGAGCGTATTCGTGCGCGGGAGCGACGAACGGCCGCACCAGCCGGAACCGCTCTGACGGCCACACCCAGCCCAGCCCGGACAGATCCGCGGCGGGTGCGACCGGGGTCACCGCCGCATCCGCGGCCGGCGTGCTCACGACGACGGTCGCCGACAGGATCAGCGCCGCGCCGATTCCCCACGCCACGGTCGCTCGACCGGGGCCGCGAGCACCGGATGGGCGAGCGGGAGCCATTCATCCAGAGTGACGACCTGGGCGCGCTCGTGTGCCGGGGTGGGCGGGAAGGGGGGAGAGGGGCTGTTCCGACGCGGCTGGGGAGGAGGCCTGCCTGGTACACTGGACGGACACCTCGTTTGTCGGGGTGAATACGCGTGCCCACAGCGCGGCCGCGAACGCAAGTTCGTGGGAGCGCGGCAACCATTCCCACCGGTCTCATGGCGCGGCTCTCGACAGAGGGTCCGCGCAGGAGCGGGAGTGTGCCGGGCACCAGGCGCGCCGACCAGTCCGGTCCGGCGGAACACACAACCGCAAGCGGCGCTTTCCCCGCGTCGAGAACAGGAGAACGGCTATGGCCGTCGTAACAATCCGCCAGCTGCTGGACAGCGGCGTTCACTTCGGACACCAGACCCGCCGGTGGAACCCGAAAGTCAAGCGCTTCATCCTCACCGAGCGCAGCGGCATCCACATCATCGATCTGCAGCAGTCGCTGACCTACATCGACAAGGCCTACGAGTTCGTCAAGGAGACCGTCGCCCACGGCGGCACGGTCCTCTTCGTCGGAACCAAGAAGCAGGCCCAGGAGATCATCGCCGAGCAGGCGACCCGCGTCGGCCAGCCCTACGTGAACCAGCGCTGGCTCGGTGGCCTCCTCACCAACTTCCAGACGGTCTCCAAGCGTCTCGCGCGCATGAAGGAGCTCGAGGAGCTGGACTACGACAACCCTGCTGACAGCGGCTTCACCAAGAAGGAGCTGCTGCTGAAGAAGCGCGAGCTCACCAAGCTGCACAAGTCGCTCGGCGGCATCCGGAACATGTCCAAGACGCCGTCGGCCATCTGGGTCGTCGACGCCAAGCGCGAGCACCTCGCAGTCAACGAGGCCACGAAGCTCGGCATCCCGATCATCGGCATCCTGGACACGAACGCGGACCCGGACGAGCTCCAGTACCCGATCCCCGGCAACGACGACGCGATCCGCTCGGTGGGCCTGCTCACGCGCATCATCGCCGACGCCGCCGCCGAGGGTCTCATCCAGCGTCACCAGCCCTCCGACACCGCTGAGGCGGCCGAGCCGCTCACCGACTGGGAGCGCGAGCTGCTCGAGCAGGGCACGCCTGAGCAGTCCTCGGCCGAGACCGAGAAGGTTGCCGACGTCGCACTGGCCGAAGCCGAGGCATCCGAGCTGGTCGCCGACGAGCAGGCAGCCGTGATCGAGGCGACCACCGAGTCCGCCGATGACGTCGCCGGTGCCGAGGCTCACGACGAGGCCATCGCCGCCGCCGCAGGTGAGCCGGTCGCCGAGGTCGCCGAAGCCGAAGCCGAAGCCGCCAAGTAGGCGCTGACCCGTCAGCACTGCGCTGCAGGCCGGCGGTGAGCACACGCTCGCCCCGGTCTGCAGCACTCTCGGCGGACCTCGTTCGCACGGCCCGCCCACGCACTCACACGAACTCATCACAATCAAGGAGCCACTACCCATGGCAAACTTCACGATCGCCGACATCAAGGCGCTGCGCGAGCAGCTCGGGACCGGCATGGTCGACACCAAGAAGGCGCTCGAAGAGGCCGACGGCGACGTCGAGAAGGCCGTCGAGATCCTGCGTCTGAAGGGCGCGAAGGGCAACGCCAAGCGTGCGGACCGGTCCACCAGCGAAGGCCTCGTGGTCGCTCGCGAGCAGGACGGCAAGGTCACCCTCGTCGAACTGGCGTGCGAGACCGACTTCGTCGCCAAGAACGAGCGCTTCATCTCGCTCGCGGACAAGGTGGCGGATGCCGCGGCCGCTGTCGGCGCCGACTCCGTCGAGGCTGCTCTGGCAGCCCCCGCCGGCAACCAGACCGTCGAGCAGCTCATCGCCGACGAGGCCGCCATCATCGGCGAGAAGGTCGAACTCCGACGCGTCCGCACCCTCTCCGGCGACAAGTTCGAGGTGTACCTGCACAAGACCAGCAAGGACCTGCCCCCGCAGGTCGGTGTGGTGCTGGCGTACACCGGCGATGACGCCGAGACGGCTCGCAGCATCGCGCAGCACATCTCCTTCGCCAACCCGTCCTACCTTTCCCGCGACGAGGTCCCCGCGGCCGATGTCGAGAAGGAGCGTGAGATCGTCACCGAGATCTCCCGCAACGAGGGCAAGCCGGAGGCCGCCCTCCCGAAGATCGTCGAGGGCCGCGTGAACGCGTTCTTCAAGCAGGTCTCGCTCCTGGACCAGGACTACGCGAAGGACAACAAGCAGTCCGTCGCGCAGGTGGCCAAGGACGCCGGACTGACCCTGACGGGCTTCGCCCGCTTCAAGGTCGGGGCTTAGCACCGTGAAGAGGCCCGCATCACATCGATGCGGGCCTTTTTCATGCCGTGAGCGCGTCAGCGCCGCGGTGCCCGGTAGATGTGCAGCGACAGATGGTTGCAGGCGATGAGAGGATGACACGTGATCGATGAAGCGACCGGAACCCGGCGGGTCCTGCTGAAGCTCTCCGGCGAGGCATTCGGAGGCGGACAGCTGGGGGTGAACCCGGATGTCGTCAGTCAGATGGCCCGCGAGATCGCCGCCGCGGTGGACCGCGTGGAGATCGCCGTCGTCGTCGGCGGCGGGAACTTCTTCCGCGGCGCGGAACTGAGCCAACGCGGCATGGACCGCGGCCGCGCCGACTACATGGGCATGCTCGGGACGGTCATGAACGCGCTCGCGCTGCAGGACTTCCTCGAGCAGGCCGGTGCGGCCACCCGCGTGCAGTCCGCGATCTCGATGACCCAGGTCGCCGAGCCGTACATCCCGCGCCGGGCTGAGCGGCACATGGAGAAGGGCCGCGTGGTCATCTTCGGCGCCGGCGCCGGACTCCCGTATTTCTCCACGGACACCGTCGCCGCCCAGCGCGCCCTCGAGATCGGCGCATCCGAAGTGCTGGTCGCCAAGAACGGCGTGGACGGCGTCTACACCGCGGACCCGAACAAGGACCCGGACGCGACCCTGATCCAGCGCATCACGTACATGGACGCCCTGCAGCGCGGGCTCAAGGTGGTCGACTCGACCGCCTTCAGCCTGTGCATGGACAACCGCATGGACATGCGGGTCTTCGGCATGGAGCCGGCCGGCAACGTCACCCGGGCGCTGCTGGGCGAGCCGATCGGCACGCTCGTCACGGCGTGACCTGATCGCCGCCACTAGACTTAGCCCTCAGATCTACCGATAGGAGTCACTGTGATCGCCGACGTCTTGGCCGAGGCCGGCACGCGCATGGATCGCGCCGTTGAAGGTGCGAAGGAAGACTTCGCGACGATCCGGACCGGTCGTGCGAACCCGCAGCTGTTCCAGAAGATCCCCGTGGACTACTACGGAACGCCGACGCCGCTGGCTCAGCTCGCCTCCCTGAACAACCCCGAGGCGCGCACCATCCTGGTCACGCCGTACGACAAGTCCGCGCTCAAGGCGATCGAACAGGCCATCCGCGACACCCCGAACATCGGCGCCAACCCGACCAACGACGGCAACATCATCCGCGTCACGCTGCCGGAGCTGACCGAGGAGCGCCGCCGCGAGTTCGTCAAGATCGTGCGCGCGAAGGGCGAGGACGCCAAGGTGCACGTCCGCGGCATCCGGCGCAAGTCCAAGGATGACCTGGACGCGCTCAAGAGCGACATCGGCGAGGACGAGCTCGCGCGCGCCGAGAAGGAACTCGACGCGCTCACGCGCGCCCACGTCGACGCGATCGACGACGCGCTCAAGCGCAAAGAGACCGAGCTCCTCGAGATCTGAGTCCACCATGACCGACGCATCCCGCGAGCAGCCGGGTGACGAGCCGCCCACGGACGCGCCGCTGACCAGGCGGGAGGCCGCCCGCCAGCACCGCAGGTCCTCGCCCGGCGCCGTCAGCCCGGCGTTATCGCACGTGCGCGCGGCCCGTACCGAGTTCGAAAGTCAGGTTGCGCAGGCCCGCGCGGAGTTCGAGGAAGCTAACGAGCGGATCAAGCAGCGCACCGGCCGGGATCTCATCCTCGCAATCCTGATCGGCCTGGCGATCGGCGCGGCCCTGATCGCTTCGCTGATCTTCCTCAAGTGGGTCTTCGTGCTCTTCGCACTCGGGGCGGGACTGCTGGGCATGTTCGAGTTCGGCCGCGCCCTGATCGGGGCGGGGCGCAGAGTCGACCTGATCCCGCAGCTGGTGATCGGGACGCTGCTGATCCTCTCCGGCTATTTCGTGGACCTGTGGGTGCACTGGATAGCGGCGTTCGTCGCGGTCGCACTGGTGATCGTCTGGCGGCTGCTGGCCCAGATGTTCGCAAGGGACGGACGCACCTACGGCGCTGTTCTCAGCGATGTCCTCATCGCCGGGTTCCTGCAGTTGTACGTCGCGTTCCTGACCAGCCTGTGTCTCATCCTGCTCCGCCAAGAAGGCGGGGAGTGGTGGGTGCTGGCCTTCATCATCATCGCCGTCGCCTCCGACACCGGCGCGTACGCCGCGGGAATCGCGTTCGGCAAGCATCCGATGGCTCCCCGGATCAGTCCGAAGAAGACCTGGGAGGGCTTCGTGGGTGCCGCGCTGGCGGCCCTGATCGCCGGTGTCCTGCTGTCACTGTTCATGCTCGGGCTGCCGTGGTGGACCGGCCTGGTGATCGGCGCAGTGATCCTGGGGACCGCGACCGCCGGTGACCTCGGCGAATCCATGATCAAGCGCGATCTCGGTATCAAAGACATGAGCTCATGGCTTCCCGGTCACGGCGGCGTCTTGGACCGGCTGGATTCGATCCTGCCCTCGGCGGTCGGCGCCCTCGCGTTGTTCTACCTGCTCTCTCCGCTGGCGGCGTGATGACCACGTCCGAGACCGCGACGATCACATTCGCCGAGACCCACGGGTCGGTGAAGGGATATGAGAAGCGCGCCGTGGACGCGTTTCTCCTGCGCGCTCGGAACGCATTCGAGAGATACGGCGACGAGGCGGACCAGATGACCTCGGCGGACGTGCGGCGGGTCGCATTCCCGATCGTTCGGCACGGCTACGTGATCTCCGCGGTGGACGCCGCGCTCGGTCGGATCGAAGACGCGTTCGCGGCACGGGAGCGCGAGGCGGCGGTGGCCGACGGCGGCGTGCACGCATGGGTCGGACAGACCCGCGAAACCGCCCAGGTGGTGCTGGATCGCCTCTCGCGTCCGAAGGGGCGACGGTTCGATCGGGTCGGCGGCCTCCGCTACGGATATCGCATCGACGAGGTGGATCTGGTCGCCGACAAGCTCGCCCGCTATCTGGAAACCGGTGAGGCGCTGTCGGTGGAGCAGGTCCGCGGCGTGGCGTTCCGGATGCAGCGCGGGGGATATCGCGAAGCCCAGGTCGACGCCGTTCTGGATGCCGTGATCGAAGTCATCCTCGCCGTCGCGTGATGTCGCAAAAGCAACCCCGGATGGCACGCCCGCGCTCTGCTGGGTAGACTCGGGACACTGTGACTTCCGGCAACGAGATGATTCCCGCCCGAGGAATGCCCCGTCAGGATGCGGCGACCCTCGACACGGCGGCGGTAGCAGTGGCCTCCCACCGGCGGAGCCCCACCACTCCGCGCTGGTCGCGCCGCCGCGGCGTCGCCGGCGTGTTCGCCGCGTTCGCCGTCATCGGGTTCGCGGCCGCGTACATCGGACCCACCGGCGTCGCGCTCACCGAGGCGCGCGCGCAGGAGCCCATACCCGTCACGCTCTACTCCAGCACGCTGGATGACGCGCAGCGGCTGCTGCTCGCACGCGAGGCCGGCGAGCAGGCCGCGGCTGATCTGGACCGTGCCGGCTACACCGTGTACGTCACCCCCAAGCCGACGCCGACACCGGAGCCGGTCGTCGCCGCGAACGACGACGCGGAGGAGTCCTCCTCGTCGGGGTGGCGACCGCCGTTCGTCACACCGGATCCCGGTACCGCGCAGGGCATCGCCTACGAGATGGTGCTGGCGCGCGGATGGGGCGACGACCAGTTCGCCTGCCTCGTCGCACTGTGGAACCGCGAATCCGGCTGGCGGGTCAACGCGTACAACTCCGGCAGCGGCGCCTATGGCATCCCGCAGGCCCTCCCCGGCAACAAGATGGCCAGCGCGGGCGCGGACTGGGAGACCAACCCGGCCACGCAGATCTCGTGGGGCCTCGGCTACATCGGCGGTCGCTACGGATCGCCGTGCGGTGCGTGGGACCACTCCGAGCGCGTCGGCTGGTACTGACCGCCATGCCGCGGCCAAACCGTCGGCGCCCCGAGGACGACGGCGACGACGCCCTGGAGCGACTGATCACCGGCTGGAAGCGCACCGAGGTGCGACGGGGCGTGGAATGGACGGTGCAGCCGGTCACGGCCGCGCAGGCGGCGAAGAGCTATGTCTGCCCCGGCTGCGGTCGCTCGGTCCTCGGCGGCGTCGCCCACCTGGTGGTCTGGCGCGCTGACGGCGTGCTCGGCGATCAGGCCGATCTCGCCGGTCGCAGACACTGGCACACGCATTGCTGGAGGATCGCCTGACATGGACATCCGCGGACCCGTGCTCCTGCCTGCCCGGCGGGAGGACATCGAACTGCACACCCTGGACGACCTGACCCTGGTCGGGGAGCTGGCCGTCCCGGCGGATCGGGAACCGGTCGCCACCCTGGTGACCCTGCATCCGCTGCCCACAGCCGGTGGGTTCATGGACTCGCACATCCTCCGCAAGGCGGCGGCCCGTCTTCCCGCTCTGGCCGACCTCGCCGTCCTGCGATTCAACACGCGGGGGACCACGTCGCCGCGCGGCACCAGCGAGGGCGCGTTCGACGGCGGTCGCGCGGAGGCGTTCGACCTGGCTGCCGCGATGGATTTCGTGCGCACGCGCCGGCTGCCGCGCCCCTGGCTGGTGGGCTGGTCGTTCGGCACGGAGGTGGCGCTGAAGTACGGACTGGACCACGACATCGAGGGAGTGATCCTCCTCTCGCCGCCGCTGCACAGGACGACGCCCGAAGAGGTCGCAGCCTGGGCGGGCGGTTCTCGTCGCGTCGTCGTGGTCGTCCCCGAGCTGGACGACTATCTGCGCCCCGACGAGGCCGCGGAGAAGTTCGCGTCCCTTCCGGATGCGGTGCTCATCCCGGTCGAGGGCGGCAAGCACCTGTGGGTGGGGGAGAGCCAGACCCGACGGGTCCTCACCGAGATCGTGGCGGCCGTCAACCCGGACGCTTTGCCGCTCGCCACCGAATGGGACGGACCGCTCAGCCAGTGACAGGCGAGTGCGGCAGTCTTCTCAGCGCTCGTTCTGGCGCGGGATCACGACCTGCCGGTAGATGATCAGGATGCTGGCGGCGACCGGAATCGCGATCAGCGCTCCCAGCAGACCCAGCAGCGACCCGCCCGCGAGGGCGGCGATCACCACGACCGCGCCGGGGACCGACACCGCTCGGTTCATGACCCGCGGCGAGATGACGTACGCCTCGATCTGCATGTAGATCAGGTAATAGATCGCCGCGATCAGCGCCGTCGTCGGGGAGCCGAGGCCGAGGCACGTCAGAACGATGATCACCGAGCCGGTCAGTGTGCCCACCAGCGGGATCAGCGAGAAGAAGAAGGCCACGACGGCCAGCACCGCCGGGAAGGGGGCCCCGATGATGGAGAGGAGGATCGCGCTGAGCACGCCGTTGATGACGCCCATGGTGACCTGACCCATGACGAAGTAGCCGACGGATTTCGTGATCTGCTCGGCGATGTCGATGAACCGCGCGCGCTTGGATGCCGGCACGAGTTGGTAGACGGCGGCTTTCAGGTTGGGAGTGGATGCCGTGAAGTAGATGGTCAGGATCAGGACGATGAACGCTCCGGCCAGGCCGGCGAGCACGCCGGCGCCGACCGCCAGAACGCCTTCGCCGATCGACGCATAGTCGAGGTTCTCGATCCAGTCCTGGACGAAGACGAAGACCTCTTCGACATCGAGATTCGGGAAGACTCCGCCCAGCCATTCCTTGATGTCATCGAGGGTCGTCCCGCGCTCCACGAGTCGCGTGATCGCCGCGATCAGCTGGCTGACCTGGCTGGTGATGATGGGCACCAGCATCAGCACGATCCCGGCGAAGGCAGCCAGGACCGCCAGGATCGTGATGAGAACCGCCGCCCAGCGCCGCAGCTTGCGCCGCTCGAGGAAGGAGATCGCAGGCTCCAGACCGAGGCTCAGGAACAGCGCCGTGCCGACGTACAGCAGGATGGTCGACAGGGTCTGGATGCTCCCGATCAGGACCATCCCGAGTCCGACGCCCAGAGTCGCCACGAACGCGACGCGGAACGGGTTGTGCACCTTCATGTGGCGATCCAGCCTCTCTCGACGGGCCGTCGACCCTGTCACGTCAGGATAAGCACACGAGGGCGCTCATGCGGGGATTGGCGCCTCCCGGAGGACTTTCAGGTCGTTGTCGCTAGTCTGGAATGTCGAGTAGGTGGCCCGCTGCTCAGTCTTGCGGGCCCGGAAAGGTGTTCTGTGCGTTTCGTGTGGGCCGTAGCGGCGTTCGTCCTGGCTGCCGTGATGATCGGGGCAGGCATCGCCCAACGCACCGTCTTCCAAGGTCCCAAGACGGAAACGGCCGCCATCTCGGTCTCCGAGGATGCGCCGTACCTCCTGATCGACGGCGACGTGCTGAATATGGTGCCCGGTGCGCAGACGCTGCGCGCGCAGGGCGACGGCGAGATCTTCGCGGCGTACGGCCGCACCGCGGACATGAAGGCCTGGCTGGCCGACACGACCTACAACCAGGTCTCCCTCGACAAGAACGGCGAGATCGTCACGAAGGCGATCGAACCGACCGCGGTCGAGGACGAGACGGCTGCCGCTGCCGAGGCCGGGGCGACCGAGCCGGCGGCCCCGGCCCGCAGCCCGGTCGGATCGGACCTCTGGCTGGACGAGTTCCAGCAAGAGGATCTCCTGATCGCACCGCTGCAGCTTCCCGAGGAGATGAGCGTGCTCGTCGCCGCGGACGGCATCGAGGCCGCGCCATCGGAAGTGACCGTCTCATGGCCGATCGCCAGCGCCACCCCGCTGGCCGGTCCGCTCATCGTCGCCGGCGGCATCCTGATGGTGATCGGCGTGTTCCTCTACATCCTCGGGATCCGTCACGCCCGCCGTTCGCGCGGCCCTCGCCGCAAGGGCCTCCCGCTCGCCGCCACCCAGCCCATCGACCTTGCCGTCGAGGGGGCGGACAAGGGCGTCATCAGCGCCACCCCGACCCGCCGCTCCGTGACATCCGGCCGGCGCGCGTTCACGGTCATCCCGGCCGTCGCGGTCTCGGCGCTCCTGTTCGCCGGATGCTCGGCGGAGTCCTGGCCGCAGCTGGCCGGCAGCCCCACGCCGACGCCCACGGCGACCGTCATCGTGCCCGAGGGCCAGCAGGCACCTGCAGTCACCGAAGCGCAGGCCGAGCGGATCATCGCCCGGATCGCCGCGACCGCAGCCGACGCCGACGCGGCCCTGGACCCCACGCTTGCGGCGACGCGGTTGACCGGCGCCGTCTTGGCCGAGCGCACCACCAACTACACGCTGCGCGCCGCGATCGCCGACTACAAGGCGCCGACGGCGATCCCGGTGAAGCCTCTCGAAATCGTCCTCCCGCAGGCCTACGACGGGTGGCCGCGTTCGGTGATGGCCGTCGTGAACAGCGAGGCTGATAAGACGGCGAGCATCATGCTGATGACCCAGGCGGATGCGTGGGCGCCGTACAAGCTGACCTACTTGTCCAGCCTCGAAGCGGCCACGCAGATGCCCGACCTCGCCCCGGCGTACGTGGGCGCCGCCCAGGTGCCGCCGGACTCCTCGTTCCTGGTGATGCCGCCGGATCAGCTCGCCGCCGCCTACGCGGACATCATCAACAACGGCGAGGCCAGCGAGTTCTACGACCAGTTCGAAGCTGAGGGCGACCAGTTCCGCGTGAGCATCGCCGCCGACCGGGACCAGCGCCTTGCGGAGTTCAACACCACAGCGGCATCCACCGGGAGCCTCTCCTTCGAGTCCATGCCCGGCACCCACCCGCCGCTCGCGTTGGCCACACTCGAAAGCGGCGCTATCGTGGCCATCAACATGAACGAGGTCGACACCGTCCAGCCGACGAACGCCGACGCGGTCATCAAGCTGGACAGCAACCCGACGGTCAAGACGCTGGCCGGCGCGGAGCAGTCCGCAACCGGCTTCTCCACGACGTTCAGCGACCAGCTGTTCTTCTACGTACCGGGTCAGGGGTCTTCGGAGAAGATCCGCCTGCTCGGGTACGGATCCGAAATCCTCGATGCAAAGGTGATCAGTTGACGGACGTAACCCCCGGTGCCGCGTTGCGCGGCGCCGTCGACCTGTCTGCACTCCGCAACCGGCCCGCTCCCGCTCCGGCCGGCACGGAGCCTGCCGCTGCGGCGACCGGCTCGCTGGTGATGGACGTCACGGACGAGACGTTCCCGGAGGTTCTCGAGCTGTCCCGCACCGTCCCGGTCGTCATCGACCTGTGGGCCGAGTGGTGCGGTCCCTGCAAGCAGCTCAGCCCCATCCTGGAGCGCGTCGTCACCGAACTGGGCGGCCGCCTCGTCCTGGCCAAGGTCGACGTGGACGCCAATCCGCAGCTCGCCCAGGCGTTCCGCGCTCAGTCGATCCCGCTGGTGGTCGCCCTGGTCGCCGGTCAGCCTGTCCCGCTGTTCACCGGAGCCGTGCCGGAGCAGCAGGTCCGTGAGGTCTTCGCGCAGCTGCTGCAGCTGGCCGCCCAGAACGGCGTCACCGGGACGCTCGATGTCGACCCGGCCGAAGCCGATGGGGACGAGGACGCCGCAGCCGTCGAGCCTCCGCTGCCGCCATTGCACGCCGAAGCGTTCGACGCCATCGAAGCGGGCGACTACGACCGTGCGATCGCGGCCTACGAGAAGGCCCTCACCGAGAATCCCCGCGACGATGACGCGCGTGCCGGCCTCGGACAGGTGAAGCTCCTCAGCCGCGTGCAGGGCCTGGACCTGCAGACGGCACGTGCCGCTGCGGCCGCGGCGCCGACCGACGTGGACGCGCAGTTCGCCGTGGCCGACCTGGATGTCGCCGGCGGCCACGTCGAGGACGCGTTCGAGCGTCTGCTGGATCTGTTCGCCGCGTTGGCGCCGGACGAGCGCACGCCCGTGCGCGAGCGGCTGCTCGAGCTGTTCGCGCTGACCGGCGACGCCGACCCGCGTGTGATCCGCGCCCGCGGCCGCCTCGCCTCACTGCTGTTCTAGCCGGCGGCGACGCGCCTCAGCGCACGCGGATCAGCCGCGCGTCGGCGAGGGGATGTGGGCGTCCGGGTCGTGCCGCAGCCAGAGCACACCCAGGGGCGGGAGCACCATCGTGGCGCGCCCCGAGTCGTTCGCCTGCACGAGCCCCATGTTGCCGACGCCCGAGCCGCCGTAATCCTGCGCGTCGGTGTTGAGGATCTCGTGCCAGACGCCCGGCGCGGGCAGGTCCAGAGCGTAGGAGTGGACCGGCACGCCGGAGAAATTGCAGATGACGGCCACGGCGTTGCCGTGCCAATCGCGGCGTGTGAAGGCGATCACGTTGGGGTTCCAGCTCGGGCCGCCCAGCCTGGAGAAGGCGGTGCCGTCGTTGTCACGCGCCCACAGCGCCGAGTTGTCGCGGTACACGCGATTGAGCGTCGCCACGAAGCTCTGCAGGCCGGCGTGCGAGGGCTGATCGAGGATCCACCAGTCCAAGCCCCGTCCTTCGGCCCACTCGGAGGGCTGACCGAACTCCTGACCCATGAACAGCAGCTGCTTGCCGGGGTGACCCCACATGTAGGCCAGGAACGCGCGCATGTTCGCGAGCTTCTGCCAGTGATCCCCCGGCATCCGGGAGAACAGACTGCCCTTGCCGTGCACCACCTCGTCGTGACTGATCGGCAGCACGAAGTTCTCGGTGAAGGCGTAGACGAACGAGAACGACAGTTCGCCCTCGTGGTGCGAACGGTACATCGGGTCGCGTGAGATGTACTGCAGCGAGTCGTTCATCCAACCCATGTTCCACTTGAAGCCGAACCCGAGACCCGCCTGGCTGGTCGGTGCGGTGACCCCGGGAAAACTGGTGGACTCCTCCGCGATCATCGCGATGCCGGGATAGCGCTTGTAGGACGTGGCCGTGACCTCCTGCAGGAAATGGATCGCCTCCAGGTTCTCGCGCCCGCCGTGCACGTTGGGCGTCCATTCGCCGGCTTGGCGCGAGTAGTCCAGGTACAGCATCGATGCGACGGCATCGACGCGCAGCCCATCGACGTGGAACTCCTCGAACCAGTACAGCGCGTTGGCCACGAGGAAGTTGCGCACTTCGCTGCGGCCGTAGTCGAAGATGTACGTGCCCCACTCCCGGTGCTCACCGCGGCGCGGATCCGAGTGCTCGTACAGCGGCTCACCGTCGAACCGGGCCAGTGCGAACGCGTCCTTGGGGAAGTGCCCGGGAACCCAGTCCATGATCACGCCGATACCGGCCTGGTGCAGGCGGTCGATCAGATAACGCAGGTCGTCCGGCGTGCCGAAGCGGCTGGTCGGTGCGTAATAGCCGGTCACCTGGTAGCCCCAGGATCCGCCGAACGGGTGCTCGGCCAGCGGAAGGAACTCGATGTGCGTGAAGCCCTGGGCGGTCACGTATTCGATCAGCTGATCCGCACCGTCGCGGTAGGACAGCCCGGGACGCCAGGAGCCGAAGTGGACCTCGTAGATCGACATCGGCTGGGAGATGGGCTGACTCTTCGCCCGCTGCGCCATCCAGGCCGCATCCGACCAGGTGTATTCCGACTCGGTGATCACGGACGCAGTCGCCGGAGGCATCTCCGCGTATCGGGCCATCGGATCCGCTTTCAGGACCCACTCGCCGCTGCGCGAGAGCAGCTGGAACTTGTATGTGGCGCCCACGCCGATTTCCGGGACGAACAGCTCCCATACTCCGCTGCCGCCCATCGACCGCATCGCATGCGAGGCGCCGTCCCAGCCGTTGAAATCGCCCACGACGCGCACCGCCCGCGCGTTCGGGGCCCACACGGCGAAGGACGTGCCCACGGTGCCGTCCAGTTCGCGCACGTGGGCGCCGAGCACGCGCCAGAGCTGTTCGTGCCGGCCCTCGCGGATCAGGTGCAGGTCGAGCTCACCGATCGTCGGCGCGAAGCGGTACGGGTCCTCGGCGGTGTGGTCGGAGCCGTCCTCGTAGGTGGCCAGCAGCGTGTACCGGCCGTCTTCACCGGCGCGCTGACCCTCCCAGATCCCCCCGCGGACGTGCTCCAGCGGCACGCGAGTGCCGTCCGGGAACACGGCGGTCACACTGCGGGCCAGCGGACGCCGGGCGCGGATGGTCCATTCCACCGCACCCTCGGCGTTCGTCCCGCGGTGGATGCCGAGTACGGAATGCGGGTTGTGATGGGTGCCTTCGGCCACGGCGTCCAGCAGGTCATCGGTGGTGGTCTTCATCGCGACTCCTTCACGTGCAGGATGTGGACAGGCTCGTGGAAGGCGTCGAGCTTGACGAAGTTGTGATCGGCCCAGGTCCAGCGCTGGCCGGTCAGAAGCTCCTCGACCTCGAAGGGTTCACCGGGAGTGACGCCCCAGGCTCGGGTGTCCAGATGCACCATCGTCTGGCGCACCGAGTGGGGATCCACGTTCGCCACCACGATGACGGTGTCGGCCCGCCCGGTGGAGGACAGCTCGGCGCTGAGGGTCTTGGAGTACACCAGGATGGCGTCGTCGTCGCTCCAGTGCACTGTGAGGTTGCGCAGCTGCCCGAGCGCAGGATGGTCGCGGCGGATCTCGTTCAGGCGCCTCAGGTAGGGCGCCAACGAGTCTCCGCGTTCCTCGGCGGCGTCCCAGTCGCGGAGCTTGTACTCGTATTTCTCGTTGTCGATGTTCTCCTCGGAACCGGGACGCGCGACGTTCTCGTACAGCTCGTACCCGGCGTACACGCCGTACGACGGCGCACCCGTCGCCGCGATCGCGGCACGGATCTTGTAGGCCGGTCGGCCCCCGAACTGCAGATACTCGGTGAGGATGTCCGGCGTGTTGACGAACAGGTTCGGGCGGAGGAAGTCGGCGGTGTCATGGGCGAGGCCGGTGAGGAATTCCTCCAGCTCGCTCTTCGTGTTGCGCCAGGTGAAGTAGGTGTAGCTCTGCTGGAACCCCGCCAGGGCGAGGCCCTGCAGCGGAGCGGGTCGCGTGAACGCCTCGGCGAGGAACACGACGTCGGGGTTCTCGGCGGAGACCGTCGCGATCAGCCACTCCCAGAACTGCAGCGGCTTGGTGTGCGGGTTGTCCACCCGGAAGATCTTCACGCCCTGCGCGATCCAGTGGCGCAGGATGCGCAGCGCCTCCGCCCGGATCCCCTGGGGGTCGTTGTCGAAGTTGATCGGATAGATGTCCTGGTACTTCTTGGGCGGGTTCTCGGCGTAGGCGATCGAGCCGTCCGGGAGGGTCGTGAACCACTCCGGATGAGCGGAGACCCAGGGGTGGTCCGGTGCTGCCTGCAGCGCGAAGTCGAGGGCGACCTCCAGGCCCTGCTCGCGTGCGGCCCGCACGAACGCGCGGAAGTCCGCGAGCGTCCCCAGGTCGGGATGGACGGCGTCGTGCCCGCCCTCGTCGGAGCCGATGGCCCACGGCGATCCGGGATCGCCCGGCTGCGGGTCGAGGGTGTTGTTGCGGCCCTTGCGGTTCACCCGGCCGATGGGGTGGATCGGCGGCAGATAGAGCACGTCGAACCCCATCCCCGCGACCCCGGCGAGACGCCGCGTGGCGGAGCGGAACGTGCCGCTCTTGACGGTGCCGTCCTTCAGTGGCCGCGCGCCCTCAGACCGGGGGAAGAACTCGTACCACGCGCCCACGCCGGCGCGTTCTCGCTCCACGAGCAGCTCCAGGGTCGCCCCGACGGTCATCAGCGAGGTCACCGGCCGCACCGCGAAGAACGCGGCGATCGACGGGTCGCGCACCACATCCAGAGCCCGTCCGTCGTCCGTTGCGGGATCCCGCAGATCGCGGGCGGCGTTCTCCAGCCGACGCCGCTCGGGAAGCGGGCGGCTCTTGTCGGCGACGGCCCGGTCGAACAGGAGGGCGCCGAGTTCGCGCATGACCGCCGTGTCGACGCCGGCCGCGATCTTCACCTCGGCCGCGTGCTCCCAGGTGGCGAAGTCGTCGGCGAAAGCCTCGAAGCGGAAGCTCCAGACCCCCTCTTCGAGCGGCGCGATCGTGGTCTCCCACCGGTCGAACCCGTCCTCCAGTGCGGACAGCCGATGCAGCGACTCATCGCCGGAGGGGGAGAACAGCCTGACGTGCACGCCGATGCGGTCGTGGCCCTCGCGGAAGGCCGTGGCTCGGAACGGGACCGCTTCGCCGGAGAACGCGCTCGGGCGGAACTGCCCCCCGGGCACCGACGGCGAGGGCAGCACGATCGGGATGCGCGCAGTCACCGTCCCGGAGACCGCGGCGGCCCGCTCGGGCGGCGGGTCATCCACTGTCCGAAGGGGGATCGGCGAGGCGCTTCGCCAGGGGCGGGTGCGCACGGAGCGCGTCGTCGTGACCACCCCTCGAACCTACCGCGAGCCTCGGCGAGGGGACAGGCTCTGGCGCGCCGTCCGGCCCTCGCCTACCCTGTGCGAAACAGCCGCATCGAGGTTCCCGGCAGGGCAACGGTATCTCCCGGACGCAGCTGCGCATGCGTGTCGCTGGGCGTCTCGTCCGCGCTGGACCAGAGCGACACGAACGTGGCGACGCCGTCGATCCGAGGCAGCGTGACGTCGACGGGGTGCTCGTTTCCGTGCACCATCAGCAGGATCCGATTGAACTCCTCGTGTTCCGGCGTCGAAGCGGCGACGTACTGGAGCGTCCGGCTGGACGGGTCCGTCCACTGCTCGATCGACATGGTCCTGCCGTTCTGGTCGTACCACTGCATCACAGAGGCGGAGGGGGTGTGCTCGTTGAGTTTGGCGAATCGGCTCGGCCGGAGGGCGGGGTTCTCGCGGCGCAGCTCCAGCAGACGCCGCACGTGCGCGAACAGGTCGTCTTGCCATGGCGCGTGCTCCCACGAGATCCAGGTCAGCGGCGAGTCGTGGCAGTACGCGTTGTTGTTGCCGCGCTGGGTGCGCGCGAACTCGTCTCCGGCGGAGAGCATCGGCACGCCCGCCGACAGCAGCAGTGTGCCCAGCAGGTTGCGCATCGCCTTGCGGCGGGTGGCGAGGATCCCCTCATCGGAGGTGGGGCCCTCCGCGCCGTGATTGAAGGAACGGTTGGTGTCCGCCCCGTCCCGGTTCTGCTCGCCGTTGCCGAGGTTGTGCTTGACGTCGTACGAGACGAGGTCGTTGAGCGTGAACCCGTCGTGCGCGGTGACGAAGTTGACGCTCGCCAGCGGGCCGCGCTCCGCGCTGAACGTGTTCGAGGACCCGGAGAGGCGGGTGGCGAAGCCGCCGATGCCCACCGGGGCGGCGGAGGCGCGGCGTGCGTAGTCGACGTCGCTGAGCCAGAAGTTGCGGACGCGGTCGCGGTAGCGGTCGTTCCATTCCAGCCAGCCTTCGCCGAAATTGCCGGTCTGCCAGCCGCCCATTCCCACATCCCAGGGCTCGGCGATCTTCTTGACACCGGCCAGCGCCGGGTCTTCGACGATCGCGCGCAGCAGCGGGTGCTCCGGCGTGAACGTGTGCGCGGCATCTCGACCCAGCGTCACGGCCAGGTCCAGCCGGAACCCGTCGATCTGCATGTCGTTGGCCCAGTAGCGCAGGGAGTCCAGCACCAGGCGGGATGCGGCATCCGTCGAGGTGTCGACCGAGTTGCCGCAACCGGTGACGTCGATGTAGACGCCGTCCTGGTCCTGCCGGTAATACGAGCGGTTGTCGATGCCGCGCAGGCTGGTCCGGGGGCCTCCGATGCCCTCTTCGCTGGTGTGGTTGTAGACGACGTCGAGGATGACCTCCAGTCCGGCCTCATGCAGGAGGCGCACCATGCCCTTGAACTCCCGGAGGATCGCCTCCGGCCCCCCGCGGCGGCTCTCCTCCGTGGCGTACGCGCCGTGCGGGGTGAAGAAGTTCAGGGAGTTGTACCCCCAGTAGTTGGTCAGTCCATGCTGGAGCAGGCGCGGCTCGGTGGCGAACGCATGGACCGGCAGCAGTTCGATGCTGGTCACGCCGAGCGTGAGGAAGTGATCGATCATCGCCGGATGCGCGAGGCCGGCGTACGTGCCGTGCAGGGCGGGCGGCACGGCAGGATGCCGTTTCGAAAGCCCCTTGAGGTGGCCCTCGTAGATCACCGTCCGATCCATCGGGACCGCCGGCTTGGCCACACCGCCCCAGTCGAAGCCGCCCTCGATCACGACCGATCGCCAGTCCTCGAACCCGCCGCTGACCAGGCCCTTGGAATACGGCTCGACCAGGAGGGTCCCCGGGTTGAACATGTTGCCGGGCCCGTGCGGGCCGTCCACCCGGATGGCGTACCGCGCTCCGGGGCGAAGCCCGGGCGTCGTGACGCTCCACACGCCGCCACCGGCAGGCTGCAGCGGCATGGTGTCGGTGCTCCAGTCCAGGTCGCTGTCGTCGAACAGGACCAGTTCCACTTCGCCGGCATTGGCGGCCCAAACCCGCAGCGTGCCGCCGTCAGGTCCGAGGGTGACGCCGAGGTCGTCGAGCTCCGAACGGAGCAGGCCTGACCGCGGGGCGAGCGCGGCGAGGGATTCTGGCGAAAGCATGCGTTCTACAGTAGTAACGCGCACAGTCGCAGGTTGCTTCGAGCGGAGGGTCCATGGTCGTCTACGTCGACCACGCTGCCACGACGCCGTTGCGCGCGGAAGCGCGCGAGGCGTGGCTGGCCGCCACGGAGACGGTCGGAAACGCCTCCTCGATCCACTCCGCCGGTCAGTCCGCCCGTCGGCTGCTGGAGGAGTCGCGCGAGCGTCTGGCTGCGGCGCTGGACTGCGATCCGGTCGAGGTCGTCTTCACCTCCGGCGGCACCGAGTCGGTGAACCTCGGGATCACCGGTCTGTACCGCGCCCGTCGTGAGTCCACAGGCCGCAACGCGATCGTCGCGCCGCTCGCGGAGCACCACGCCACGCTGGACACGCTCGGCTGGCTGCACGCGCACGAGGTGGCCGACATCGAATGGGTGCCCGTCGACCGCGATGCGCGGGTGGATCTGGACGCGTGGGGCAGCGCGGTGGGCGGTGGCGATGCCGCGGCAGCGACGCTGCTGGCCGCCAACAACGAGGTCGGCAGCCTGCAGCCCCTCGTCGGGGCGGCCGCCGCCGCGGCCGAGGCGGATGTGCCGGTGCACGTAGACGCGGTCGGTGCGTTCGGACACGTTCCGCTGTCGTTCCGGGGCCTGCGCGCGCAGTCCGGATCGGGCAGCGCAGGACTGGTCGCGATGAGCGTCGCGGCGCACAAGCTCGGCGGACCGGTCGGTGTGGGTGCGCTGGTCGTGGCGCGCGAGGCGCGCGTCGAGCCCCTCCTGCACGGCGGCGGGCAGCAGCGCGGTCTTCGCGCCGGCACCCAGGATGCCGCCGGCGCAGCGGCCTTCGCTGTGGCGGCGGAGCTGGCCGTCGGCGAACTGGCCGCCGAGTCGACGCGCATCCGGTCCCTGCGCGACCGGCTCGAATCGGGGCTGCGGGCTCGGATTCCGCACGCGCGAGTCTCGGCCGCGGCGGTGGAGCGGCTGCCCGGGCACCTGCACGTGGTGTTCCCGGGAGCGCAGGGCGACTCGCTGCTGCTGCTGCTGGACACTGCGGGAATCGCCGTCTCGACGGGTTCGGCCTGTCAGGCCGGCGTGCCGGAGCCCTCGCACGTGGTGCGCGCGATGGGTCTCGGGGAGAGTGCGGCGCGCAGCGCCCTGCGGCTGACGCTGGGACGGACCACCACCGATGCGGACGTCGACGCCGTGCTGGATGCGCTTCCGGCCGCGTTCGAGCGGGCACGCGCGGCCGGGCTGTCCTCACGCCGCGTTCCGGGCTCCGCTCCCAGCTTCGGCGGAGCCCAGCGCTCGTAGACTCTTCACATGCGTGTTCTGGCGGCGATGAGCGGTGGGGTGGATTCCGCGGTGGCCGCCGCGCGCGCCGTCGACGCCGGGCACGATGTGGTCGGCGTTCACCTCGCGCTCTCGCGGGCGGGTGGCACACTCCGGTCAGGGAGCCGAGGCTGCTGCACGATCGAGGATGCGATGGACGCGCGACGTGCCGCCGATCGTCTCGGCATCCCGTTCTACGTCTGGGACTTCTCGGAGCGGTTCCGCGACGACGTGATCGAGGACTTCGTCGCCGAGTACAGTGCCGGCCGGACGCCGAATCCCTGCATGCGCTGCAACGAGCGGATCAAGTTCGCCGCGGTGCTCGAGAAGGCGCTGGACCTCGGCTTCGACGCCGTCTGCACCGGGCACTACGCGATCCTGCGCGAGAACGCGTCGGGGGAGCGCGAACTGCACCGCGCCAGCGACGCCGCCAAGGACCAGTCCTACGTCCTCGGGGTGCTCACCGCCGACCATCTCGCGCACACGCTGTTCCCGCTCGGCGAGACCCCGTCGAAGGCGCTGGTGCGCGCCGAGGCGCAGGCGCGCGGACTGACCGTCGCGAACAAGCCGGACAGCCATGACATCTGCTTCATCCCCGATGGCGACACCCGCGGCTGGCTGGCCGAGCGGGTAGGCGCGACGCGAGGCGACGTGGTCGATCGCTCCGGCGCCGTCGTCGGAACGCACGAGGGCGCGCACGCGTTCACGGTCGGTCAGCGCCGCGGGCTCGCCCTCGGCGTGCCCGCCTCGGACGGGAAGCCGCGCTTCGTGCTGGAGGTGCGGCCGGTCAGCAACACCGTGGTGGTCGGGCCGAAGGAGGCGCTGGCGACGGCGGAGATCGCCGGGGAGCGGTTCACGTGGACGGGTGCGGCACCGGCGGTCCCGGATTTCGCCTGCCACGTGCAGATCCGCGCCCACGCCGATCCGGTGCCGGCCCGGGCGCGACTGGCCGGCGGCGCGCTGACGGTCACCCCGGAGACGCCGCTGGACGGTGTGGCGCCGGGGCAGACCGCGGTGCTGTACGACGGGACCAGGGTGCTGGGTCAGTTCACGATCGATCGCACCGTCTCGGCCGTCCCCGTCGAAGCCTGACCGGCAGGGCCCGCGGGCTCATCTGTCGCAGGCGGCTTCTAGACTTACGGGCGTGACGGATGCCTCCACCCCTGCCAACGCCGACCACGGCACGGACATCGCGGGCCTGAGCCTGGATGAGGCCCGCACGCACGCGAGCGAGCTCACCGATCGCATCCTCGGCGCCCGTGAGGCCTATTACGGGCAGGATGCCGAGATCGTCGACGACGCGACCTATGACGCGTGGATGCACCGGCTCGAGGCCATCGAGCGCCTGCATCCCGAGCTGCAGGGCCAGGACTCGCCCACGCTCTCGGTCGGAGCCGCGTCGGGCACGCTGTTCGCTCCGGTCGAGCACGCCGAGCGGATGCTGAGCCTGGACAACGTCTTCAGCGACGAGGAGTTCCTCGCCTGGGCGACCCGGGTGGAGCGCGACGCGGGCAGGCGGGTGCATTACCTGTGCGAGTTGAAGATCGACGGTCTCGCCCTCTCGCTCCGGTACGAGCGCGGACGCCTGGTGTCGGCGGCGACCCGCGGTGACGGCCGGGTGGGCGAGGATGTCACCGAGAACGTGCGCCGGGTGCGCGGCATCCCGCAGCGGCTCGCCGGGACCGGGCATCCGCCGCTGGTGGAGGTGCGCGGCGAGGTGTTCTTCAACGTCGCCGACTTCGAGTCCCTGAACGCATACCAGGAGCGGATGGGCGACCGCCTGTTCGCGAACCCCCGCAACGCCGCCAGCGGCTCGCTGCGGCAGAAGACCGAGGGCAAGAACGACCGGCAGCTGGAGGCGATGCACCAGCGGCTGTCGCGGCTGCGCATGACCGTGCACGGCATCGGCGCGTGGCCGGACCCGCCGGTGTCGACGCAGAGCGAGATCTATGCGCTCCTGGCCACCTGGGGGCTGCCGACCAGCGCGTACTTCTCCGTCGCCGACTCCGCCGCCGCGGCGGACGAGTTCATCCGCCACTACGGTGCGCACCGGCACGACGTCGAGCATGAGATCGACGGAATCGTGGTGAAAGTCGACGAGCTGGCGCTGCACGACGAGCTGGGCGCGACCAGCCGCGCTCCGCGCTGGGCGATCGCCTACAAATACCCTCCCGAGCAGGTCAACACCAAGCTGCTGGACATCGTCGTCTCGGTCGGCCGCACCGGACGCGCCACCCCGTTCGCAGTGATGGAGCCGGCGCGGGTCGCCGGGAGCGTGGTGCGTCAGGCGACGCTGCACAACCAGGACGTGGTCAAGGCCAAGGGTGTGCTGATCGGCGACACCGTCGTGCTGCGCAAGGCCGGCGATGTGATCCCGGAGGTGCTCGGCCCCGTCGTCGAGCTGCGCGACGGGACCGAGCGGGCCTTCGTGATGCCCACCGTCTGCCCGGAGTGCGGACACCCGCTCGCCCCGGCGAAAGAGGGCGACATCGACCTGCGGTGCCCGAACGCGAGGTCGTGCCCCGCCCAGGTGCGCGGGCGGGTGGAGCACATCGGGTCGCGTGGTGCGCTGGACATCGAGGGGCTCGGCGAGGTGTCCGCGGCGGCGCTCACCCAGCCGGTCCGGCCGGAGATCCCCCCGCTGGTGACCGAGGCGGGGCTGTTCGACCTGCGCCCTGAGGACCTGTTCGGCATCGACGTCGTGGTCCGCGACGCCGAGACGGGCCTGCCCAGGCTGCTCGAGGACGGCAGCCCGGACACCCGATCGCCGTTCCGCCGCCAGCGCAAGAAGACCGACCCGCCCCTCGACACCGACGGACCGTTCGACGGAGACGCCGCACACATCCTGTCCTCCTCCGCGACCCAGCTGCTGGCCAACATCGAGCTGGCCAAGACGAAGGATCTGTGGCGCTTCCTCGTCGCGCTCAACATCCGTCACGTCGGGCCGGTCGCCGCGCGGGCGCTCGCGCAATGGTTCGGCTCGCTCGAAGCGATCCGTGCGGCGTCCCGTGACGAGCTGGCCGCGGTGGAAGGGGTCGGCGGGATCATCGCGGACTCGTTGATCGACTGGTTCGAGGTGGACTGGCACCGTGACATCGTCCAGCGCTGGACGGCGGCCGGGGCGCAGCTGCACACCCCCGGCCACCCCGGACCCGGTGCCGCTGCCGAGGCGGGCGGGGTCCTGGAGGGTGTGACCGTGGTGGCCACCGGCTCGCTGGAGGGATACAGCCGCGAAGGGGCGCAGGAGGCGATCATCAACGCGGGCGGGAAGGCCGCCTCCAGCGTGTCGAAGAAGACCGACTTCGTGGCGGCCGGACCGGGCGCGGGCTCGAAACTGGCCAAGGCCGAAGAGCTCGGGGTACGGATCATCGACGCCGCGCAGTTCCACGTGCTGGTCACCCAGGGGCCGGCCGCCCTGGGCGACGGTGCCGGCGCGGACGGCGCCGATGCCGCGTCCGCGAGTGGGGAGTGAGCGGTCATGGCGCAATGGCTCTATCGCATCGTCCCGGCCCGTCCGGGGTTGCCCGACGCAGCCGATGAGCACGAAGAGGCCGTCGCCGACCACCTCGATTACGTCCAGGCCCTGAAAAGCGCCGGCATCCTGATCCTCGCCGGCCGGATGCCGGAGGATCCCACCACGCCGGCCATCACGATCATCGAGGCGCCCGACGAGGAGACGGCGCGTGCCGTCATGCAGACCGATCCGGCGGTCGCCGCCGGTGTGATGACCGCGACGCTGTACCCGTACGCCCTCGCGGCCGGCGCAGAGCAGTAAGCGTGCCGGTCTTCGACCATCTCGGCATCACCGTCGCGGACCTGGCCCGCGCGACCGAGCAGTTCGACCCGCTGCTGCAGGCGCTCGGATTCGCGCGATACGACGCGGACGGCTCGGTCTCCTGGTATCGAGAGGGCGACGTGGAGCTGATCCTGTTCCCGGCGCGCGAGCCGGATTCGCAGCCGCACCGGCACGGCGAGGTGGGATGGCAGCACCTGGCCTTCGCGGTGGAGTCCCGGGCGGAGGTGGACCGTCTGCACTCGGTCGCCCTCGCTGCGGGGTGGTCCGCCGTGCGCGAGCCGAAGCTGTATCCGCGGTTCAACGACCGCTATTACGCGTCCTTCGTCGAGGACGACAGCGGCATCCGCCTCGAGTTCATGCACAACCCGCCTCGGTCGCCGCCCCTATCGGATCCGCGCGACTTGCGGATAGGTTGAGGGGCCGATCCTCTCGGCGGAACCGACAGGATGGGGCCGACATGCGAGTGCCGCGCACGGGCAGGGCAGAGCACATCGGCCGGCGCGGGATGAGTGGGCTGCTCGCCGCGGTCTTGGCCCTGGGGCTGGCCGCCTGCGGGGCAGGGCCGGTGTCCCAGGAGGCCTCGCCCGCGCCGACGGGTCAGACGCCGACTCCGGGGCTGGATCGGCAGCTGGTGGCCGCTCTGGAGGCGGCGCTGGACGAATCGTTCGCCGCCACGCAGCTGCCCGGCGTCCTGGTGGGCCTCTGGATCCCAGGCCAGGGTGAGTGGGTGGCCTCGCGCGGGACCGCGAACCTGGAGACGGGGGAGCCGATGAAGGCAGGCAACCAGCAGAAGATCGGCAGCATCACCAAGAGCATCGTCACCAGCGTCGCCCTGCAGCTCATCGGGGAGGGCACCTCCGGCCTCACGCTGGAGGACACGATCGACCGCTGGTACCCGGACTTCCCCGAAGCGTCCCACATCACCGTGCGGATGCTGATGAACATGTCCAGCGGCATCGGCCCTCCCGGTATGGAACAGATCGAGCGCATCTGCGCGGCCCCGTACGCGGTCGCCGACCCGGAGCGTGTCATCGCCATCGGGGCGACGACGCCGAGGTCGGGCTTCGCGCCCGGGGAGGGATTCACGTACTCCGGTTTCAACACCTTCCTCCTCGGCCGCATCCTCGAGCAGACGACCGGCGAAGACCTGGCCGGTCTGATCCGGGCCAGGATCACCGAACCGTTCGGACTGAGCCGCAGCCGGTTCGCGCCGGACGGGCAGGTGGAGGCACCGTCGACGCACGGATATTCGCTGTTCTGCCCGGAGCTGCCCCGTCCCACCGACACCATCGATTGGTCCAACGCGGAGAGCTGGGCTGCGGGCGCCATGGTCTCCACGCTCGACGACATGCACGCGTGGGGCCGGGCCCTGGGGGCAGGAGCCGGCATCTCTCCCGAGCTGCTGATCGCCCGGTACGGCGACACCGCTCCGGATTCGGGCGCGGACGGTCTGGCATACGGACTCGGCGTGCAGGTGCACCGCGACCTCGCCACGGGATGCATCCTCGATCTCGGTCACTCCGGGGCGGAGCCCGGGTACGGCACCAACGTCACCTACTTCGCGACGACCGATGCCGTGTTCGTCGCGTTCGCCAATGGCGACGGCGGGACCGGTGAGGAGGTCTTCCGGGTGGTCCAGGCGCTGCACCCCGTCTTCGCGTCGGCCGTCACGGAGATGCCCACGCAGCCCTGCAGCCGATGAAGGCCGGCGCGTCGCACTCCGCGTGCGCCGCCGCAGGAGCCGTCGCGGGGTTCCGCTAGCCTGAGCGTCGTGATTCTCGACACCTCCCAGGCTGTCGTGACCAGGCATCCGCTGGCCATCGGGCATGCCGTCGGGGCGATGACCGCCCTCGCGCTGGTGCTCGCCGCCACCTCCTCGGCGTACGGCTATCACCGCGACGAGCTGTACTTCCGCATGCTTCCGCCCGCCTGGGGCTACACCGACCAGCCGCCGCTCACTCCGCTGCTGGCCAAGGCCGCCGTCGCGCTGTTCGGCGACAGCGTCGTGGGGCTGCGGATCCTCGCGCTGGTGTGCGCAGCGGCATCCGTGCTGATCCTGACCCTGGTCACCAGGGAGGTCGGCGGCACGCGCGTGGCGCAGGCCCTCACCGCGTGGGGCATGGCCGGGGCCAGCCTCACCCTCCTCTTCGGGCACGTTCTGCTCACGGCCAGCCTCGACCTCGTGGTGTGGCCCGCCGCACTGCTGTTCACGATCCGCGCGGTGCTGCGTGCGGACGGCCGGTGGTGGCTGGCCGCGGGCGCCGTGATCGGGGCGAGCACGTTCAACAAGCTCCTGGGCGTGATCCTCATGATCGGCATCGCCGTCGGACTCGCCGTGTGCGGACCACGACGATGGTTCCTGTCGGGCTGGCTGTGGGGCGGCGTCGGGCTGGCGGGACTGCTCGCCGTGCCGAACGTGATCTACCAGGCCGCCCACGGATGGCCGCAGTTCGCGATGGGCGCCGCACTCGCTCAGAACAACGCCGACGAGGTGCGCATCCTCGTCGGACCCATGCTGATCCTCCTCGTCGGCCCGGTGCTCGCCGTGTTCTGGATCGCCGGCCTTGTCGGGCTGTTCCGCCGACCGCAGTGGCATCCGCTGCGCTTCCTGGCGGTCACCTTCGCCGTGGTGGTGCTGTTCGTCTTCATCGCCGGCACGCAGTTCTACTACACCGCAGGGGTGCTGGCGGTCCTGACCGCGATGGGCTCGGTGCTGGTTGCCCGCTGGGCGCGCACGAGACGCCGCCGCACCGTGGTGGCGATCCTGCTCGGGGTCAACGCCGTCTCGTGCGCGATCGCGTCGCTCCCGGTGCTGCCGGTGCAGGTCTTCGGCGGCACCGGGCTCGCCGCGATCAACTCGGCAGCGGCCGATCAGGTCGGCTGGGAACGGTACGCAGAGCAGGTGACGGATGCCGCGGCATCCGTCCGCGCCGATGCGATCATCACGAGCAACTACGGCGAGGCGGGGGCACTGGACCGTTTCGGTGTCGGCCTGCCGCCGGTGGTGAGCGGGCACAACGCACTCGGCGACCTGGGCCCACCCGCGGCCGATGCCCAGACGGTCCTGCTCGTGGGATGGCAAGGTCGCGGAATGCAGCGCTGGTTCGAGGAATGCGCCCTGGTGGCCACGCTGGAGAACGGCGTCGGCGTCGACAACGAGGAGCAGGGGGCGCCCGTGATGGTGTGCACCGGCCCGCTCGAGCCCTGGGACGAGTTGTGGGAGAGGTTCCGTCACCTGGATTGAGCTTCTGGCGATGCCTGCTAGCGTCCCAGCATCCGATTTCACACTGCACCGAGTTTGGAGTTTCGATGAAGCTGCTCCTGACATCCGGCGGGGTCACGAACGACAGCATCCGCCGGCGACTGATCGAGCTGGTCGGAAAGCCGATCAGCGAGAGCACAGCGCTGCTCATCCCGACGGCGCAATGGGGCCAGCCCGCGTGTACTCCCGAATCGGTGTGGCGGTCCATCGCCGGGGCGTGGCCGGACAGCCCGAACCTCGGCGGCTTGGGCTGGAAATCGGTCGGAGTGCTCGAGCTGACCGCCCTGCCGAGCATCGACCGCGCACGATGGGTCACGTGGGTTCGCGACGCCGACGTCCTCCTGGTGGACGGCGGCGAGGCCGTATACCTCGCGCATTGGATGCGGGAGTCCGGGCTGGCCGATCTGCTGCCGTCCCTCGACGAGACCGTCTGGGTCGGCGTCAGCGCCGGGAGCATGGTCATGACGCCTCGCATCGGCGACGATTTCGTGGACTGGAGACCCGGCGGCGGCGATGAGACGCTGGGCGTCGTGGACTTCTCGATCTTCCCCCACCTGGACTACCCCGGCTGGTCCGGCAACGCCCTGCCCCGTGCGCGCCGATGGGCGGCCGACATGTCCGGTCCCGCGTACGCCATCGACGACCAGACCGCGATCGCGGTGGTCGGCGATGCGGTCGATGTCGTCTCCGAGGGGCACTGGGAACTGTTCCCGCCCCAGCAGCGCCAACCGGGCGGAAGCGCCGCGCAGAAGTAGGCGCGAGGTTACGGCCGGTGGGTGCCCGACCGTTCGTTGCCGCGCTTGTAATTGCCGGTGACGCGCGCCATCACCTGCTGCGGGTCGTGGCGCTGGACATCGTCGAGGAACTTCATCGCCGAGGACGTGCGGAGCGTCGCGGCCAACCGGCCATGGTGGCGGATCTCCACGCGGTCGCCCCGGACTGTGAACTCGAAGCCGTTCGGTGTGCCTGCCATGGCTTTCAGCATGCCGCACCACGGGCCACAGGGGAATCGACAGGTCGGGTTCCGCAATCCCCTTGTGCGTCACCGCTGAAGAGGCGACACTCCAGACAACACCACCGAAGCGAATGGAGCTCTCCGCGTGCACATCGAGGACAACGGCCCGAATCCGAATGCGTTCGACATCGAGACCGCCACCCGCGAGAACTCGACGTATCGCACGGTGGCCTGGACCGGGAAGTACCTGCAGGTCACTCTGATGTCGATCTCACCCGGAGACTCGATCGGGCTGGAAGTCCATCCGGAGACCGATCAGTTCCTGCGTCTGGACGCGGGCCGCGGCAGATGCGTGATGGGTCCGGAGAAGGACCAGCTCACCTTCGAGCAGGAGGTCTCCGACGGCTGGTCCATCCAGGTGCCCGCCGGCACGTGGCACGACGTCATCAACACCGGCGACGAGCCGCTTCGCCTGTACGCGATCTACGCCCCGACACACCACGCGCCCGGCCTCGTGCAGGAAACGGCGCAGAAGGCGGAGCAGGACGAGGAGTCCGGAAAGGACGAGCCGCCGTCGTGGACCGTGCAGCCCGGCCCTCGCGCAGAGGACGAGCACGCCTGAGACAGGCGGCAGGGCCCGTGCCCTCACGAATGACCGTGCCTACGAATGACCAGTCAGCTGCAACAGCGAGTCGCGCACATGGCGACGCAGCACTTTGCCGACCATCGAGGTGGGCAGCTCGTCCACGACGAAGATCCGTCGGGGGACCTTGTAGGGGGTGAGGATGCCGCGGGCGAACTCCCGGACGGACTCGACATCGATCTCCTCACCGGGGGAGACCACGATCGCGGCGACGACCTCCTCACCGGAGTGTTCGCTCGGCAGGCCGACCACGGCCGCATCCTCCACCTGCGGGTGCTGGCGCAGCGCGATCTCCACCTCGGTGGGGGCGACGTTGAAACCGCCGGTGATGATCAGCTCCTTGATCCGATCGACGATGCGGACGAACCCGGCCTGGTCGATGGTCACGATGTCCCCGGTGCGGAACCACCCGTCCACGAAGACGCGCTCGGTCTCCTCCGGCTTGCCGTAGTAGCCACTGAACACCTGGGGACCGCGCACGATCAGCTCACCGGCAGCGCCGGGCTCGACATCCCGGGTCGGCTCCTCCGGATCGACGACCCGCGCCTCCGTGCCGGGCAGCGGCAGTCCGACCGTTCCGGGCACACGGTTGTCCGCGACCGGATTGGCCATCAGCACCGGCGAGGTCTCGCTGAGCCCGTAGCCTTCGACCAGGTATCCTCCGGAGGCCTCCTCGAACGGCACCACCAGGTCGTGGGGCAGCGGCATCGCGCCCGAGATCGCGATCCGCGTGCCCGCCAGCGACACGCCCTTCTCCCGCGATGCCTTCAAGAGCCGCTCGGCGATCGGCGGGACCAACGGCAGGAAGGTCGCAGGATGCTTCTTGGTCACCTCGAGCACCATGTCGGGGTCGAACCGCGGGAACAGGACCAGCCGGGCGCCCATCGACATCGCGAACGTCAGGCACAGGGTGAGCCCGTACGCGTGGAACATCGGCAGCACCGCGTAGACGACGCAGCCGTCGCCGCGCACGATCGAAGGCACCCAGGCGCGCGCCTGCGCGGCATTGGCCAGCAGGTTGCGATGCGTCAGCGCCGCGCCCTTCGGGGTCCCGGTCGTGCCGCTGGTGTACTGGATCAGAGCGAGATCGGCCGTCTGCGGCTTCGGGTGCGAGACCGGCAGCGGGGGAGTCGAGACGATGGATTCCCACGAGATCGTGCCGCCCGCGCGTTCGTGCAGGGCGGAGCGGGCGGCACGCGCCTTCGCGATCGGCATCCTCAGCGCCGCGCGGGTGCGCAGCGGCATCGCCTTGGTGATGTCGACCGAGATCAGCGAGGTGACGGCGAGATCGGCGGGAAACTCCTGCACGGTCGCGACGACCTTGCTCCACACGATCGCGTGACGCGCGCCGTGGTCCTCGAACTGCTTGCGCAGCTCCCGCGGCGTGTACAGCGGATTGTGCTCGACGACCACCGCACCCAGGCGCAGGATGGCGTAGAACGCCACGATGTGCTGCGGGCAGTTGGGAAGGACGATCGCCACCCGATCGCCGTGCCCGACGCCCTGGTCGCGCAGACCGGCAGCGGCGCGCTCGATCGCGAAGTTCAGCTCGCGGTAGGAAGTGGTGCGGCCGAAGAACTGCAGCGCCGGCGCGTCGGGGTAGTCACGGGCCGAGGCCTGCACGATGTCCACCAGTGATCCGCTCAGCGGCCCGAGATCCGCCGGGACGCCCTCGGCGTAGCTGGCGATCCAGGGGCGGGGAGGCTCGTACGTCGTCACCGGAACAGCCTACTTACGGTCCGAACGCGCAGGCGGGCGCTCGTAGGATGGGGGAGTGTCTGAAATCACCCCTGATCTCGTGCGCCATCTCGGTGTGCTCGCCCGGATCCAGCTGAGCGACGAGGAGGTCGGGCGCCTCACGGGGCAGCTCGACGTGATCGTCGACAACATCGCCAAGGTCTCCCAGGTGGCGACCCCCGATGTGCCGGCGACGAGCCACCCGATCCCGCTGCAGAACGTCTTCCGTCCCGACGTCGCCGCCGACATGCTCAGCACCCAGCAGGTGCTGCAGAATGCTCCGGATGCCGCGGACGGGCGTTTCCGCGTCACGGCGATCCTGGGGGAGGAGCAGTGAGCGACATCACTCGCCTGTCCGCCGCCGACCTGGCCGACAGGCTCGCCTCGCGCGAGGTATCCAGCGTCGAGGCCACCCAGGCGCATCTCGACCGGATCGCTGCCGTAGACGGCGACATCCACGCCTTCCTGCATGTCAGCGACCACGCGCTCGAGGTGGCCGCCGACATCGACCGCCGCCGTGCCGCGGGGGAGCAGCTCGGACCGGTCGCCGGCGTCCCGCTGGCGATCAAGGACGTGCTGGTCACGACCGATATGCCCTCCACGAGCGGATCACGGATCCTCGAGGGGTTCATGTCCCCGTACGACGCGACCGTGGTCGCGCGTTCCCGCGCCGCCGGGCTCGTTCCGCTCGGCAAGACGAACATGGACGAATTCGCCATGGGGTCCTCGACCGAGCACTCGGCCTACGGACCCACCCACAACCCGTGGGACCTCGACCGGATCCCGGGTGGTTCCGGTGGCGGTTCAGCCGCTGCCGTCGCCGCGTTCGAAGCCCCGCTCGCACTGGGATCGGACACCGGCGGCTCGATCCGCCAGCCCGCCCACGTCACGGGCACGGTCGGCATGAAGCCGACGTACGGCGGCGTCAGCCGCTACGGCGCGATCGCACTGGCATCCAGCTTGGACCAGGTCGGCCCGGTGACCCGAACGGTGCTGGATGCCGGACTGCTGCACGATGTCATCGGCGGTCACGACCCGCACGATGCCACCTCGTTGACCGACCTCTGGCCGTCGTTCGCGGATGCCGCGCGGGAAGGCGCTCGCGGCGACGTGCTCCGCGGTCTGCGGGTCGGAGTGATCAAGGAGCTGCCGGACTCCGGCTTCCAAGCCGGAGTGTCGGAATCCTTCCGCTCGGCGCTGGCCGCGATGCAGGCGCAGGGGGCCGAGATCGTCGAGATCAGTGCTCCGCACTTCGAGTACGGCGTGGCCGCGTACTACCTGATCCTCCCCGCCGAGGCATCCAGCAACCTCGCCAAGTTCGACTCCGTGCGCTTCGGGATGCGCCTGGATGTTCCGGGCGGCACCGTCGAGGACGTGATGGCCAAGACGCGCGACGCGGGCTTCGGCGATGAGGTCAAGCGCCGCATCATCCTCGGCACCTATGCGCTGTCCGCGGGGTATTACGACGCGTACTACGGCTCGGCGCAGAAGGTGCGCACGCTCATCCAGCGCGACTTCGCCGAGGCGTTCGCGCAGGTCGATGTCATCGCGACGCCGTCCGCGCCGACGACCGCGTTCAAGATCGGCGAGAAGATCGACGACCCGCTGCAGATGTACCTCAACGACGTCACCACGATCCCGGCGAACCTCGCCGGGGTCCCGGGCATCTCGATCCCCTCCGGCCTGGCCAGCGAGGACGGGCTGCCCGTGGGCATCCAGTTCCTCGCGCCGGCGCGCGAGGACGCACGCCTCTACCGCGTCGGAGCGGCGCTCGAAGCAGTCCTGGTCGACTCATGGGGTGCACCGCTGCTGGATCGCGCACCGACCCTTCGACAGGCTCAGGGATCCACCGGAGGGGCACGCTGATGGCCAAGGACAAGCTGATGGATTTCGACAAAGCCCTGGAACTGTACGAGCCGGTGCTCGGCTTCGAGGTGCACGTCGAGCTGAACACCGAGAGCAAGATGTTCTCGTCCGCGGCGAACCCCGCGAACTCCGCCAACCATGCTGCCGGTCCCAACACCCTGGTCGCGCCGGTGGATATGGGACTTCCCGGCTCACTGCCGACCGTGAACGCAGAGGCGATCAAGTACTCGATCAGTCTCGGGCTCGCTCTGGGGTGCTCGATCGCCCCGACCAGCCGGTTCGCGCGGAAGAACTACTTCTACCCGGACCTGGGAAAGAACTACCAGATCAGCCAGTACGACGAGCCGATCGCGTTCGAGGGCTCGGTGGACGTGGAGCTGGCCGACGGCACCATCGTCACGGTGCCGATCGAGCGGGCGCACATGGAAGAGGATGCCGGCAAGCTGACCCACATGGGCGGCGCGACCGGTCGCATCCAGGGTGCGGAGTACTCCCTCGTGGATTACAACCGCGCCGGCGTGCCGCTCGTGGAGATCGTCACCAAGCCGATCATCGGCGCCGAGCACCGCGCACCTGAGATCGCCAAGGCGTACGTCCAGACGATCCGCGACATCGTCCTGTCATTGGGCATCTCGGAGGCCCGCATGGAGCGCGGCAACCTCCGCTGCGACGCCAACGTGTCGCTGCGCCCCCGCGGACAGGAGAAGCTGGGCACGCGCACCGAGACGAAGAACGTCAACTCGATGCGCTCGGTGGAACGGGCCGTCCGCTATGAGATCCAGCGCCAAGCCGCGATCCTGGCAGCCGGCGGTTCCATCACACAGGAGACCCGGCATTGGCACGAAGACACCGGGACCACGTCGCCCGGCCGTCCTAAGTCCGACGCGGACGACTACCGGTACTTCCCGGAGCCGGACCTGCTGCCGGTAGCGCCGTCCCTCGAGCTCATCGAGGAGCTGCGCGCCGCACTGCCCGAACGCCCGGCCGAGCGCCGGCGGCGGCTGAAGAGCGAATGGGGCTTCAGCGACCTCGAGTTCCAGGACGTCGCCAACGGCGGCCTGCTCGCCGAGGTGGCCGCCACGATTGCGGCCGGGGCAGCCCCGGCAGCCGCACGCAAATGGTGGACCGGTGAGATCAGCCGCCTCGCGAACGCCCAGGGACGGGAGGCAGCCGATCTGATCTCGCCGGCCGATGTGGCAGCGCTGCAGGCGCTGATCGGGGCCGGCACCCTCACCGACAAGCTCGCACGGCAAGTGCTGGAAGGCGTCGTCGCCGGGGAGGGCACCCCGCAAGAGGTGATCGACCGGCGCGGGCTGGCCGTCGTCTCGGACGACGGCGCACTGATCGCCGCGATCGACGAGGCGCTCGCGTCGCAGCCGGACGTCATGCAGAAGATCCGCGAAGGCAAGGTGCAGGCGGCCGGCGCGGTCATCGGCGCCGTGATGAAGGCGATGCGCGGTCAAGCCGACGCCGCCCGTGTGCGTGAACTGATCCTCGAGCGCGCGGCGCAGTAGCCTCATCCGTCGTATGTCGGCGGCGCGGGGGAGAATCGACGTATGGGACGCGGGGACGGCACGGGGCGGATGGTCTCCCCGGCGGACGCGGACGACGCCGGAACCGGCATCCTGCACGTGGACATGGACGCGTTCTACGCATCGGTCGAGGTGCTGGATGACCCTTCATTGCGGGGCAAGCCGATCATCATCGGCGCCCCCGATGGGCGCTCCGTGGTCTCGAGCGCTTCGTACGAAGCACGCCGCTTCGGCGTGCGTTCGGCCATGCCGGTCGGCCAGGCACTGCGGCTGTGCCCCACCGCGATCGTCGTCCCGCCGCATTTCGACCGCTACCTCGCCCTGTCGGCGCAGGTCATGCGGATCTTCCACGACGTGACGCCGCTGGTCGAGCCGCTCTCGATCGACGAAGCGTTCCTGGACGTGCGCGGCGCGGGGCGGCTGTGGGGCAGGCCGGGGCAGATCGCGCGGATGCTGCGAGAGCGGGTGGTCGAGGAGACCGGACTGACCTGCAGCGTCGGGGTGGCCGCGACCAAGCACGTCGCCAAGATGGCCTCGACGATCAGCAAGCCGGACGGCATGCTGATCGTGCCGGCGTCCGGAACCGCGGCGTTCCTCGCGCCGCGCTCAGTCCGCGCGCTCTGGGGCATCGGCCCCAAGTCCGCAGAGGCGCTCGAGGGGCGCGGCATCCATACGATCGGGGATGTGCTGCAGACGCCCCGGCCCGTGCTGGACCGCGCTCTGGGGCCCGCGATGGGCGACCGCATCTGGCAGCTGGCGCGCGGGCTGGACGCGCGCAGGGTCGATACCGAGCGGGTCGAGAAGAGCATCGGCCACGAAGAGACCTTCCACGAGGACATCGGCGACCTCGGGGTGCTGCGCACCGAGTTCCGCCGCCTGGCCGACCGGGTGGGGGCACGCCTGCGCACACACGGCTGGGAGGCGCGCACCGTCGCCATCAAGGTGAGGTTCGCCGATTTCAGCACGATCACCCGGTCCCAGACGCTGCCCGAGCCGACGGCGGTAGGGCAGCGGATCGGCGAGGCGGCGCTCGAGCTGTTCGGCGCCGTCGACCGCCGGATGCCGGTACGACTGGTCGGCGTCCGTGCCGAGAAGCTGCTCCCCTCCGGCGGTGCGGCGCTGACGCTCTGGGACGACGACGCCGAGTGGCGTCGCATCGAGGGGGCGCTGGATGACGCCGCCGCCAGGTTCGGGCGTGGGGCTGTCACGCGCGCGACCCTGCTCGGCGGGCCGCGCGGAGGGGGGACCCTGCCCTCCCACCCGAAACCGCACAGCCTCGATTGAGACCGGACCCCGCCGTGGCTCTGGGCATGCCGCCTCCAGCCCGGTACCGTTGAGCCATGCCCAACATCGCACTCGAACTCGGCAAGCAGTCCGCGACCTTCGGCGTGAAGAGCGCCTACGGCGAGCAGACGGACATCGACGGAGTCCGCATCGTCCCGGTCGCGCTGACGTGGTCAGGATTCGGTGGCGGCTCCGATGAGTCGGGCAACGGCGGCGGGGGTGGCGGGGGATACGCCGTCCCCCTGGGTGCCTACATCCGCCGCGGCGACGATCTGCGGTTCGAGCCGAACGTCGTGTCCTTCCTCGCAGTCGCAATCCCCTTCGTGTGGGTCGCCGGTCGCGCACTCAGCCGTGTCATCCGCGCTCTCAAGCGCTAGCGCCGACCCCTTCTCCGCCGCGCTCGACGTCGCCGCTGCGCACATCCGCGAGGCCATCGTCGGTGTCGCGGCAGCCAACCCGGTCGTGCTCATCGACGGCAGAAGCGGATCCGGCAAGACGACGCTCGCGCGCCGGCTGGTCGCGCGCTGGCCGTTGCGGGGTCGCGTTCAACTGGTGGCGCTCGATTCGCTGTACCCGGGCTGGGATGGCCTGGCTGACGGTGTCGAGGCCGCTCGCGAGCTGATCCTGCGCCCGCACGCCCGCGGGATGATGGGCGTGTGGGAGCGGTGGGACTGGGATGCCTCTGCCCACGCCGAGGCGCATGCCGTGGACCCGTCTCTTCCGCTCATCGTGGAAGGCTCCGGTCTGCTGACCGCATCCACCTCTCAGCTCGCCGATGTGCGCGTCTGGCTGGAGTCACCGCCGTCCTCACGCATGCGCCGCGCCCTGCATCGCGACGGCGACGCGTATCGTCCGCACTGGCCGCGTTGGGCCGAGCAGGAGGAGAGACACCTTCTTCGCGACGCACCGACCAGCCGCGCAACCCTCGTGTTCGCGATCCCGTGACGCAGTTTCAGTCGTCCTCGGATGCGGCCTGTACGAGCCCGTCCAGCCGGTACCCGAGCCACTCGTAGATGCCGAATCGCGGATCGTCCACGTCGTGGTCCTCCTCGGTGCGGATGTCCAGCCGGGTCGCCAGCACCAGTCTGATCGCGGCCAGAGAACGCAGCCACGACCTCAGGTCCTCGGGATCGAGGCGCAGCTCGACGATCTCCATCGCCACGTCTTCCGCGGGCGCGTCCGGCAGGACGGCGGCGTCATGCAGCGAGGCCAGCACCCGATCGGCGTCATCGCGGCGGCGGTCGAGCAGATCCTGTTCGGTCACGTCTCGGAACTCCTGGGCGGCCGTGGCGTCATCGGCATAGGCATCCGGCACCAGACGAGCGATCGCCGGGTCGCCGCCCGCGCTGTGGGCTCCGTCCAGCAGCTCGGCGAACTGCTGGACGAGACCGGCAAGATGAGCCGCCTCCATCCGCGTCAGCTCCAGCACGACCGTCCGGGCGCCGCTCACTGGGGTGCCTGCCGCAGCGTTGCCCACAGACCGTAGTCGTGCATCGCCTGAACGTGCAGTTCCATCTGCTCCCTGGCCCCTTCGGCGACGACGGCATGCCCGTCGTGGTGGACAGCCAGCATCAGACGCTCCGCATGCGGTCGGTCGAACCCGAAGTACTCCCGGAACACGTGCGTGACATAGCTCATGAGGTTCACCGGGTCATTCCAGACGACCGTCTGCCACGGGCGACGAACCTGTTCGTCGAGTCGGATGTCGCGGTCTTCGACCACGTCGGGCGCGGCGGGGTTGGCCATCACGCCCATCCCAGTTCGTGCAGGCGCTCGTCGTCGATTCCGTAGAAATGCGCGATCTCGTGGACGAGGGTCGTGTGCACCTCGTCCCGGAGATCACCGATGCTGTCGCAGACAGCGAGATGCGGCTCCCGGTACAGGATGATGCGGTCGGGCAGTTCGCCGGAACCGTAGCGGTCGCGTTCGGTCAGCGCCCAGCCGTCGTAAAGGCCGAGCAGATCCAGACTCCCGTCGTCCGGGCGATCCTGCACGACGAAGATCACGTTATCCAGTCCGTCGACCATGTCGTCGGGAAGCCTATCCAGTTCGTCGACCACAAGGGCCTCGAATGCCGAGGCATCCATCTCAAGCATTGGGGTGAGTAACGGGGCTCGAACCCGCGACATCGGCCACCACAAGGCCGCGCTCTACCAACTGAGCTATACCCACCATGTCCACCGCGTGTGCGGAGGAACCAGGAAATTCTCTCATACTCCGGGCGCGAAAGACGAAACGGCGGCAGCCGCCGCAGCCCGCGCGCCGTCGCTGGTCGGCCCCGGCTCGGGCACGAAGACAGCGGAGCGGTAATACGCGAGCTCGAGGATGGATTCGCGGATGTCCGCCAGCGCACGATGGCCACCGCCCTTGGCGGGAGCGTGGATGTAGGCGCGCGGGTACCAGCGTCGGCTGAGCTCTTTGACGCTGGACACGTCGACATTGCGGTAGTGCAGCCAGCGGTCGACGCGGGGCATGTATTTCGCCAGGAACATCCGGTCGGTGCCGATGGTGTTCCCGGCCAGGGGTGCCTTGCCCTCGAGGGGGACGAAGCGCTGGATGTACTCGAGCGCCTCGAACTCGGCCTCGGCCACGCTGACGCCGTCGGGGATCTCGGTGAGCAGCCCGGATTTCTCGTGCATGGCGGTCACGAAGTCGTTCATGTGGGCCAGCGCCGTGTCGTCGGGCTTGATGACGATCGAGAAACCCGGGTCGAGCGGCCGAAGCTCGAAGTCCGTCACGACGACCGCGATCTCGACGAGTTCGTCGATCGCCAGATCGAGACCCGTCATTTCGCAGTCGATCCACACGAGTCTGTCGTTTTCCGAAGCCCCCACCATGCGCTCCATCCTAGTCAGGGGCTCGGGACACGCCCTGCCCGCCGGCGGGCACCGGATCCTCCCGCGGGGGCGCGATACGCTGGTTTCGCGCCTCCGTAGCTCAGTGGATAGAGCAGCGGCCTTCTAATCCGCCGGTCACAGGTTCGAGTCCTGTCGGGGGCACTCGTCCCCGTCCGGCCGCCGAATGGGCTCCCGCTCCGCTGGTCCGCGTGGCACTGGCGGCTCTCGCGCCGCGGTCGTATGGTCGGAGGGACGGAAGGGGTTCGATGATGAGCACGGCCGAAGCGCGCCATGGACTGTGGGTGGCCTACGGCAACTCCGGTGTCGTCGGCAGCATCCGCAGGGACGACGCCGGGTACACCGTGACGATGGCGGGAGCCGACGCTTCGGCGGGGACGTATCCGTCGATGGAGATCGCCAAGAACGCTCTGCACTCGCGGATGACACCCGGCAGCGACTGGCCGCAGTTCCGCGAGCACTGACTCGCGTCAGCGCCCGTCGCGTCGCGCGGGTGCGGCCGCGCGTGCGGCGGGTGCGGTGTCCAGGAGCGGCAGCGCGACATGCACGAGCGGTCCGATGAGCACCGCGAACAGCACGGTTCCGATCCCGACGGTGCCGCCGAGCGCCCAGCCGGCCGCGAGCACCGTCGCTTCCACGACCACGCGGCAGATCCAGATCGGCCAGCCCAGACGCGCGTGCAACCCGGTCATCAGACCGTCCCGCGGCCCGGCCCCGAACCGCGCGCCGATGTACAGGCCGGACGCCACGGCGACGAGGAGGATGCCGGCTACCAGCACGCCCAGTTGCGCGGCGAAGCCCGTCACCGGGGGGATGAGCCACAGCACCACCTGCATGCTCGTGCCCACCAGCAGGATGTTCGCCACCGTGCCGATGCCCGGCTTCTGACGGAGCGGGATCCACAGCAGGAGCACGACGAAGCCGAGGATGTTCGTGACCCAGCCGATGCCGATGCCGGTGTGGAGGGAGATGCCCTGAGCGAAGACCGTCCACGGGTCGATGCCCAGTCCGGCCTGAACCGTCAACGCGCACCCCGCTCCGTACAGGAACAGGCCGACGAGGAGTTGCAGGACGCGACGGGGCATGTCTGCTATCCAATCCCAAAAGTGGACCGTACCGACCAGTCCAATGTCGGTATGGTGGCTGCATGGACTCACGGATATCGGCACGTGCGCTGTCCGCGGCACTCGGCGGCTGGCGCACCCGAGAACCCGCCTACGAGGCTCTGGCGGACGGCATCCGGCTGCTGTGCCTGGACAACCGGCTTGCTCCGCGGACGGCACTCCCGGCCGAGCGTGAGCTCTCGGCCGGACTGCGGGTGAGCCGCAGCACGGTGGCGGCCGCGTATCGCAGCCTGCGCGAGTCCGGGCATATCGCCAGCACGCGCGGGTCCGGCAGCGTCACCCTCCCGTTGCGACGCCGCGACCCTGGACGCGCCCCGTCCACCGAGGGCGCGGTGGACCTGCAGCAGGCGAGCCCGCCGGCCTGGCCCGGCCTGGCCGGCGTGGTGGCGGAGGTGGCGCAATCCGCGGCGGCCCTGGTCTCCCGCGTCGGATACGACGTCCTCGGACGGACCGAGCTGCGGGAGGCGATCGCGGCGCGGTACCGCGACCGCGGCATCCCCACATCCGCCGGCGAGGTGATCGTCACCACGGGCGCCCAGAGCGCCATCCACCTGCTGGCCGCCGTCCTGCTCGGGCGGGGCGATCGGGTGCTGATCGAGACCCCGACCTACCCGCACGCCGCCGACGCCTTCCGGCGCGCCGGCTCGCGCCTGGTCGGTGTGCCGGTGACGACCGATGACGGCTGGGATCTGGACCGCGCGGAGCAGGCGTTCGCGCGCACACTGCCCGTGCTGGGCTACCTGATGCCCGATTTCCAGAACCCCACGGGCCGATCGATGACCGAGATCGACCGCACTGCCTTCGCCCGCGCGGCCGATCGCACCGGCACCGTCCTGGTGCTGGATGAGACCACGGCCGACCTGGACATCGACCGCGGAGCACTCTCACCCGGGTTTTTGGACGGGGACCCGGCACTGACGGTGCGCGTCGGCTCCCTCGGAAAGACGGTGTGGGGGGGACTGCGCATCGGATGGATCCGCGCCGAAGCAGACCTCATCCGTCGCCTGGTAGCGGCGCGTCCCGCGCAGGACCTGGGTACCCCCGAGTTCGAGCAGGCGGTTGCCGCAGCGGTGCTGCCCGAGTACGCCGCCGTCGTCGCGCAGCGGTCCCGCGTCCTGCGGGCCGGGCGGGATGCCGTCCTGACCGCGTTGGCGGCGGACCTGCCGGAGTGGCGTGTACCGCGGACGCACGGCGGGGTGTCGCTCTGGCTCGAGCTGGACGCGCCCCTCAGCTCCGCTCTGGTCATGGACGTGCGCTCGCGGGGCCTGCTGCTCTCCGCAGGCCCGAGATTCTCTGTCGATGGTGGCCACGACCGGCATCTGCGGATTCCCTTCACCGGCTCGCCGGATGAACTCGTCCGCGCCGTCTCGATCCTCGCCGAGGCATGGCCTCGCGTGCGCGGAGGGGCTCCGGTGTCCATCGTCGACCAACTGGACTCGGTGGTCTGAGCTGCAGTCGGTCACCGGCTGAACGTCACGCACTCCACGGCGTCGTCGGCCGACCAGAATTCGCCGAGTTCGAGGAACGCGCGGCTCGGTGCGTGAAAGCGCCGGGCGCTGTACCTCAGCTGCGCGCCCTGGCCGATCGCCCGGAGGTGACCCAGGACCAGGCCACGGCCGTCCACGATCCGCCAGAGCGCGGGCGCGGCTCGAATCAGGCGGACGCCGCGGGCGCGGGACAGGTTCGGTGTTCCCGGTGCGGGCTCTTCCAGGATGAGACTCATGTCGTGCTCCTCTCCGATAGGTCGAAGATACGTTCGACCTCCGACATCGCCCAGCGTGACGAGCGAGGGCAACCCCGTCGGCTCCTCCCCAGGGCGCCAGGGGCGACCCGTTCTGCGCAGAGCGCCACCCTCAGGCCCCGGACCGTGCTCGGTCCGCGCAGTCTGAGATGGCGCCGGTGCCCGACGGGCACTCGGGCATCGGCGCGACCCGGGGACGGTCCTCGGGCAGAGAGGATGCGACATGAGCGACACCATCACGATCGTCGGAATCATCGGGACCGACCCGGAGCGGAAGAACCCCAATGGTCTGCCGATCACCACATTCCGCGTCGCCAGTCCGCAGCGCCGTTTCGATCGCTCCACCGGCGCGTGGACGGACAGCGGCACCAACTGGTATACCGTCTCGGCGTACCGCAGGCTCGCCGAGCACGCCTTCCAGTCGTTGCGCAAGAAGGACCGGGTGATCCTGACCGGTCGACTGCGCATCAGGTCCTGGGACACCGGCGAGAGCAAGGGCACCGCGATGGAGATCGACCTGGAAGCGATCGGGCACGACCTGTTCTGGGGCACGTCCGTGTTCACCCGCGATGCGCCCGCTGCGGTGGCATCGCCGTCCGAGCCGGCGGGGGATGCCTGGGCGCCGGCCGACGTCGCCGACCCGGCGTGGGGGAGCCCTGCCCAGCAGAGCCTGGATGCGGACACGGTCGCCCCGCAGGCGGCCACCGGGTCGGAGTCGGCTGACCGACTGGCGCTGGCCGGCGTCGAGGCCCCGTTCTGACCGGCGCACAGAAAGCGCTCGGGGCGGCCCACCTAGACTCTGTCCGTGTCCCGCCACCCCGAGCGTCGCCGTGCGCGCCCCGCATCGTTCGTCCTCCTCGCTGTCGGACTCGGCGCGGCACTGGTGCTGAGCGGATGCTCCGATTCGCAGACGGCGAGCAGTCCGCCGCCGAGCGCAACCGCAACGGCGGCGCCGGAGGCATCTCCGTCGGCCGCGGTGCCCGCCGGCCCGGCGCTGATCCCCGAGGGGAGCGCGGAGGACAACCTGCCGCTGTTCACCAGCGTCACCGCTGCCGTCTGGGCCGGTCCCGAGAACGTGTCCGGACGCGCGTATGTCGATGCTCTGGTGGCAGCGGGGTTCGACAAGGCGGCCATGCAGGTCACGCCCGACCAGACCACCATCGGCAACCCGGCCGAGAGCATCCAGTTCGCCGTCCGGTGGGGTGCGGACTGTCTGGTCGGCCAGGTGGGCCCGTCGTCAGGTGCTCCGGTGACCGTGGTGACTCCCGGTCTGGGCGACGGGAAGTGCCTGGTGGGTGCCACGCGTCCCATCGACTGGTGAGCGTGTCTCGGCCCACCCGGGCGGATCTCGGGCACATGACCGCCCCGTAGACTGGAGCGGATATGGCTGAATACATCTACTCGATGGTCCGCGCCCGCAAAGCTGTCGGCGACAAGGTGATCCTTGACGACGTCACGATGGCCTTCCTCCCCGGAGCGAAGATCGGCGTCGTCGGACCCAACGGCGCCGGAAAATCCACGATTCTGAAGATCATGGCGGGGATCGACACCCCGAGCAACGGCGAGGCGAAGCTCAGCCCCGGCTACAGCGTCGGCATCCTCATGCAGGAGCCGGAGCTGGACGAGGACAAGACCGTGCTGGAGAACGTCCAGCAGGGCGTCGGTCCGATCAAGGAGAAGCTCGACCGCTTCAACGAGATCTCGGCGCTGATGGCCGATCCGGATGCCGACTTCGACACGCTGCTGGCCGAGATGGGCACGCTCCAGGAGGCGATCGACGCCGCTGATGCGTGGGATCTGGACTCGCAACTGGAGCAGGCGATGGACGCGCTGCGCACGCCGCCGTCCGAGGCGATCGTCTCGAACCTCTCCGGTGGCGAGAAGCGCCGCGTCGCGCTGTGCAAGCTCCTGCTGCAGAAGCCCGATCTCCTGCTCCTCGACGAGCCCACCAACCACCTCGACGCCGAAAGCGTCCAGTGGCTCGAGCAGCACCTCGCCAAGTACCCCGGCGCCGTGCTGGCCGTCACGCACGACCGGTACTTCCTCGACCACGTCGCGGAATGGATCTGCGAGGTCGACCGCGGCCGGCTCTACCCGTACGAGGGCAACTATTCGACCTACCTCGAGAAGAAGCAGGAACGGCTCCAGGTCCAGGGCAAGAAGGACGCCAAGCTCGCCAAGCGGCTCGCATCCGAGCTGGAATGGGTGCGCAGCAACGCCAAGGGCCGCCAGACCAAGTCCAAGTCGCGTCTGGCACGCTATGAGGAGATGGCCGCGGAGGCGGACCGCACGCGGAAGCTCGATTTCGACGAGATCGTGATCCCGCCCGGGCCGCGCCTGGGACAGCTCGTCCTGGAGGCGAAGAACCTCCAAAAGGGCTTCGACGGCCGCAGCCTCATCGACGGACTGAGCTTCACGCTGCCGCGCAACGGCATCGTCGGCATCATCGGGCCCAACGGCGTCGGCAAGACCACGCTGTTCAAGACGATCGTCGGACTGGAGCCGCTGGACGGCGGGCAGCTCAAGGTCGGCGAGACCGTCGAGATCTCGTACGTGGACCAGACTCGCGGCGGGATCGACCCGAACAAGTCGCTGTGGGAGGTCGTCAGCGACGGCCAGGACTGGATCCAGGTCGGCAAGGTCGAGATCCCGTCGCGCGCGTACGTCTCGCAGTTCGGGTTCAAGGGCCCGGATCAGCAGAAGAAGGCCGGAGTCCTCTCCGGCGGTGAGCGCAACCGCCTCAACCTGGCGCTGACTCTCAAGCAGGGTGGCAACCTGCTGCTGCTCGACGAGCCGACGAACGACCTGGACGTCGAGACGCTCGGCAGCCTGGAGAACGCTCTGCTGGAATTCCCCGGCTGCGCCGTGGTCATCACTCACGACCGGTGGTTCCTGGACCGCATCGCCACGCACATTCTGGCGTACGAGGGCACCGAAGAGGAGCCCGACAAGTGGCACTGGTTCGAGGGGAACTTCGAGGCGTACGAGGAGAACAAGATCCAGCGCCTGGGACCGGATGCGGCCAAGCCGCATCGCTCCACGTACCGCAAGCTCACCCGTGACTGATGAGCCGACCCGGGCAGCGGCATCCGCCCGGCGAATCCACATTGCGATCAACCTGCGCTGGGGCGATCTGGACGCGTTCAATCACGTCAACAACGCCGCGATGCTGAAACTCCTCGAAGAGGTGCGCATTCGCGCGTTCTGGCGCCCGGGGATCGACGAGGAGGCGCCGCCGACCGCGGTTCTGGACTCCGGGATCGACACCGGTACGCTGACGCTCGTCGCCCGGCAGGAGATCGAGTATCTGCGTCCGGTGCCGTACCAGCGCAATCCGCTGGACGTACAGCTCTGGTTCGGCAAGGTCGGCGGCTCCAGCATCGAGGTCTGCTACGAGGTGTTCAGCCCCGCCACCTCGGCCCAGCAGGAGCTGTACGCCCGTGCCTCGGCCGTCGTCGTGATGGTGGATGCCGCCACGGGCAGACCCGTGCGACTGACCGACGAACAGCGGCAGGCCTGGACGCCGTATCTGGGCGAGCCCATCGCGTACGCGCACCGTCGCTGAGGAGCACCGTCGCTGAGGATCAGCGCCCGCCCGAGGACTCGGCCGGAACACGCACCATGATCTCCTGCGCGACGCTGGCGATCAGGGTCCCGTCTCGGGAGTAGATCCGCCCGGTCGCCAGGCCGCGCCCGCCGCGCGCGCTCGGGGACTCCTGCACGTACAGCATCCAGTCATCGGCCAGGCCGGGACGATGCCACCACATGGCGTGATCCAGGCTCGCCACCTTCAGGCCGGGTGTGGCCCAGGCGATGCCGTGAGCGCGCAGGATCGACTCCTGGATCGTCAGGTCGCTGAGATAGGCCAGCACCGCTCGGTGGGTCCTCTGATCGGCGGGAAGCGCCCGCCGTGTCCGGACCCAGACGGCCTGGCGCGGCGCGGGCTCATCCTCCGCGGTGAGATAGATGGACGATGGGATGTGGCGCAGGTCCAGCGGGCGGTCCACGAACAGCCGCCGCGACATCGGATGCACGCCGGCCAGCTGAGCCTCCAGATCGGGAAGATCCTCCGGGGCGGGCAGTCCCTCGGGCATCGGCTCGGCGTGCTCGACTCCGGGGCCCTCGTCCTGGAAGGACGCGATCATGGAGAAGATCGGCACACCCTCCTGGAACGCCTGGGTGCGCCGGGTGGAGAAGGACCGACCGTCGTGGATGCGGTCCACGGCGAAAGTGATGCCCTTGGACGCGTCGCCCGGCCGGAGGAAGTAGCCGTGCATGGAGTGCGCCGCGCGTCCCTCGGGGGTGGTGCGCTCGGCGGCCACGATCGACTGCGCGAGGACCTGACCTCCGAACACGCGACCGTACGGCATGGACTGCGAGACACCCGTGAAGATGTCCTCTGTGGTGCGCGCACCCGAGTGCGACAGGTCGAGCACGGCGAGCATCGATCCGACCGGATCGGGATCGGGGACGAAGTCGTCCGTGGCAGGCTGATCCGCGGAGGTCGGTGGCTGTTCTTGGGTCACAGGCTCTCTCGTCTCTGCGGCGGGGCAGCGCCCCGCCATCGTTGGTAGTTTAGGGCGGATGCCCCAGCGCCTGATCTTCACCGAAGCCGCCGCCGCGGTGGATGCCCTGACGTTCGCCGGGCGCACGGCCCGCGTCGGCGACGGTGCGGTACGACTGCGCGCAGTGGACGGCACTCTGGTGATGACGTCGGCCCCCTTCGCCCCCCGCGGACTGCTGGATGCGACGCCCACGGTGCTGGCGATGCGCACCGTGCCGGTCGACCCCGAACTCATCTGCGATGTGGTCGTCGACGCGTCCCAGCTGGTCCCGGCGGATGACGATGCCGCGCAGCTGCTGCTTCCGGACGTGGGTCTGTCTCCTTCGTGGACGGGCGTGACACCCCCGCGGGGCGGCTGGGTGCAGACGGGGACGATCGGGACGTCCCTCCTGGCGGCGCGTGCCCAGTGGGGGATCACCGCGGTGGCCGAGGCGCTGCCGGACAATCCGGGTGAGGACGCCGTCCGCGCGGTGCGCGCAGCGGTCTGGGGTGTGCCGGATGACGCACTGGGCGGGCTGCCGTTGGGCGTCGCGTTCGCCGCATTCACGCTGGGGTTCATCGTCGGCGAGGAGGAGGGCGTGCTCCGCACCGGCGGCGCGTGGACGCGCCTCACGCTGCGCAGGGGCCACGTGCTGCTGCGCGGACCCGCGCGCGTCGGCATGACGGACGTGCGTACGACGGGCGCAGCAGCCTAGACCGCCGCGGCGGCGGCCCGGCCGGCGATGCGGCCCGAGAAGAGGCATCCGCCCAAGAATGTCCCTTCCAGCGCACGGTATCCGTGGACCCCGCCGCCGCCGAACCCGCTCGCCTCACCGGCGGCGTACAGACCCGGGATGGGCGCGCCGTCGGTTGCGAGGGCACGGCTCTGCAGGTCCGTCTCGATGCCGCCCAGTGACTTGCGGGTCAGGATGTGCAGCTTCACCGCGATGAGCGGACCGGCCTTCGGGTCCAGGATGCGGTGAGGGTTGGCCGTGCGGACCAGGCGATCGCCTCGGTACGAGCGGGCTGAGCGGAGCATCGCGATCTGCGCGTCCTTGGTGAAGTCGTTCTCGATCTCCCGATCGCGGGCCTCGACCTCGGTGCGCATCACCGCGGCATCCAGCACCTCGCCGCCGGGCAGCGCCCGCATCCCGGCGATGAGGTCATCCAGGTTGTCGCGCACCACGAAGTCGGCTCCGCTGTCCATGAAGGCCTGGACGGGACCGGCCGCGCCCTTGCCGAGGCGGGACTTCACCAGGAGCGGGATGTCACGACCGGTCAGGTCGGGGTTCTGCTCGCTGCCGGAGAGCGTGAACTCCTTCTCGATGATCTGCCGCGACAGCACGAACCAGCTGTGGTCGTGGCCGGTGGTGCGCAGGTGCGCAAGCGTGCCGAGCGTGTCGAAGCCCGGGAACAGCGGCACGGGCAGTCGCCGCCCGGTCGCATCCAGCCACAGGGAGGAGGGACCGGGCAGGATCCGGATGCCGTGCAGCGGCCACACCGGATCCCAGTTCTGAATGCCCTCCACGTAGTGCCACATCCGGTCGCCGTTGATCAGGCGGGCACCGGCCTGCTCGGAGACGGCGAGCATGGAACCGTCGACGTACGCCGGGACGCCCGAGAGCATCGCGGAGGGCGGCTCGCCGAGACGGGCAGGCCACTGCGCACGGACCATCTCGTGGTTGCCGCCGATCCCGCCCGAGGAGACGATGGTGGCTCCCGCGGTGATCTCGAACGCTCCGACCACTTCGCGTGAGCTGGCCATGCCCCGGGCGGCGCCGGACGGGGCCAGGATCTCGCCGGCAGCGCCCGTGACCACACCGTCCGCACTCGTCAGCGTGTGCACGCGGTGGCGGGGCAGGATCGTCAGCAGACCGCGCGCTTCGCCGTCCTCGACGGCGGATTGGAACGGGGCCACCACGCCGGGTCCGGTGCCCCAGGTGATGTGGAAGCGCGGGACGGAGTTGCCCGGTCCGGTCGCGGTGTAGCCGCCCCGTTCGGCCCAGCCGACGACGGGGAAGAACCCCATGCCCTTCTGCCGTAGCCACGATCGCTTCTCCTCGTGGGCGAACTGCAGATACGCCTCGGCCCAGCGCCGCGGCCACGCGTCCTCGTCGCGGTCGAATCCGGCGGTGCCGAACCAATCCTGGTGCGCGAGCGCGAAGGAGTCCTTGATCCCCATCCGGCTCTGCTCGGGCGAGTCGATGAAGAACAGACCGCCGAAGGACCACCACGCCTGCCCGCCGAGGTTGGTCCGCGGCTCCTGGTCCACGAGCAGAACCCGCTTGCCGGCCGCGAGGGCCTCGGCGGCGGCGACGAGTCCGGCCAGCCCCCATCCGATCACCAGGATGTCAGCGGAGTGCGAGGTGGGGGATGCGGGCATGGCGACTCCTTCGTCGGGGCGGTGCAGCTCAGCGCGTCAGTGCGGGGGAGTCTGCGGTGAGAGGGGCAGTCCGGTCGTGCTGCGCCCGCCGGCCGAGGGACCGATGCCGGACGGTTCGAAGGTGTTGACCATCGCGAAGGCGGCCCGTTGCAGGTAGTCCCACAGCGTCTCCTCATGCAGCGGCGCGAGCTTCAGCTCGTCCACCGCGACGCGCATGTGGGCGAGCCACCGGTCCCGCGCGTCGGGGTTGACATGGAACGCCGCGTGCCGCATCCGCAGCCGTGGGTGGCCGCGCTGCTCGCTGTAGGTGCCCGGCCCGCCCCAGTACTGCTCGAGGAACAGCGTCAGGCGCTCTTTGGCGGGTTCCAGGTCGTCCTCGGGATACATCGGCCGCATCACCGGATCGTCGGCGACGCCCCGGTAGAACGCGTCGACCAGTCGGACGAAGGTCTCGTGACCGCCGACCTCATCGTAGAAGCTGATGCTCATCGGGGTCCTTCGGGTGTCTGTGGGGGCTTCTTGAGCGTGCGCTTGGGCCGCCACACGGCGCGATCCGGCGGCGCCGGATCGGTGGTGACCTTCGTCGGGCGAGTCTTCGGGGGGTTCGCGCCACGCACCCGCTGCGCTCCGTCCAGGCCGCTCAGGGTGATCGAGTTGAGCTGCGGCAGCGTGAGCCCCAGGTTCTCGGCCATGTTGAGCACGCGCATCCGCAGTTCTCGCGCGACGTCATCCTTCGCGTTGGCGCGGGTCTTCATCACGAGCCGGATGATCAGCGCGTCGCCGGAGACGGACTCCAGACCCCAGACCTCAGGCTTGTCGATCACACGGGTTCGCCATTTCGGATCCTTCGCGAGGTCCTGCATGGTCTGCAGCAGCGCAGCCTCCACCTCGGGGATGTCCGCGCCCACCGGCAGGGCGAGGTCCACGATCACCCGGGACCAGCCCATCGACATGTTGCCGATTCGGGTGATCTCGCCGTTGCGCACGTACCAGAGGGTGCCGTTGACGTCGCGCACGGTGGTGACGCGCACGCTGACATACTCCACGATGCCGGTCGCCAGACCGAGATCGACGACGTCCCCGATGCCGACCTGGTCCTCGGCGACGATGAAGATTCCGTTGAGCACGTCTTTGACGATGTTCTGCGCGCCGAAACCCAGGCCGGCGCCGATCGCCGCCGTCAGCAGGGTCAGCGAGGCCAGGGCGTTCGGCGCCAGCACGTTCACGATCAGCAGCAGAGTGACGACGACGATCGACACGTTCACGATGTTCTGCAGGATCGATCCGAGGGTGCGCGTGCGCTGCACCAGACGGATCGACGCGAGCGGTGAGCGATCCAGCGCCTGCGTGTCATCCACGTTGGCTTTGCTCTTTGCGCCGTTCACGATGCGCCCGACGACACGGCGGATGACCAGTCTGAGGACCCAGCCGATCAGGAAGGCGCCGAGCAGGATCGCGAGCACGCGGACGACGTTCCATCCCGCTTCGGCGAAGAAGCGGCCCACCTCGGCCCAGAACTCGGGGTTGGTGATCGTCGGGTCCGCAGCAGTCCACATCATCGTCACGATCCTAACGAGGGACGCCTCGGCGCCGCCTGAGTGCGGGGCCGAGGCGTCCGATCACATCGTCACTCCGCGTCGCGGGCCTGCACGGCCAGGGCGCGCTCGACGCCCGCGAGGTTCTCCTCCACGAGCCGACGCAGCGCGGGGGAGGCAGCGCCGTTGGCCGTCAGCCACGCCCGCGTCGCGTCGCGCAGCTCCAGGTTCGCCAGCGGCGCCGGATACAGCCCGACGATGATGTACTGCGCGATCTGGTAGGAGCGGGACTCCCAGATCGGCAGCAGCATGTCGAAGTACGGCTGGATGAAATCGCCGAGTTGGCCGACGGTGGCCGGATGCTGGAACCCGAGCGCCGTGGAGCGCACGATCGTGTTCGGCTGGTCATCGTTCTCGATGATCGAATTCCACGCCGCGCGCTTGGTGGCCGGCTGCGGGATCGATGCCCTCGCCTGCGCCGCGAACTCCCCGCCCTTGGCGGTGTTGTCGGCGGCGAGCGCCGCATCGATCGTCTTCTCGTGCGCCACCCCACCGGCCGCGAGGGAGATCAGCAGCTGCCAGGACAGGTCGGTGTCGATCTGGAGACCCTCCAGCGTCCGCTCGCCGTCGCGCAGGGACGCCACGATCGCCCAGTGCTCAGGCGTCGACGCCGCGGTCGCGAACGCGGTCACGAACTGGAGCTGGCTGTCGCTGCCCGGTTCGGCCGCCTGCGCGAGCGCCCACAGCCCGTCCGCCACCTTCTCGCGTGCCGCCGTGCGCTTCTCGGGCGCCACGTAGGCGTTCGCGGCGAGCTGCAGCTGGCCGAGCGTGGTGCGCACCGTCGTGGACTCGGTCTCGCTGCCGATGTTGCGCAGCACGAGATCGATGTACGCGCTGGGGGAGGATTCGGCATCGCGGGTCTGGTCCCACGCCGCACCCCACACCAGCGATCGGGCGAGCGGGTCGGTGATGCTGCCGAGGTGCTCGATCGCGGTGGCGAGCGAGCGCTCGTCGAGCCGGATCTTCGCGTAGGCGAGGTCCTCGTCGTTCAGCAGGACCAGGTCGGGGCGCTTCTGGCCCTTCAGCTCGGGCACCTCCGTGAGGTCGCCGTCCACATCCAGCTCGACGTGGTGCGCGCGCTGGAGACCGTTGTCCGTGACGTTGTAGAAGCCGACTCCGAGCCGGTGCGGGCGGATCGTGGGATAGTCCGCCGGGGCGGTCTGCAAGATGGCGAACCGGGTGATCGTGCCGTCCGTGTCCGCGGAGATCACCGGCGTCAGAGTGTTCACTCCTGCCGTCTCGAGCCACTTCTTGGACCACGTGCCCAGCTCGCGGCCGCTGGTCGCCTCCAGCTCGGAGAGCAGGTCGGACAGCTCGGTGTTGCCCCATTCGTTCTTCTGGAAGTACTGCGCGACCCCGGCGAAGAACGCCTCGATGCCCACCCATGCGGCCAGCTGCTTGAGCACCGAACCGCCCTTGGCGTACGTGATGCCGTCGAAGTTGACCTGGACGTCCTCGAGATCTGCGATCTCGGCCACGACGGGGTGCGTGGAGGGGAGCTGGTCCTGACGGTATGCCCAGGTCTTCTCCATCGCGTTGAAGGTCGTCCAGGCCTCGGTCCACTCGGTGGCCTCGGCGGTGGCGATCGTCGACGCCCACTCGGCGAAGGACTCGTTGAGCCACAGGTCGTTCCACCATTTCATGGTGACCAGGTCGCCGAACCACATGTGCGCCAGTTCGTGCAGGATCGTCACCACGCGGCGCTCCTTGATGGCGTCGGTGACCTTGCTGCGGAAGACGTAGGACTCGGTGAAGGTCACCGCGCCGGCGTTCTCCATCGCGCCCGCGTTGAACTCCGGAACGAACAGCTGGTCGTACTTGGCGAAGGGATACGGGTAGTCGAACTTCTCCTCGTAGTACGCGAAGCCCTGGCGGGTCTTCTCGAAGATGTAATCGGCATCCAGGAACTGCCACAGGCTTTTGCGCGCGTACACGCCCAGGGGGATGACGCGGCCGGAGGCGCTGGTCAGCTCCGAGAAGATCTCCTCGTAGGGGCCGGCGATGATGGCGGTGATGTAGGAGGAGATCGGCGGTGTGGGCTCGAACGTCCAGGTCGCCCGGCCGTCACCGTGCTTCTTCGGCTCGGGGGTGGGGGAGTTGGAGACGACCTTCCACGGTTCCGGAGCGGTGACGGTGAACTGGAACGCGGCCTTCAGGTCGGGCTGCTCGAATACGGCGAAGACGCGACGTGAATCGGGAACCTCGAACTGCGAGTAGAGGTAGACCTCCTCGTCGACGGGGTCCACGAAGCGGTGCAGTCCCTCGCCGGTGTTCGTGTAGAGGCAGTCCGCGTCCACGATCAGCTCGTTCTCACGCTCCAGGCCGGTCAGCGCGATCCGCGAGTCGGCGAACGCCGACACGGGCACGTCGCGGCCGTTGAGCGTGATGGAGTGGACCTCGCGTGCGATCAGGTCGATGAATGTGTCGGCGCCCTCGGTGGCGGAGAAGGTGACGACCGTGCGCGAGCCGAAGACCTCGGCGCCCTTCGTCAGATCGAGCGCGACGTCGTACGAGTGGGTGTCGACGATCGCGCGGCGCTCCTGCGCCTCGATGCGGGTGAGGTTCTCTCCAGGCACGGCAGCTCCCGATGTGTAGGGGTTCGGATGTCACGAGAGCGGCGGATGGCCGGCGCTGGCAACCTCCCCAGCCTACGTCAGGGCGCCCTCCCGTGACCGGCTGCGTCGCGTCGAGATCGCCTCACGCGAGGGCGTCGCGGCCCGCCCACCACTTCCGCGGCTCCGTAGACTGAGGGCCATGCGCATCCACATCGCGACCGATCACGCCGGCCTCGAATTCTCCACCCAGCTGCAGCACCACCTCGCGGGTCAGGGGCACGACGTCGTGGATCACGGTCCGCTCGAATACGAGCCCCTCGACGACTACCCGGCGTTCTGCATCCGCGCCGCTCAGGCGGTCATCGCCGATCAGGAGGCCGGGATCGACGCTCTCGGAGTCGTCTTCGGCGGGTCGGGCAACGGCGAGCAGATCTCCGCGAACAAGGTCCGCGGCATCCGTGCGGCACTCGTGTGGAGCATCGCCACGGCGGAGCTGGCCCGAGAGCACAACGACGCGAACGTCATCGCGATCGGGGCCCGCCAGCACACCTTCGAAGAGGCGGCATCCTTCATCGATCGATTCGTCGCCACGCCGTTCTCCGGCGAGGAGCGCCACGCGCGTCGCATCGCGCAGATCGCGGCGTTCGAGCGCGACGGTGTGCTGGAACCGGACCCGCGGGCCGGCGCCGGACGACCCGACGTGCTCGCCGCCGCCGACAGTTCGTTCGACCCCGAAGCCGGCTGATGCCGGAGGGGCATTCCGTCCACCGGATCGCCCGACAGTTCGACCGGAACTTCGTCGGGCGCACGGTCGCCGCATCCAGTCCGCAAGGCAGGTTCGCCGAAGGCGCGCACATCCTCAGCGGTCGCACCGCGACGGCGGTGCGTGCGGTGGGCAAGCAGATGTTCCTGGAGTTCGACGACGATCTGTGGCTCCGCGTCCACCTGGGCATGTACGGGGCGTGGGACTTCGCCGGCGAGATCGAGGCGGACCCGACGATCGCAGCGGCCAACGGCCGGATGGGTCAGACCAACCAGCGCGGCACGGCGCTGGATGCCCCGATCCTGGATGCCGCGGGCGAGAACTCACTGACCTCGATCGGAGCACCGCGCCGTGCCCGCGTGCGCGTGCGCATGTCCGAGCAGACGACCGGCCTCGCCGACGACGGGGACGCCTGGCCGCCTCCGGTGGTCGGCCAGGTCCGGCTGCGGCTTCTCACCGACCTCACCTGCGCGGACCTGCGTGGACCGACTGCCTGTGAGCTGCAGACGCCCGACGAGGTCGCCGCCACGATCGCGAAGCTCGGGCCCGATCCGCTGGTGGACGACATCGCTGAGGGGGAGGAGCGGTTCGTCGCAGTCGCGCGGCGCAAGCCCACCCCGATCGGCCAGCTGCTGATGGATCAGAGCGTGGTCAGCGGCATCGGCAACGTGTACCGCGCGGAACTGCTCTTCCGCGCCAGGCAGAACCCGCACACACCGGGACGCGATGTCCCCGACGACGTGCTGCGACACCTGTGGCACGACTGGGTCCGCCTGCTCGCGATCGGAGTGGAGACCGGGCAGATGATGACGATGGACGACCTGGATCCGGAGGCGTACCGCGCGGCCATGGCCAGCCGTGACGATCGCCACTGGGTGTACCACCGCGCGGGCTTGCCCTGCCGGGTCTGCGGCACGGCGATCGCGGTCGAGGAGATGGCCACCCGCAAGCTGTATTGGTGCCCCTACTGCCAGAGGTGAGGCGGTGCGACGGACCGTAGCATGGTCAGCATGCGTCAGAACCCGAGCTTCACCATGACGGATGTCGCGGAGCTGCGTCGCCTCATCGACCGCAACCCGTGGGTGACCCTGGTCAGCGATACGCAGGACGGCCTCGTCGCTTCCCACTATGCCGTGCTGCTGGACGAGGGCCGGGACGATCTGACCATCGTCGGACACGTCGGCAAGCCGGACGACATGATCCACGGCCTGGGCGCAGGTGAGCTGCTGGTCGTGGTGCAGGGTCCGCACGGCTACATCTCGCCCGGCTGGTACGGCGACGCGCAGAGCGTGCCCACCTGGAACTTCGTCTCCGCGCACCTGTCCGGCATCCCGGAGGTGCTCACTCCCGAGGAGAACCTGGCGGTGCTGGATCGTCTGGTGACGCGGTTCGAGTCCCGCCTGCCGGAGCCGCGGATGATGTGGGAACGACCGAACGATCCCGCGTTCGTCGAGCGCCTCGAGCGCGGGACCATCGGCTTCCGCCTGACTCCCACGAGGATCGTGGCCAAACGCAAGCTGAGCCAGAACAAGGCCGCTGAGGTCGTGGAGACCGTGATCGCCCAACTCGAGGGCGACGGCCCGTACGCCAATCCCGCCTTGGCCGCCGAGATGCGCCGCGCCCACGAGGCGATGGCGCGCGCGTGATCGGTGCGACGGTCGGGACGATCGCACGCGCCCGCGTTTCGGGTGCCGGGCGCGCCCTGCTTCCGACGGACGGGCCGGTCGATGTCTTCCTGCAGGACGGGATCATCTCCGACATCGCACCGGCCGGTGTCCTGGCGCCGCGCGGCGAGGTGCTCGACGCGGACGGCGGCTGGCTGATCCCGGGGCTGTGGGATCACCACGTGCACGTCATGCAGTGGGCGCTGATCTCCCAGCGCGTGCCGCTGATCGGCGCGGAGTCGGCCGCGCACGCCGCCCGCCTGATGGGACGGGCGGCGACCTTGGGGGACGGTCGCCGCGTCGGCACCGGTTTCCGCGACGCACTCTGGCCGGACACGCCGAGCCTGGACGTGCTGGATGCAGCCACCGGCGACGTTCCGACGTATCTGATCAACGCGGACGTGCACAGCGTGTGGCTGAACACGGCGGCGCTGCGCCGCGAGGGTCACCGGCCCGACGGCATCGGCATCCTGCGTGAGGGCCCCGCGTTCGAGATCTCGCGGCGACTCAACGATGTCGACCCCGACTCCGGCGACGCGCTGGTGGCGCAGGCTGCTCGGGATGCCGCCTCTCGAGGCGTCGTCGGCATCGTGGACCTGGATATGGCGTGGAACGAGTCCGCGTGGGCGCGGCGCCTGCGCGGCGGGTTCGACACGCTGCGGGTGGAGTTCGGCATCTACCCGGAGCTCCTGGAGCGTGCGATCGCCGAAGGACTGCGCACCGGTGACCCGGTGCGCGGCGAGGATTCCGGCTTGGCCCGCGTCGGAGCGCTCAAGGTGATCACCGACGGTTCGCTCGGCACCCGTACGGCGGCGTGCTCGCACGCGTACCCGGGAGATCCGCACAACCACGGCGTGCTCGCGGTCGATCAGGCGACACTGCGCGAGCTGATGACCGCGGCGACCGGCGCCGGGCTCGCCTGCGCGATCCACGCCATCGGCGACACCGCCAATACGCATGCGCTGGACGCGTTCGCGCTCACCGGCGCCGTCGGCACCATCGAGCACGCCCAGTTGGTGGCCCACGCCGACATCCCGCGGTTCGCGCGGCTCGGCGTCGGCGCGAGCGTCCAGCCGGAGCATGCGATCGACGACCGCGATCTGACCGACTCGATCTGGGCGGGGCAGACCGCGCTGCCGTATCCGCTGCGCGCCCTCGCCGATTCCGGCGCGAACCTGCTGTTCGGCTCCGACGCGCCCGTCTCGCCGCTGGACCCGTGGGCGGCGATCGCCGCCGCGACGTTCCGGACGCGCGATGGAAGGCAGCCGTGGCATCCGGAGCAGGCGATCGATGCCGAAACCGCGCTGGCCGCATCCACCCACGGCGGATCGACCGCCGCGGCGGCGACCGAACCGGGCGCCCGCGCCGACCTGGTCCTGGTGGAGCGCGATCCGCTCAGCGCGGGTGAGCCCGAGTTGCGGCGGATGGGCGTTGCGGCGACACTCCTGGCCGGACGCGTGACGCACCGCGCGTGACCCTCGTGCCTGACACGACGAAGCCCCCGGTCTGAACGGACCGGGGGCTTCGTCATGTGTCGGTGCTACTCCGCGAGGTGCGCGAAGAGGAACCAGCGGTCCTTGTCCAGCGACTCGCGGATCGTGATCGCCACGTCCTGGCTGGCGAGGTCGACCTCGTCGAGCCCGTCGATGGCCGCCTTGACGTCGATCAGCACGGCATCGATGTCGGCGATCACGCCGCGGATCATGGCCTCCCACTGCGTGAAGCCGGCCGGGACCTGCGAGGTCGGGACCTTCGCGGCCACCGTCGACAGGCGGGCGTCGATGGGCAGTCCGAGAGCGACGATCCGCTCGGCGGCCAGGTCGGCGCCGTCCTGCGCGTGCGCCACGATGGTGTCGAGAAGTTCGTGGATCGCGATGAAATTCGCACCGCGCACGTTCCAGTGCGCCTGCTTGCCGTTCACGGCCAGCGCCTGCAGCCCGAGCGCAACCGGGGTCAGGAACTGGGCAGCTCCTGCTGCGACCGTCGGATCGGCGGCTGTTGCGGGGATTGTCTGCATCTTGGTCATCTCTTTCGCCTCCATCTGGCAGCTCGTGCGCGTGGGACGCGGGCTGCCTGCTTGCTGCAACGGTACTCAGCGGGGCGCATTCCGCAAGCAAGCACAGGCTGGGCTAACCCGGCCGGGTCCTCCCGACGGGTCGAGCCGGAATGCGCGGCCTCAGCGACTAACGTCGAGGGGTGCCCTCCGCCGATCATGACCTCGGACCGCAGCATCTGGCCGATCCGTCGCGGCCGGTTCGGCGTGAGCCGACCGACCGCTCGCCGGAGCATGCCGAACCGTCGCGGTTCCTCCCGCACGTTCAGGGGCTGCGTGCCATCGCCGTGCTGGCGGTCGTGCTCTACCACTTCTGGCCGGCACGGTTCTCGGGCGGCTACGTCGGCGTGGACATCTTCTTCGTCATCTCCGGGTTCCTGATCACCGGACACCTCATGCGCGAGCTCAGCGCCACCGGCACCGTTCGGCTCGGACAGTTCTGGGCCCGACGCGCGCGACGCCTGCTGCCGGCATCCCTCCTCGTCCTGCTCTTCTGCGCGCTGGTCGCGATGTCGCCCTACCTGACACCCACTTCGGCCCTGCCGAACGAGGTGCGCGAGATCCTCGCCTCGACCTTCTACGTCGAGAACTGGTACCTGGCCCTGAACTCCGCGGACTACCTGAACCACGGCGGGGAACCGACGTCCGTCCAGCACTACTGGTCACTGTCGCTGGAAGAGCAGTTCTACGTGATGTGGCCGCTGATCATGCTGCTGGCGGCGTGGGTGGCCGTGAAGTGGTTCCGCGGATCGCGTCGCCGCGCGGTCATCATCGCCCTCGCCGCGGTGACCGTGCTGTCCTTCGCCTTCTGCGTGGTCTTCACGCTGACCGATCCGGCACCGGCGTACTTCGTGACGTTCGGTCGGATGTGGCAGTTCGGCATCGGGGCGATGGTCGCCCTGGTTCCGGCGCTGCGGATCCGCAACGCGGTCGCAAGCTTCGTGCTCGGCTGGGCGGGCATCGCCGTCCTCGTCTTCGTGATCTTCCGATTCGACGGACAGACGCCCTTCCCCGGGTATGCCGCCGCGCTGCCGACCCTCGCTGCCGCCGCGGTGATCGCGGCGACCAACACCGAGCGGTGGTGGTACCCGACGCGCCTGCTCGCGCTGCGACCCGCTCAATTCGTCGGCGACATCTCCTATTCGCTGTATCTGTGGCACTGGCCGCTGATCATCATCGCCCCGTCGGTGCCCTTCTGGGGGCTGACGATCTATCACCGCGTCGCGCTGCTCGGCATCTGCTTCCTCCTGGCCTGGCTGACCAAGCGGTTCGTTGAGGACCCGGCGCGCGGTTGGAAGGTCCTCACGTCGCGTCCGGCCCGGGTGACGCTGTGGTCCTCGCTGGCCGCGATGCTGGTGGTCGCCGGCGCCGCCGGTGGTGCCTGGGCGGTGAACGCGCCGACCTACAGCGAGGGCGTGCGCGCCATCCAGGAGCTGCGTGAGAACCCACCGGCGTGCTTCGGTGCAGCGGTCGGGATGGATGCCGTCTGCGGGGGCGCGGACTTCGGCGACACGATTCTGCCGGCACCGGGATTCGCGGGTGTGGACCGTCCCGCCGACGAGCAGTGCTTCGTCCAGCTCAACAACGCCAGCCCGGTCTCGTGCGAGTTCGGCTCCGACGCCCCGGACGCACCGCGCATCGCGCTCATCGGCGACAGCCACGCGTACCAGTTGCTGTCGACCTTCCAGCGCATGGCCGACGAGAACGGATGGCACCTGGTCACCTACTTCAAGGGCGCATGCCCGTGGAACACCACGCCGCTGTCCACACCCGGCGCGTTCAGCGCCGCGTGCACGCAGTGGCGCGACGGGGTGCGCGCCCAACTGGCGGACCGCGATCTGGACGCCGTCTTCACGGCGGCGATCGCCACGACCCCGTACTCCTCGGCCGGCTACGACTCCGCACACGACGCCGCGGTGGCGGGCTACCGCGACGCGTGGGGCGAGGTCTTGGACCGCGGCATCCCGGTGGTCACCGTGGTGGACAACCCGGTGTGGGAGACCGATCCGAACAAGTGCCTGCGCACCCGCTCCCTGAGCGAATGCGACGGGCCCCGCGCGCAGCTGCTGGTCGCGGACGATCCCCTGCGGGATGCCGCGGAGGGCGTGCCCGGGGTGACCCTGCTCGATTTCACCGGCGTGTTCTGCGGTGAGCAGCTGTGCTCCCCGGTCATCGGCGGTGCCAACGTCTACCGGGACCAGGACCACCTCACCGTGACCTTCGCCGACACGCTCGCGCCCTGGTACACGGCCGCGCTGAGCGACGCGCTCGGCAGGGGGGTGCCCAGCGCGGGGTGAGCGTCGGTGGGCGGGGCGCGGTTCGCGCGTCACGGTGCGCCGCGTCTGCGGCGATATGGTCGAAGGCATGACCGTCTCCTCGCAGGCCTCCGTCCTTCCCTTCGGCGACGCAACGCCCGACACCGCAGAGACCTCGTTCGTCGCCGCCGGTGCGCGCGTGATCGGGGCCGTGACCCTCCACGAGGGCGCCAGCGTCTGGTACAACGCGGTCCTGCGCGCCGACGGCGACAGCATCACGGTGGGTGCCGGCAGCAACATCCAGGACAACGTCTCCGTCCACGTCGACCGCGGCCACCCGGTCGTCATCGGCGAGAACGTGTCGGTCGGGCACAACGCGGTGGTCCACGGCTGCACGATCGGCGACGGCTGCCTGATCGGGATGGGCAGCGTCATCCTCTCCGGAGCGGTGATCGGCGAGGGCTGTTTGGTGGCCGGCGGCGCGGTGGTGCTCGAAGGGGCGATCATCCCGGCCGGATCGCTGGTCGCCGGCGTCCCGGCCAAGGTGCGGCGGGAGCTGACCGCCGAAGAGCGGGAGAGCATCCTGCGCAATGCCGACGGATACCGCACCCACAGCGTCCGCCACGCCGAGGCCGAGTCCGGCGCATGAGCAGACCGGTCGCGCTGGTCACCGGCGTCGGCCGCCCGCAGGGGATCGGCGCCGGCATCGCGCGGGCACTGGCCCGCGAGGGGTGGGATCTCGCGCTCAGCCGCTGGCAGCCGGCTGACGATGCCATCTTCGGTGCTGACGCGGCCCGGGGCCTTGAGGCCGTGATCGCCGATGCGCGGAATGCCGGCGCGCGGATCGTGGACATCCCGGTCGATCTGCAGCGCACGGATGCCGCGGCATCCCTCTTCGACGCGGCGCATGCTGAGCTCGGCACCGTGTCCGGACTGGTGCTCTCGCACGCGTGGGACGTGGAGTCCGGGATCCTGGACACCACCGTCGAGGAGTTCGACCGACACGTCGCCGTCAATGCGCGGGCCAGCTGGCTGCTGATCCGGCAGTTCGCGCAGCAGGCCGATGCGGGCGGTGCGATCGTCGCGCTCACCAGCGACCACACCACCGGCAACCTGCCCTACGGGGCCAGCAAGGGCGCGCTGGATCGGATCGTCATCTCGGCCGCCCGCGAACTGGCGCCTCAGGGGATCTCGGCCAACGTGCTCAACCCCGGTCCGATCGACACCGGATGGATGACGGACGAGGTGCGTGCCACGCTGACCGGCATGCAGCCGGGTGGACGCCTGGGCGCACCCGCCGACGTCGCCGAGGTCGTCGCTTTCCTGGTCTCCCCGCGCGGCCGGTGGGTCACCGGTCAGCTGCTCAGCGCGGATGGCGGCTTCTCCATCTCGATCTGAGGTCGTCAGCGCGGGCGCACACGCTGCGCTGGGTAGCGATCGCGGATGCGGTCGCGGAAGAAGCGGCCTTTGCTGGCGGCGGCGAGCAGGTCGCGGTGCACGCGTGCGGGCACCGCGAAGTAGCGGTACACGTCACCGCTGACGAATTCGATCTCCAGTTCCGCAGTCTGCGGGTCGTAGCCGACCGACGCGAGGGCGGAGGAGTCGACGTGCGCCCGCCTCATCGCAGCTCGACCTCCCCGCGGTCACCGACCCGCTCGGCGAGGGCCAGCGCATCGTGGGGGGCGTGCCCGTGCGCGTCGTTGTCGAAGTACACGTACACGTCGCGGGGCTGCCCGTCCGGGGTGCCCGATCCGCCGGCCCAACCGGCGATGCGTGCCGCCCACGCGTCGAGTTCGGCATCCGTGTATCCGCTGGTGTACAGATCCTGAGCGCCGTGCAGGCGCACATAGACGAAGTCGGCGGTGACCTCGCCGAACGCGGGCCACCTTCCGGCGGTGTCGGCGACCGTCAGCGCGACCTGGTGGCGACGCAGCTGCGCGATCAGGGCGGGGTCCTCGAAGGTCGCCGAGCGCGGTTCGAGCGCGTGCCGGATCGGGAGGTCTGCGTCGATGGCCAGCCAGGAGCGGCCGTCCAGCCGCTCGTCGTGGCCTCGGGCGAGCGCGAGGGCGGCGCCGGTGGTGCGCGGAAGGCCGGCCAGGAAGGTCTCCAGGCCGTCCGGGTCGTAGGCGAGCCGCTCGGGCAGCTGCCAGAGGATCGGTCCCAACTGCCTGCCGAGCATGAGGACGCCCGAGGCCAGGAAGTTCGCCATGGCGGTGTCGATGTTGCGCAGCCGCATCATGTGCGTGATGTAGCGGGAGCCCTTCACCGCGAACACGAAGTCCTCCGGAACGGACTGCACCCATCGCCGGTAACTCTCCGGCCGCTGCAGCGAGTAGAACGACCCGTTGACCTCGAGCGTCGACATGCGCTGACCGACGAACTCCAGTTCGCGGCGTTGTACGAGGCCGCGCGGATAGAAATCTCCCCGCCACGACGGATACCGCCATCCCGAGATCCCGACGCGCACGCGTCCGGGCTCAGTGTCGAATGTCCCAGACGCCATGACTCCGGGATACCAGCACGCGCAGCGGACGGCACGGGACTTGCGGACGGCGGCGAAATCGGTCGCACGTGAGGGCAGTGGAGGGGCTGACGGGAATCGAACCCGCATCATTAGTTTGGAAGACTAAGGCTTTACCACTAAGCTACAGCCCCGAATTCGGCGGAATCCCGCCGGTACAGGTGTTCGATTGTCTGCCCTGGACTGCGTTCCGGCAGGCCGCGGCATCGTCGATTCTATGACATGCCGCAGGGCATTCTCTGACCACGCCGTGGATTGGGGTTCTCGGGTCGGTTCGGAATCGGGTCACTGCACTGGATTCGGATGGCCGGCGGGCGGGGATCCGAATCCGGTGGCGGTCTCCGAATGCGGATGCCGCGCACCGACGCGCCGGCCGCGTCAACGCCGCCGGACGCCCGTATCGGGCAGGTGCCATGGGGCACCGGCCTGTCGGCTAGACTTCTGGGGGCCGATCAGCACGTATTCGCGTGCGCACCCGCCCGGGGCGTAGCTCAGCTTGGTAGAGCGCCCGCTTTGGGAGCGGGAGGCCGCAGGTTCAAATCCTGTCGCCCCGACGTCACGGCACCACATACCCAGACCTTCAGCTGCCGCGCTGGCACGCGGTCGATCACGAGGAGAACGAACAGGCATGGTCAAAAGCACCGTCGAGAAGCTCACCCCCACCCGGGTGAAGCTGCACATCACGGTTTCGCCGGATGAGCTCAAGTCGAGCATCGCTCACGCATACGAGCACATCGCGCAGGACGTGCAGATTCCGGGGTTCCGAAAGGGCAAGGTCCCCGCTCCGATCATCGATCAGCGCGTCGGCCGCACCGCCGTGCTCGAGCACGCGGTCAGTGAAGGCCTGGACACCTTCTACCGTGAGGCCGTCGAGGCCAACGAGCTGCGCGTCCTCGGCCGTCCGAGCGCCGACGTCGTGGAGTGGCCGAACGAGAAGGACTTCGCCGGCGACCTACAGGTCGAGGTCGAGGTGGATGTCCGCCCCGACTTCGAGCTCCCGGACTTCGCGGGCACCACGATCGAGGTCGACGCCGTCGAGGTCGACGAGGCCGCCATCGACGAGGAGCTGGACCGCCTCCGCGCCCGCTTCGGCACGCTGGTGACCGTGGACCGGCCGGCCACGACCGGCGACTTCGTGGAGCTCAACCTGGTCGCCACCATCGACGGCACCGAGATCGACCGCGCCGAGGGCGTCTCGTACGAGATCGGATCCGGCGAGCTGCTGGAGGGCATCGACGAGGCCATCGACTCGCTCACCGCGGGTGAAGAGACGACCTTCCGCTCCACGCTCATCGGCGGCGACCACGCCGGCGAGGAGGCCGAGGTGGCCGTCGTGGTCACGGCCGTCAAGGAGCGCGAGCTGCCCGAGGCCGACGACGACTTCGCGCAGATCGCCAGCGAGTTCGACACCCTCGCCGAGCTGCGCGAGAGCCTGAAGGATCGTGTGGCGCAGCAGTCCACCTTCACCCAGGGATCGGCCGCCCGCGACAAGCTCGTGGAGCAGCTGCTCACGCAGGTAGAGATCCCCGTGCCGCCGAAGCTGATCGAGGACGAGGTGCACACCCACCTCGAAGGCGAGAACCGCCTCGAGGACGACGTGCACCGCGCCGAGGTCACCGAGGCCAGCGAGAAGCAGTTCCGCACGCAGATGCTGCTGGACGCGATCGCGGAGAACCTCAACGTGTCGGTCTCGCAGGACGAGCTGACGCAGTACCTCGTGCAGTCCGCCGCGCAGTACGGGATGGCGCCGCAGGAGTTCATCGAGGCGCTGCAGCAGAACAACCAGCTTCCGTCGCTGGTCGGCGAGGTCGCCCGCAACAAGGCACTGGCCGTCGCGCTGGGCAAGGTCAACGTCGTGGACACGAACGGCGCCCCGGTCGACCTGACCGGCTTCGTATCGGTCGAGGACGAGGCCGCCGCCGAGGAGCAGGTCCTCGAGGAGGCTGAGGAGATCGCGGACGCCGCTGCCGAGGCGGACGCCGTGATCGAGGCCGAGGAAGCACCCGCGAAGCCGGCCAAGAAGGCTGCGGCCAAGAAGGCTCCGGCCAAGAAGAAGGCCGCCGAGTAAGACACCAGGTCGCCGACGCCGGCGATGCGGAAGGGGACGGGTGCCGCGGCATCCGTCCCCTTCTTTCGCACAGAGGGGGCAGTCATGACCGAGTGGGACGAGCGCGTGGCAGCCGTGTGGGCGGACGCGTCGCTGAGCGAGCAGCAGGTGATCGAGCGGATCGACGCCCTGGCCGCGCAGCGTCCCGATGCTGACCCGCGGGCACTGTTCGAACGCGCCGGCGCACGGGATGCCGCCGGGCGGGAAAGCGAGGCCGAGCCGCTGTACCGTGCAGCCCTGGCCGGAGGGCTGGATGACCCGCACCGGCCACAGGCGGTGATCCAGCTGGCCAGCACGCTGCGCAACCTCGGTCGCCACGACGAGGCGATCAGGATGCTGCGCGCCGAAGTCGAGCAGACCCCGCCGTCGGTGCTGCATGACGAGGCGGCGGCGTTCCTCGCCCTCGTACTGGCGTCCGCCGGAGACATGCGGGAAGCGGCTTGCATCGCCCTGCGCACCCTGGCCCCGCACCTGAGCATGTACCGCCGGGCGGTGCTGCGGTACGCGGAGGATCTCGTCGGCGACGACGGCTTCTCTGCCCAGGGCGAACACGGCCGGGTCGGATGCGGAGCGCCGGTAGATTCGTAGCCACGACCACCGAATCAGGAGTGAACATGGCCGAACCCCTTGTCGCGACCAGCGTCTTCGACAGGCTGCTGAAAGACCGCATCATCTGGCTGGGCTCGGAGGTGCGTGACGACAACGCCAACGAAATCTGCGCGAAAATCCTCCTCCTCGCCGCCGAGGACCCGGAGAAGGACATCTTCCTCTACGTGAACTCGCCCGGCGGATCCATCACCGCGGGCATGGCGATCTACGACACGATGCAGTTCGTCCCGAACGACATCGTCACCGTGGGCATCGGCATGGCCGCGTCCATGGGTCAGCTGCTGCTGACCAGCGGCACGAAGGGCAAGCGTTACATCACGCCCAACGCGCGTGTGCTGCTGCACCAGCCCCACGGCGGGTTCGGCGGAACCGCCAGCGACATCCAGACGCAGGCGCAGCTCATCGTCTCGATGAAGAACCGTCTGGCCGAGATCACCGCCGCCCAGACCGGCAAGAGCATCGAGCAGATCAACGAGGACGGCGACCGGGACCGCTGGTTCACCGCCCAGGAGGCGCTCGAGTACGGTTTCGTCGACCACATCCGCGCGCATCTCGAAGACGTCGTCGGCGGCGGCGGAACCGACCAGGAGTGACCGAAGGCGAATGAGAAGGAACGACAGCGATATGAGCACCCCCACCTTCGGCGGCACTGCAGGCAACGGCCTGGCACTGCCCTCCAGCCGATACATCCTTCCCCAGTTCGAGGAGCGCACGGCGTACGGCTACAAGCGCCAGGACCCGTACAACAAGCTGTTCGAGGATCGAGTGATCTTCCTCGGCGTGCAGGTCGACGACGCATCGGCGGACGACGTCATGGCGCAGCTGCTCGTGCTGGAGAGCCAGGACCCCGACCGCGACATCATCATGTACATCAACTCGCCCGGTGGTTCGTTCACCGCGATGACGGCGATCTACGACACGATGCAGTACATCTCCCCTCAGATCCAGACCGTCGTCCTCGGGCAGGCCGCCTCCGCGGCAGCCGTCCTGCTGGCGGCCGGAGCGCCCGGCAAGCGACTGGCGCTGCCCAACGCTCGCGTGCTGATCCACCAGCCCGCGATGGGCGAGGCCGGGCACGGCCAGGCATCGGACATCGAGATCCAGGCGGCGGAGATCCTCCGCATGCGGACATGGCTGGAGATGACTCTCGCCGCGCACTCCAACCGCACGGTCGAGCAGGTCAACCGCGACATCGACCGCGACAAGATCCTGGACGGCCGCGAGGCCGTCGAGTACGGACTCGTCGACCAGGTGCTGACCACGCGCAAGCGCATTCCGGCCGCGCTGACCAAGTAGCCCATCGCCTCGACGCCCCGTTGCCTCTGCGAAGAGGGAGCGGGGCGTCGTCGTGCACCGGTTCCGCCGTCAGCAGAAACCCGGGTCGCGCTTTCCCAATGCGCCCCGCAATCCCTCCGCATGTCGATGTCACCGGTTAGGCTCTGAGGACAGCCGGGGCAGGGATCCCGACGCCATGGGGGCGAGGCCCTCACTGCATGAAACGAGGAGAGCCTGATGGCGCGCATCGGTGAGAGTGCCGACCTGTTCAAGTGCTCCTTCTGCGGAAAGAGCCAGAAGCAGGTCCAACAGCTGATCGCCGGGCCCGGTGTCTACATCTGCGACGAATGCGTCGAGCTGTGCAACGAGATCATCGAAGAGCGCATGGCGGAGTCCTCCACCGGCGTCGTGTCGGATTTCGATCTGCCCAAGCCGCGCGAGATCTTCGCCTTCCTCGAGGAGTACGTGGTCGGCCAGGTGGCCGCCAAGCGCGCGCTGTCGGTGGCCGTGTACAACCACTACAAGCGCATCCGCGCGCACGGCACGATTCAGAGTGCGGAGCAGCGTGCCGACGAGGTCGAGATCGCCAAGAGCAACATCCTGCTCATCGGCCCGACGGGCTGTGGCAAGACCTACCTGGCGCAGACGCTCGCCAAGCGCCTGAACGTCCCGTTCGCGGTCGCGGACGCGACAGCGTTGACCGAGGCGGGGTACGTCGGCGAGGACGTCGAGAACATCCTGCTCAAGCTCATCCAGGCCGCCGATTTCGACACGAAGCGGGCCGAGACCGGCATCATCTACATCGATGAGGTCGACAAGATCGCGCGCAAGGCCGAGAACCCCTCGATCACCCGCGACGTCTCCGGCGAGGGCGTCCAGCAGGCGCTGCTGAAGATCCTCGAGGGCACGGTCGCATCCGTGCCTCCCCAGGGCGGGCGCAAGCATCCGCACCAGGAGTTCATCCAGATCGACACGACGAACGTGCTGTTCATCGTCGCCGGCGCATTCGCAGGGCTGGAGGACATCATCTCCAGCCGGGTCGGCAAGCACGGCATCGGCTTCGGCGCTCCGCTGCACAACAAGGGCGACGATCTGAGCCTGTTCAGCGAGGTGCGCCCCGAGGACCTCCACAAGTTCGGGCTCATCCCCGAGTTCATCGGACGGCTTCCGGTCGTCGCATCCGTCACGCCACTGGACCAGGTGGCTCTGATGGAGATCCTGACCGAGCCGAAGAACGCGCTCGTCAAGCAGTACCAGCGCATGTTCGAACTGGATGGCGTGGCACTGGAGTTCGAGACGGATGCCCTGGAGGCGATCGCGGATCTCGCCGTGGACCGCAAGACCGGGGCTCGCGGGCTGCGGGCGATCCTCGAGGATGTGCTCGGACCGATCATGTTCGACATCCCCTCGAACGATGACATCGAGAAGGTCGTGGTCACCCGTGACGCGGTGGACACCGGCGCAGCGCCGACCTTCGTGCACCGCCGGGCTCGCAAGAGCGCCTGAGGCCCGGCGTCTCCCCGCCGCAGCACGCCGCGTCCGGGCTCCGTCGTAACGTTCTCTCATGATCCCGGTCAGGCCGTTCACCCTCCACGTGCCGGATGCCGTCCTCGACGACCTGCGGGATCGGCTGGCGCGCAGTCGGCTGCTGGAGGATTCGCCACGCCGCCCTGCCGCCGGGATGAGCGCGCAGTACCACCGGCAGCTCGTGGAATCCTGGCGGGATTTCGACTGGCGGGAGCGGGAGCGATGGCTCGGCGCGCATCCGCAGTTCCTCGCCGACATCGAGGACACCACCATTCACTTCGCGCATCGGCGGGGGACGGGGGAGAACCCCCCGGCACTGCTGGTGATGCACGGCTGGCCGCACACCTTCGCCCTGCAGCTGGAATTCGCCGATCTGCTGCCGGACTTCTCGGTCGTGGTGGCCAGTCTCCCCGGATTCGCGTTCTCGACGCCGTACGCGGCGGGACCGATCACCGAACGGCGCCTGGCTGCCACGATGCACCGTCTGATGACCGACGTCCTGGGCTATCGGCGGTACCTGACCTACGGCGAGGACGTGTCCGCGAACGTGAACGACCTGATCGCGGCGTCCTACCCGGACGCGGTGGCCGGCGTCCTGGTCACGCACGCGCACTTCCCGACACCGGACGAACGCCGTCAGAGCGCCTCACCCGAGGAGCGCGGATTCTTTGCACGGCTGGCCGCATCGCACGACAGAGACGGTGCCTACGGGCACGTACAGGCGACCCGCCCGGACACGCTGGCCGTGGCGCTGAACGATTCCCCGGCCGGTCTGATCGGGTGGCTCACCGAGAAGCTCGTGGAGTGGAGCGACACCCCGCCGGCAGAGCCGGTCGCTGTCGAGCGGCGCATCGCCCGGGAGCGGATCCTGACCGAGGCGATGATCTACTGGGTCACGCAGAGCATCGGCACCTCGTTCCGACCGTACTACGAGGGCGCGGACACACCGGATCCGATCCCCCCGGTGGAGGTGCCCGCAGCGGTGTTCATCCAACGACACGAGCACGACTATCCCGAGTCGCTTGCGCGGACGTTCTACCGGGACCTCCGGGTGTTCGAGCGGCTGGCCGAGGGCGGCCACTTCGCCGTTGCCGAGGTCCCCGGCGCCATGGCAGCGCGCACGCGCGCGTTCGCGCGCGAGATCGGCCTGCTCTAGCGTCAGGCGGCGAGGCCGCGGCGCTCCAGCAACGGCTGGATCTCGGCATCCCGCCCGCGGAAGTCGCGGTAGGCCTCCAGCGGATCCTTGGACCCGCCGACGCCGAGCAGGCGCTCGCGGAACCGTTCTCCGTTGGCACGCTGCAGACCGCCGTTCTCGCGGAACCACTCGACGGTGTCTGCGTCCAGCACCTCGCTCCAGATGTACGAGTAATAGCCGGCGCTGTAGCCCCCGGAGAACACGTGTGCGAAATACGTCGATGAGTAACGGGTCGGAACGACGGGGTTGTCCAGGCCGATGTCGGACAGCGCCGCCGCCTCGAAATCCGCCACGTCCAGATCTCCCGCGGCCGTCTCGGCATCCAGCGAGTGCCACGCCTGATCGAGCCATGCGGCGGCGAGATACTCGCTGGTGGCGAACCCCTGGTTGAACGCCTCCGATGCCCGCAGCTTCTCCACCACGTCGCGGGGGAGCGCCTCCCCGGTGTCGACGTGGCGCGCATAGGTGTCCAGGATCTCCGGCCAGTAGATCCACATCTCGTTCACCTGGCTGGGGAACTCGACGAAGTCGCGGAACACGTTCGTCCCGGCGAAGTGCGGATAGGTGACTGTGGCGAACAATCCGTGCAGCGCGTGCCCGAACTCGTGGAACAGGGTCGTGACCTCGTCCAGCGTCAGCAGGGTGGGGCGGCCGGCCGCGGGCTTGGGCACATTCAGGTTGTTCACGACGATCGACTGAGTACCGCGCAGGCGCGACTGCAGCACGATCGAGTTCATCCACGCCCCGCCGCGTTTGGTGTCGCGTGTGTAGAGGTCCAGGAGGAACAGACCCAGAGTGGATCCGTCGCCATTGCGCACCTCGAAGACGCGCACGTCCGGGTGGTATGCGTCCAGGTCGGCGCGCTCTTCGAACGTGATTCCGTACAGTTCGGTCGCCGCGTGGAACACCCCGTCCCGCAGCACCCGCTCGGCCTCGAACCAGGGACGCAGCGCGGAACGGTCCAGATCGTACTCGGCGGCTCGCACGCGCTCGGTGTAGAACGCCCAGTCGTGCGCCTCCAGCGGGAACGGCTCCGGTTCGGCGTCGATGATCCTCTGCAGGACCGCCTGCTCCCGTGCCGCGTTGCGCGCCGCGGGCACCGCGAGGCGGCGCAGCAGGTCGTGGACCGCCTCGGGCGAGCCGGCGGTCTCGTCCGAGGTGACGTAGGCGGCGTGCGAGCGGTAACCGACCAGGGCGGCGCGCTCGGCACGGAGCCTGACGATCTCGCGCAGCACGGGTCGATTGTCGTTCAGTCCGGCCCGTGAACCTCGCGCTCGTGAGGCATCCAGGATGCGCTTGCGGCTGGTGCGGTCGGTCAGCGTGGACAGGTACGGGTGCCCCGTGAACAGCGTCAGCGTGACCACCCACTTGCCCTCGAGCCCGCGGTCCGCCGCCGCCTGTGCGGCCGCGGAGAGTTCACCCTCGGCGAGGCCGTCCAGCTCAGCGGCGTCCTCGAAGACCACAGCGAGCTCGTTCGTGTCACGGAGCAGGTTCTTCTCGAAGGTCGTCGTCAGGGTGGACAGCCGCTGGTTCACGGCCGTCAGACGCGCCTTCGCCGCGTCATCCAGGCCCGCGCCGGCATGGGACATCTCCCGGAAGTGGCGCTCAACCAGATACCGCTGCTCGGCGGTCAACCCCAGATCGTCCCGCTGCTCGTGCAGCGTCTTGATGCGTCGGTACAGGTCGGCATCCAGCTGGATCGAGTCCTGGTGCGCGGACATGAGCGGCGCGAGCGTCTCTTCGATCTCCTGGATCTCCGGTGTGGCGTCGGCGGAAGAGACGGTGTAGAAGGTGCGGGCCACATCGCCCAGCAGTCTGCCGCTGGATTCCAGCGCGACCATCGTGTTCTCGAATGTCGGCCGGGCTCGCAGACGCGTGATGGCCTCGATCTCGCGACGCTGCGCGTCGAACGCGGCCTCGAAGGCAGGAAGGTAATGCTCGGGGCGGATCAGCGAGTACTCCGGGAGCCCGTAGGGAAGTGGACTCGGGGACAGCAGGGGGTTCTCATTCGCCATGCGACCAAGCCTAAAGCCAACGTAGATGCCAAGATATGTTTGCAAAGAGATGCTTGCAAAGATCCCTTTGCACCGCTATCGTCGTCCTATGACCGACGAACCGCAACCCGCCCAGCCCGACGATTGGCGCTCGGGTGACCGGGTGCTGGATGCCGGCGCCCTCCGCGCGCTGGCGCACCCCCTGCGGGTGAAGATCTACGACATCCTCAGCCAGTACGGCCGTCAGACCGCCAGCTCCCTCGCGGAGCGGCTAGGGGAGTCCTCGGGGTCGACCAGCTACCACCTGCGGGCACTGGCCAAGCACGAGCTGATTCGGGAGTGCACCGACCAGGGCACGGGCCGCCAGCGGTGGTGGGAGCGGCCGGCAGGAGGCGTGTCCTTCGCCAATCCCGAGGCGATGAAGACGCCATCCGGCAAGGCGGCCACGCAGATCGTCATGAACGAATTCTTCACGCTGCGCCAGGACCAGCTGCTGGAGTTCATCCATCGCGGGATCGCTCAGGACGTCGCGGGGCGGGACGCGTGGCAGGAGGCAAGCATGATCTCGACCGCCACCGCGCGTCTCACGGCAGACCAGAGCAGAGAGCTCAACAGGAAGATCATGGCGCTCATCGACCAGACCGTCGACGAATATCGCGACCAGACCGGCGAGGGCGTGCGCCCCGTCACCATCCGAGCGGATGTGTTCCCGCTCCCCGAGCTAGGAGAACCGTCATGACCGCCGTCTCCGCGCCCCGCGTCCTCCCGCGGGCGACTCCCTTCGAACGCGCGCTCCTGCGCGCCGCCTCCGGCCTGGATCGGTACGTCGCCGCTCGCGTCGACCGTCGTGGCCACCCCGCCTACCGCCGCGCTGCGGAGGCTCGTTCCCACGCCGTCACCCTGCGCGCCGCCGCAGAGGCGCGTGGCGCGATGGGTGTTCTTCCGCGATGACCGACGCGGCCGCGCATGGCCGTCCCGCTCATCGCCACGACGCTGACCCGCGATCCGCTGGCCATCGCCGTGGTGGGCGCCCTCGCGTTCCTGCCGTGGCTGGTGTTCGGTCTGCCCGCCGGAATGATCGTCGACCGATTCGACCGCCGCATCATCATGGCGGTCGCCAACGGCATCCGCGGTGCGGTCGCGCTATGGCTGGCGATCCTCACCGCCACCGGGCAGATCAGCCTGTGGGCGCTGTTCGCCGGCACGCTGGTCTTCGGCCTGGGCGAGCTTCATCGCGACGCCCATCGCGGGAGTGCTGTTCGCCGTCGCGCTGGCGCTGCCCCTGTGGGTGGGCTCGGTGGGCTATCTCGTCCCGATCGTGCTGGCCGTCCTGCTTCCGCTGTCGGCCGCCCGCCCGCTTCGCGATCACGCCGCTTCTGCGCAACCGGATCCGCCACAGGTCGCGACCGGCCAGGCCGCACCGTCGAAGGTTTTCTGCGCGCGAGGCGATCGCTTACCTGTGGGGGAGCCGCTATCTGCGGGCGATGGTCGTCTTCACGTCGCTCGTCGGCTCCGCGTTCGCATTCGCGCAGGCCGGGACGATCCTGTATTTCCTGGACGTTCAGCACGTGGCGCCGGCCGCGATCGGTCTCGTGACGGCGGGCATCGGCGCCGGAGCCCTCGTCGGCGCGCTGACGGCGCCGCGGCTTGTGGCCGGGTTCGGCCGTGGCTGGGTGCTGTTCGCCGCCAACGTCGTCTCAGCGCTGGCGATGCTGCTGACCGGCCTCGCCCCCGACGTCGTGATGGCTGTACTCGCGTACGGCCTGTTCGCGTTCGCCGTGTCCACCTGGAACGTCCCGTGGGGAGCGCTTCGGCAGCAGATCGTGCCGGGGCACCTGTTCGGTCGAGTGCTGGGGATCATCCGGATGCTGACCTGGGGGATGTTCCCGATTGCGACGCTTCTGGGCGGATGGGTGGCGCGGATCGATCTGCGGCTGCCGTTTGTGATCGCCGCCGCCGTCGTTGCCGTCGCCGCTCTCGTCGCGGCCCGGCTGCTGATCGTCGGCACCCGACGAGCCGGAGCCGAGCCTCAGGGCGGGTCCTAGCCGAACTCGTCATCCTCGTCGTAGCGCACGACCGCCTTGCCGTTCGCGTCCAGACTGACGATGACTCCGGTGTCCAGCTCGGCGATCGGCCGCCCCTCCAGCCACGTCAGCGTCCATCGCGGCGTCGGCTGCCCGAGCTGATCGGCCGGCATCGCGTCCTCGACGGCTTCGATCTGCTGGCGAAGCGAGGCGGGGACCGACGCGGGTGGTTCGCTTCCCGCCGACCATCGTGTGCCCAGTTGCATCTCAGACCTCCTGCTGCTCGAGCTCGATGCCGGAGACGGCGATGGTCTCGGCATCCGCGTATGTGATCTCGGCGATCCGCCCGACTGCCTTCAGATCGCCCTCGGCCAGCTGCAGCAGCGCGACGGTGTCCGCGGGGGCGCCGATCGTCATGCGCGTCACGGGCGTCTTCTGCGAGGCCTTCGCTTCGGTCTTTGCCCGGCGGATGCCGATCAGGGCGTCGCCGACGACCGTGAGCACCGCGGGGTCGCCCTGGATGCCCAGCGGCTCGGGCCACGGTGCGGTGTGCACCGAGCCGTCGTTGAACCACGACCACGCCTCCTCGGTGGCGAACGCCAGGACCGGCGCGAACAGCCGCAGGAGCGTCGACAGGGCGATGCGCAGTGCGAGCGCGGCCGAGGCCTGGCCGACATCGGAGCGGTCGTAGGCCCGCTCTTTGACCAGTTCCAGGTAGTCGTCGCAGAACGTCCAGAAGAACGACTCGGTGATCTCCAGGGCGCGGGCGTGATCGTAGGCATCCAGCGCCTTCGTCGCTTCGCGGACCACGCCGTCGAGGGTCGCGAGCATCGACGCGTCCAGCGCGTGCGTGACCGCGGCGTCCTCGGGCACGGGGAACGAGAGCACGAACTTCGCGGCGTTGAGGACCTTGATGGCCAGGCGACGGCCGATCTTGATCTGCGTCGGGTTCTGCGGGTCGAAGGCGGCGTCGGTGCCCAGCCGGCTGGAGGCCGACCAGTACCTGACCGCGTCCGAGCCGTGCTGGTGCAGGATGTCGGCGGGGGTGACGACGTTGCCCTTCGACTTGGACATCTTCTTGCGGTCCGGGTCGACGATGAAGCCGGAGATCGCGGCATCCGTCCACGGCGCGCGGTCATCCTCCAGCGCGCTGCGCAGCATCGTCGAGAACAGCCAGGTGCGGATGATGTCCTGCCCCTGCGGGCGCACGTCGAACGGTGCGACCAGCGACCACAGTTCCTCGTCGCGCTGCCATCCGCCGGCCAGCTGCGGGGTCAGCGACGATGTCGCCCAGGTGTCGAAGATGTCGCGCTCGCCGTCGAAGCCGCCGGGGACTCCGCGCTGCGATTCGGTATAGCCGGCCGGCGCATCGGTGGTCGGGTCGACCGGGAGCTGCTCGGCCGAGGGCACCAGCACGCGGCTGTAGTCGCGCTCGCCGTGCTCGTCCAGGGCGTACCAGACCGGGATCGGCACACCGAAGAAGCGCTGGCGCGAGACCAGCCAGTCGCCGGTCAGCCCATTGGTCCAGTTCTCGAACCGCACGCGCATGAAGTCCGGGTGCCAGGACATCTGCTGACCGAGCTCGATCAGCTTCTCGCGCAGCGCCTGGTCGCGGGCGCCGTTGCGCAGATACCACTGGCGGGTGGAGACGATCTCGAGGGGGCGGTCGCCCTTCTCGTAGAACTTGACGGCGTGGGTGAACGGCTTCGGGTCGCCGATGAGCTCGCCGGACTCGCTCAGCAGCTCCGCCACGCGCTTCTTGGCGCTGAACACGGTCTTACCGGCAAGTTCGGCGTAGGCCGCCTTGCCCGCTTCGGTGACGATCACGTCGGGCGCCTCGGCGAGCACGCGGCCGTCCTTGCCCAGGACCGTGCGGTTGGGCAGGTCGAGCTCGCGCCACCACACGATGTCCGTGACATCGCCGAAGGTGCAGATCATCGCGATGCCCGACCCCTTGTCCTGCTGGGCGAGCGGGTGCGCCAGGACGGGGACCTCGACATCGAACAGCGGCGTGCGCACCGTCGAGCCGAACAGCGGCTGATAGCGCTCATCGTCCGGGTGCGCCACCAGCGCCACGCAGGCGGGCAGCAGCTCGGGCCGGGTCGTCTCGATGAACACGTCACCGGAGCCGTCCGTCTTGTGGAAGGCGAGTCGGTGGTACGCAGCGGGCTGGTCGCGATCCTCGAGTTCCGCCTGCGCGATCGCCGAGCGGAAGTCGATGTCCCACAGCGTCGGCGCCATCGCCTGGAACGCCTCACCGCGCTCGAGGTTGCGCACAAAGGCCAGCTGCGACGTGCGGATGGTGTCGTCGCTGATCGTGCGGTACGTCTGCGTCCAGTCGACGCTCAGCCCGAGCTGGCGGAAGAGCTCCTCGAAGGTGACCTCGTCCTGTGCGGTGAGGGCCTCGCAGAGGTCGATGAAGTTGCGCCTGCTGATGGGCACCTGGTCGGCCGCGCGCGAGCTCTTGTTGTCGCCGCCCTCGTACGGCGGCGTGAAGTCCGGGTCGTACGGCAGTGAAGGATCGCAGCGCACGCCGTAGTAGTTCTGGACGCGGCGCTCCGTGGGCAGGCCGTTGTCGTCCCAGCCCATCGGGTAGAACACCGACTTGCCGCGCATGCGCTCGAAGCGCACCTTGATGTCGGTGTGCGTGAACGAGAACACGTGGCCGATGTGCAGGCTGCCGGAGGCGGTCGGCGGGGGAGTGTCCACCGAGTACACGCCGGCGCGTCCCCGTCGCACCGCTTCGGCCCGGTCGAACAGATATGTGCCCTGGCCCTGCCAGGCGGCGTCCCATTTCGTCTCGAGACCTTCAAGAGCGGGCTTGTCCGGGATCTGTGCGTCGGCCATGAGGGTCTCCTTGGCGATATGTGCGGCACTGTGTGAGCGTGCCTGAGTGTGGGATATCGATTCTATCGCTCTTGCTGCCGGGAGCCGGGAGCGCTCAGTCCCGGACGTCGACACCGACCGCCTCGGCAAAGGCGCGGCCGAGCCATGAGACCTGCCGCTCGCTGAGGGTGGTGCCGCGCAGCGCAGCCATGTCGAGGTAGTTGGCACCCTCGAGGCCGCGCAGATCGACGTTCTCGGTGCGCCACCCGCGGTTGTCGACCTCGGTGACGCGGCACCCGGAGAACGCCACCCTGCGCAGAGTCGCCTGCGGGGCATCCAGCGCGCCGATGGTGCAGTCGACGAAGTTCAGATCCGAGGCATCGGAGCCCGCCAGGGTGAGGTAGTCGATGCGCGTACCGCGGATCTCGACGCCGGAGAGGGTGCTGCGTGAGAGATCCAGCGTGGCGATGCGGCCGCCGTCGATCCGGACGGTCTGCCAGCGCGACTCGGATGCTGTGGCCGCGACTGCGCAGAGCCCGGAGATGTCGACATCGCTCAACCGCGCGCGGCGGAAATCGAAACGGCCGAGATCGAGATCCCGCAGGATGCTCTCGCTCACGTGCGCGTCCGGCGCGTCCAGATCTCCGGTCGTTCCCTGTACGAGAGCGCCGAGAAGATCGACCCGGGCGCCCAGCACCGCCGGATCAAGCCGCGCGGGAAGATCCGGGGCGCTGATGCGCGGGGAGAGGGGGAGCGATGCACGGGCCATGTCTCCACGCTACGCGGCAGCCAATCGCCGACGGCGCGGCGCTGCAGGAGGGGAGCAGCGCGAAACGGTTCTTGGACTCGGTGCAAGATGTAGGATGGAGCGTTCCCCCTCCACCCGCTTGATCAGAGGTGCTCTTCATGCCTGCACACCGCCGACGCTCCCGTCGTCTGCTCCCGATTCTCGCAGCGCTCACGACCGCCGCGCTCGCGCTGAGTGCCTGCGCCGCGCAGAGCGGCGACGCCACGGACGGCGAAGAGATCGTCTGGGCGATCGAGGGGGCCAATCTCTCGGCTGGTCACATGGATCCCCAGACCAGCCAGCTGGATGTCTCCGCGATGGTGCAGCGCGTGGTCCTCGACTCGCTGGTATTCCAGAACGCCGATGGCACCTTCTCGCCCTGGCTCGCGACGGAGTGGAGTGTGTCCGATGACGGGCTCGCCTACACGTTCCAGCTGCGTGATGACGTGGAGTTCCACGACGGCACACCCTTCGACGCGGCAGCGGTCAAGGCGAACTTCGACCGCATCGCCGACCCGGAGACCGCATCGGCGCAGGCGGCCAGCATGCTCGGCGCCGACTTCTATGCGGGCACCGAGGTGGTCGATGAGCACACGGTGACGGTGCGCTTCACCCAGCCGAACGCTCCCTTCCTGCAGGCGGCGAGCACCGCGAACCTCGGGTTCTATTCGCCCGCCGTGTTGGAGACGAGCGCCGACAAGCTCAAGGCCGGTGGGCCGGACGTGACGGTGGGAACGGGCCCGTTCCTGCTGAGCGAGTACGTGCCCGACCAGGAGATCGTCTACACCCGCAACCCCGACTACGCCTGGGGTCCGGACGGAGCGGGCGTGCCGCAGGTCGATACCCTGCGCGTGACGATCGTGCCGGAGTCCGCGGTGCGGTCCGGAGTGGTCTCCAGCGGAGAAGCGGATCTGGCGAGCCAGCTGCCGCCGAGCGTCGTGTCCGAGCTCGACGCCGGCCTCACCGTCGACGCGAAGAGCCTGCCCGGGCTGCCCTACTCGCTGTTCCTCAACGAGAAGTACGGCGTCTTCGGCGATGAGCGGGTGCGGCAGGCCTTCTCTCGTGCGATCGACGTCGACACCGCCGTCGAGACGATCTACTTCGGTCAGTTCCCGCGGGCCTGGAGCGTTCTGGGGCCGGCGACGCCGGGCTATGACGAGACTCTCGAAGGCACCTGGACCTACGACCAGGCGGCCGCGGGGGCGCTGCTGGACGAGGCCGGCTGGACGCAGCGGGACGCCGACGGTTACCGCGTCAAGGACGGGCAGCGGCTTTCGGCGCGCTGGATCGCCTGGACCCCCGTGCCCGATGACCGCGCAGCGCTGGCCAACGCCATCCAGGCCGATCTGAAGGATGTCGGTTTCGAGATCGTACGGGAGGTGCTGGAGCCCGGCGCCTACAACGAGCAGTACGAGCCCAAGACCTTCGATCTGACCGACTGGGGCTTCTCCGGAGTCGACGCGGATCTGCTGCGCAGCCACCTGCACACCGAGGGATTCCAGAACGCATCGCAGGTCAGCGATCCCGCCCTGGACGAACTGCTCACCCGGGCCGTCGCCGAGGGCGACGCAAACTCTCGCGCCGGCATCTATCGCGAGGTCCAGCAGTGGAACGCGCAGCACGTCGCCATCGTGCCGCTCTACGTTCCGTCTGTGATCACGGCGGTGGGAGCGGAGGTTCAGGGTCTGACCTACGATCTGTACGGTCGTCCGCTGTTCTACACCGCCTCACTCGGCTGACGACGCACAGCCGCCGTCCAGGCCCGAGGAGGGCACGCCCGTCATGAGCACGCCCAGGATGCCCCGGCGATCGCTGCTGCGCATCGCGGAGATCGTCGGAGGCATCCTCCTGGTGCTGTGGGGTGCGGCAACCCTCGCCTTCCTGACGATGCGGATCGTCCCCGGTGACCCGGTGGATGTCATGCTCGGCCCGCAGGCGCAGGTTTCGCAGGCCGTGAAGGACTCCATCCGGACCGAGCTCGGCCTGGACCGTCCCGCGATCGCGCAGTACCTGGATTACCTCGCGGGGTTGCTGCGCGGGGACCTCGGCGAGTCGTACCAGTTGCGGATGCCGGTGACCGAGGTGATCGGCCGTCAGCTCTTTCCGACCCTCCAGCTCGCCGCGCTCGCGCTGGTGTTCGCCCTCCTGATCGCGCTCGCCGTCGTGCTGCTCGCCCGCGGCCGTCGCGCCGGGGCGGCCGTGGCCGCCGCCGAGCTGGTGATCCTCTCCTCGCCGGTGTTCTGGATCGGGCTCGTGCTGCTCACGGTCTTCTCGTTCACTCTCGGCTGGTTCCCTGTGTCCGGTTCGCGTGGCTTCGCCGCGCTGGTGCTGCCGGCCGTCACGCTCGCGCTTCCCTGTGCGGCGCTGCTGGGCCAGGTGCTGCGCGACGGAATCGAGCAGGCCGAGCGCCAGCCCTTCGCCCTCACGGTGCGTGCGCGGGGAGCCGGCGGCTCGCGGCTGCTGCTGCGTCACACGCTGCGCCACGGCTCGACCGGAGCCCTCACTCTGGCCGGCTACCTCGTCGGATCGCTGCTGGGCGGAGCGGTGCTCGTGGAGACGGTGTTCGCCCGCGCGGGGCTGGGGCGCGTGACGCTCACCGCCATCACCGACCGGGACCTGCCCGTGGTGGCGGGTGTGATCATGCTCAGCGCCGTGGTGTTCGTCGTGGTGCACCTGCTGGTCGACCTGGCCTACCCGCTCCTGGATCCGCGCTTGCGTTCGCACGCGGCACCGATCGGCGTGACGCCCACCCGGATGCCGGAGCCGGTCTGATGCGCCGGGTGTGGCTGGTCGCGGCATCGGTCGTCCTGCTCGTCGTACTGGGCATGGCCGTGGCGCCCGGCGTCTTCACCAGTGCGGATCCTCTGGCGACGGACCTGCGTGCGGCACTGCTGCCCCCGAGCGCGGAGCACCTGTTCGGCACCGACCAGAGCGGGCGCGACATCTTCACGCGGGTCGTGTACGGCGCCCGCATCTCGATCGGCATCGGGCTGGCAGCCACTCTCCTCGCCGCTGTCCTCGGGCTCCTGCTCGGTATCGCCGTCGGTCTGGCGCCGCGTCCGGTCGGCGCCGTCGCGATGCGCGGAGTCGATGTGCTGCTGGCGTTTCCGGAGTTCCTCGTGGCGCTGGTCGTGGTGGCGATCCTCGGCCCCGGGCCGGTGACGGTGGCGGTCGCCGTCACGATCGCCGCGGTGCCCGTGTACATCCGCCTTGCGCGCGCGCACACCCGCACGCTCCGGCAGGCCGATCATGTGGAGGCCGCGTACCTGCTCGGTGTGTCCCGGCCGGTGGCGATCGCACGGCACGTGCTGCCCGGTGTGGCCGGCTCGCTGAGCGTGCTGGCCACCATCGGCGTCGGCTCGGCGATCCTCGCCGCGGCCGGTCTGAGCTTCCTCGGGCTCGGGCCCACCGAGCCGACCCCGGAATGGGGGCTCCTGCTGTCGGGCGGCCGGAACGTGCTGGGGCGAGCCTGGTGGATCGCGGTCTTCCCGGGCATGGCGATCACCCTGACGGTGATCTCGCTGAGCGCGCTCGGGCGGGCGCTGCGTGCCCGCGCCGAGGGGCGGCGCGGATGAGCGCCCTGGAGGTTCGCGGTCTGCGGATCGTGATGGATGGGCGCGTCATCGTGGACGGCGTCGAACTGTCTGTGGCGCCGGGGGAGTGCCTGGCGATCGTGGGGGAGTCCGGCGCGGGCAAATCGATGACCGCGCACGCACTCCTCGGCCTTGCCCCCGATCGGGCCACCGTCACCGCCGACGTGCTCTCGGTCGACGGAGTGGATGTCAGCACAGCGGATGAACGCGCCTGGCGCGGAGTGCGCGGATCGCGGATCGCCCTGGTCTCGCAGGATGCGCTGGTCTCCCTCGACCCGTTGCGTCGCATCGGCCGCGAGATCGAGGAACCGCTGGAGATCCACACCGGCGACACACGAGCGCGACGACGTGAACGCGCCCTGGCGGCGCTCGAATCCGTCTCGATGCCCGATGCGTCCCGGCGCATCGAGGCGTACTCCCACGAGCTCTCCGGGGGTCTCAGGCAGCGCGCGCTGATCGCTTCGGCGCTGGTCACGAACCCGCGCATCGTCGTGGCAGATGAACCCACGACCGCCCTGGACGCGACCGTGCAGCTGCGGATCCTGCAGCTGCTGCGCGAGATCGTGGATGCCGGAACCGCCCTGGTCGTGATCAGCCACGACCTCACTGCCGTCGCGCACGTCGCCGACCGGATCGCGGTCATGCGGGCCGGGAAGATCGTGGAGGAGGGGGCGACCGCCGAGGTGCTTGCCGGCCCGGGGCACCCGCACACCCGTGAGCTCGTCGCTGCGTGGCGCATCCGCACCCCGCCCCGCTCCGAGCCGTCCGGACAGATCGTGCTGGCCGCGCAGGGGCTCAGCAAGAGCTTCGCCGGGAGCGGGACGGTGGTCCACGACGTGTCGCTCGCTCTGCGACGCGGGAGCACGCTGGGGATCGTGGGCGAATCCGGATCGGGCAAGACCACTCTGGCCCGCCTCCTGATGGGGATCGAGTCGCCGGACGCCGGAGAGGTGACGCTGGAAGGCGCGATGTGGAACCCGGCCACCGAAGCACGGCGGCGGCCCTCGCGCAGCCGCATCCAACTCGTGCATCAGAACCCCCGGGCCGCGTTCGATCCGCGCTGGAGCATCGGTCGTTCGCTGTCCGAGGCTCTTCGCGCGGGCGGGGTCGCCCGTGCCGCCAGCAGGCACCGTGTCGCCGCACTGCTCGAGCAGGTGGAACTCGATCCGGGCATCGCCCTGCGCCGCCCGGGGGAGGTCTCCGGCGGACAGCGTCAGCGCGCGGCGATCGCACGTGCGCTCGCCGTCGGACCCGACATCCTGATCCTCGACGAGCCGGTCTCCGCGCTGGATGCCTCGGTGCAGGTCACTGTGCTCGCCCTGCTGAACCGTCTGCAGCGCGAGACGGGGATAGCGATGATCCTGATCTCCCACGACCTGCGGGTGGTCGCGGCCGTCGCCGACGAGATCATGGTGATGCGGGATGGCCGCGTCGTGGAAGCGGGGTCCACTGCGGAGGTCTTCCGCGAGCCGCGGCATCCGTTCACCCGCGCGCTGCTGCGCGCCGGGAAGATGGACGGAGCCGATCGGGGAGAGGCGCCGGGCGGCGTGCGTGGGTACAATCGACTCAGCAGCGCAGATCCGGCCATCACCGGGGAGCTTCCGGAAGAACAGGGCGCGAGCCCCCAGTAGAACCGGACGGGGCAGGCCCGTCACAGCCGCAGTGAGAGGGGCACGGTGGACGGATCGGAAGATCCGGTGCACCGGCGCAAGGCGGGGTGGTACCGCGGTTCTCCGGACAGGGGGGTCGTCCTCGCAGGAAGCATCGCAACCTGCTGGAGTGACATGACCTATCCCAAGTCCGGACCCGACGTCCCGCCGAGCCCCCGGTTCCCCGCGATCGAGCGCGAGGTCATCGACTTCTGGAACGCGGATGACACCTTCCAGGCGTCCATCCGCAACCGCGAGGGCGCACCGGAGTGGGTCTTCTACGACGGGCCTCCCTTCGCCAACGGTCTGCCGCACTACGGGCACCTGCTCACCGGGTACGCCAAGGACCTCTTTCCGCGGTTCCAGACGATGCGCGGCCATCGCGTCGATCGCGTCTTCGGGTGGGACACGCACGGCCTGCCCGCCGAACTGGAGGCGATGAAGCAGCTCGGTATCACCGAGAAGGAGGAGATCGAGCGGATGGGCGTCGCGACCTTCAACGCGAAGGCCCGCGAGTCGGTGCTCGCCTACACCCAGGAGTGGCAGGAGTACGTCACGCGTCAGGCGCGCTGGGTCGATTTCGACCGCGGTTACAAGACCCTCGACACCGACTACATGGAGAGCGTGCTGTGGGCCTTCAAGACCCTCTACGACAAGGGGCTCGCGTACGAGGGCTACCGCGTGCTGCCGTACTGCTGGCGCGACCAGACGCCGCTGTCCAGCCACGAGCTGCGCATGGACGACGACGTCTACAAGATGCGCCAGGACCCCTCGGTGACGGTGACCTTCCCGCTCGTGGGTGTGAAGGCCGAAGCGCTCGGGCTCACCGCCGTCCGCGCTCTGGCCTGGACCACGACCCCCTGGACGCTTCCGACCAACCTCGCCCTGGCCGTAGGCCCCGGCATCCGCTATGTCGTCGTCCCCGGCGGTCCGCTGGGCGCCGCTGACGTGCATCACGACCCGTCACCCGGCGCAGCCGGGGCGGCGCACGATCCGGCCGAAGCCCAGTCGCACCGCTACCTCCTCGCGGAGGACCTGCTGGCGAACTATGCGAAGGACCTCGGCTATGAGAACGCGGCGGATGCCGTGGCGGCCGTCGAGGCGGTCCACCTCGGCGCCGATCTGGCGGACGTGCACTACGACCGTCTGTTCGACTACTACGCCGACGCCGAGGTGTACGGCACCCAGAACGCCTGGCGGATCCTGGCCGACGACTACGTCACCACCGGCGACGGCACCGGCATCGTGCACCAGGCTCCCGCGTACGGCGAGGACGACCAGAGGGTCGCCGATGCCGCCGGCATCCCGACGATCCTCAGCCTCGACGACGGCGGCAAGTTCCTGCCCGCGGTGACCGATGTCGTCGGCCAGCTCTGGATGGACGCGAACACGCCGCTGGTGCGCATCCTGCGCCAGAACGGCCGACTGCTCCGCCTGGCCAGCTACGAGCACTCGTACCCGCACTGCTGGCGCTGCCGCAATCCGCTCATCTACAAGGCCGTCTCGAGCTGGTTCGTGCGGGTCACCGACACCCGCGACCGCCTGGTCGAGCTCAACGAGCAGATCACCTGGGTTCCGGAGAACGTCAAACACGGACAGTTCGGCAAGTGGCTCCAGGGCGCGCGGGACTGGTCGATCAGCCGGAACCGGTACTGGGGTTCGCCGATCCCGATCTGGAAGAGCGACAACCCCGACTTCCCGCGCGTGGACGTGTACGGCTCGCTGGCCGATCTGGAGCGCGACTTCGGGCGGCTGCCGCGCGACCCCACCGGTCAGGTCGATCTGCACCGCCCGTACATCGACGAGCTGACCCGGCCGAACCCGGACGACCCGAGCGGCGCGAGCACGATGCGCCGCATCGAGGACGTGCTGGATGTGTGGTTCGACTCCGGCTCGATGCCCTTCGCACAGGTGCACTATCCGTTCGAGAACCACGAGTGGTTCGACCAGCACTCGCCGGCTGATTTCATCGTCGAGTACATCGGCCAGACCCGCGGCTGGTTCTACGTGATGCACGTCCTGTCCGGTGCGCTTTTCGACCGCCCCGCGTTCACCGGGGTCAGCTGCCACGGCATCGTGCTGGGCAGCGACGGCCAGAAGATGTCCAAGTCGCTGCGCAACTACCCGGACGTGTCCGAAGTGTTCGACCGCGACGGCTCGGATGCGATGCGGTGGTTCCTGATGGCCAGCTCGGTCCTGCGCGGGGGCAACCTCGTGGTCACCGAGGAGGGCATCCGCCAGGGCGTGCGGGAATTCCTTCTCCCGGTGTGGAACGCGTGGTACTTCTTCTCCACGTACGCCAACGCCGCCGGCGGCCCCGGCGGCGGCGGGTATGAGGCGACCTGGCGCACCGACTCCACGGATGTCCTGGACCGCTACATCCTCGCGCTGACCGGCGACCTGGTCCGCGACGTCGCCGCCGACCTGGACGGGCTGGACTCCACCACGGCCGCGGCGAAGCTGCGCGACTTCGCAGAAGCGCTCACCAACTGGTACATCCGCCGCTCGCGCGACCGGTTCTGGGTGGGCGTGAGCGACGATCCGCGAAGTCGCGAGGCCTTCGACACGCTGTACACCGTGATGGAGACGCTCACCCGGGTCGCGGCTCCGCTGATCCCGCTGGTGTCCGAGCGCGTGTGGCAGGGGCTCACCGGCGGACGCAGCGTCCACCTGCAGGACTGGCCGGATGCCGACGCGTTCCCGGCCGCGGATGACATCCGCACCGCGATGGATGCCGTCCGTGAGGTCTCCTCGGTCGCCAACGCACTGCGCAAGCGTGAGGGGCGGCGTGTGCGGCTCCCGCTGGCGCGGCTGACCGTCGTCGCGACCGCCGCCGAATCGCTCCGGCAGTTCGAGGACATCCTGCGGGAGGAGCTCAACGTCAAATCGGTCGAGCTGGTGGAACTGCAGCAGGACACCGCGTCGCGTTACGGCATCTCGCACCGCCTCTCGGTCAACGCTCGCGCCGCAGGTCCCCGGCTGGGCAAGCAGGTGCAGCAGGCGATCCACGCGGCCAAGGCGGGGGACTGGTCCGAGACGGACGGGTCCGTCACCGCGGGTTCGATCGTGCTGCAGCCCGGTGAGTACGAACTCGTCCTCGAAACGACCGGACGGCCGGAGGGAGAGGCCCTGGCAGTGCTCCCGCACGGCGGTTTCGTGCTCCTCGATACGAACACCACCCCCGAACTGGAAGCCGAGGGCCTGGCCCGCGACGTCGTGCGGGCGGTGCAGGACACGCGCAAGGCGGCCGGTTTCGATGTCAGCGATCGCATCCGGCTGGTGCTGACCTTCCACTCCGTCACCGACGGCGAGGCGGTGGCATCGGCGTTCGACATCGCCGACGTCGCCGGCGAAACCCTCGCGGTCGAGTACGCCGTCACCGACGCGGACGCGACCCTGCTGCTCGGCGACGGAGCGCTCTCGGCGGCCGGAGCCGACCACGCCACGGAGTTCGCGAAGGGCACCTTCGCCAACGCCGGAGACTTCACCGTTTCGGTGAGCAGAGCACTGACGAAGGTCGAGGACCCCCGATGAGCGATCGCAGCCGCGCGGACGCCGTGTACGACGCCCTGCTGACCCGCCAGGGCGAGCGCTGGGTGCAGCCACGGGTCGAGCGCACCCGTCGGGTGCTGGAACTGCTGGATGACCCGCAGCGCACGTACCGCGTGGTGCATGTCACCGGCACCAACGGAAAGACATCCACGAGCCGCATCATCGAGAGCCTGGTGCGCGCGCACGGACTGCGCACGGGGCTGTTCACCAGCCCGCATCTGGAGCGTTTCACCGAACGGATCATGATCGACGGAGAGCCCGTCTCAGATGGGGCGGTGGCCGACGCCTGGGACGAGATCCTCCCGTTCGTCGAGTTCGTCGACGCCGAGCTGGCGGCAGCGGACGACGCGCCGCTGACGTTCTTCGAACTGCTCACCGTGCTTGCGTTCGTGGCCTTCGCCGACGCGCCGATCGATGTCCTCGTGCTGGAGGTCGGGATGGGCGGATCGTGGGACTCGACCAACACGGCCGACGGCGATGTCGCGGTGTTCACGCCGATCGACATCGACCACGCGGACCGGCTGGGCTCCACCATCCGTGAGATCGCCACAGTGAAATCCGGAATCATCAAGGTCGGCGCAGCTGCGGTCTCCGCACGACAGGATGCCGCGGCCGAAGCTGTGCTGCGCGCGGCGGCCGCCGCGCAGGACGCCACGATCGCGTTCGAAGGAGAGCAGTTCGCGCTCACCGACGCCCGACTGGCGGTGGGTGGCCAGCTCATCTCGGTCCGCGGGCTCGCCGGCGTCTACTCGGAGGAATACCTCCCGCTGTTCGGAGGACACCAGGCGCAGAACGCTGCGCTCGCGATCGCGGCCGTGGAGTCGCTGATCGGAGGCGGAACCCAGCCGATAGCCGGCGACATCCTCGCCGAGGGTTTCGCGCAGGCCACCTCACCGGGCCGGCTGCAGCTGGTCGGGGTGAACCCGACGGTGATCGTCGACGCCGCACACAACCCGCACGGCGCGCGCGCTCTGGTAACGGCGCTGGGCGACTCGTTCGACTTCGACGAGTGGGGCGTGGTCCTGGGGGTTCTGGCCGACAAGGATGCCGCAGGCATCCTGGCGGAGATCGCCCGCATCGCAACCCACGTGTTCGCGACGGCGCCCGACTCCGAGCGTGCCGACGACGCGGACCGCATCGCCGATCTGGCCGAGGCGGCCGGACTGCCCGTCACCGTCCACGCGAACGTGACCGACGCGGCCGAGGCGGCGCGCTCGTGGGCGGCGGCATCCGACCGCCGGGCGGTCGTGATCGCCGGCTCCGTGGTCCTGGCCGGTGAGGCCGTCGGCCTCGCGGCCGAAGAGGACTGGAAGGCCGGGTGGGTCGAATGAGCGGGGGAGAGGTGCGCGCGCCGCGTCAGCGCCGCGCGCGCGGCGCAGAAGAATCGCTCGGATCGATCGTGCTGGCGTTCGAATCGATCGTCGTATTCCTGGGCGGGCTCGCGATCTACGGGCTGAACGCGCTGCCACCGCAGATCCCCGGCTGGTGGGGCATCGTGGCCGGGGCGGTCCTGGCGGTCGTGATGGTGCTCACAGGTCGCGCGCTGCGGCACCGATGGGGCATCGCCCTGGGCTGGGCCCTGCAGCTGGTGGTCGCCCTGGGCGCCATCCTGGTGCCGGCGCTTGCGCTGGTCGCGCTCATTTTCGGTGCGATGTGGGGATATGCGACGATCAAGGGGGCTTCCCTGGACGCGCGCAACGCGCGGCTCGCCGCCGAAGCCGACACCCTGAACGGAGAATGACCATGGCCACCGAAGAGACTCTCGTCCTCGTCAAGCCCGACGGCGTCGCGCGCGGCCTGACCGGCGCGATCCTTGCTCGAATCGAGGCGAAGGGGTACTCGCTCGTCGACATCCGACTGGTCGAGCCCGATCGCGACATGTTCGAGAAGCACTACGCCGAACACGCCGGCAAGCCGTTTTACGAGCCGCTGGTGGAGTTCATGATGTCGGGACCGTCGGTGGCCATCCGGCTGGCTGGCAATCGGGTGATCGAAGGATTCCGGTCCCTGGCCGGTACGACCGACCCCACGACGGCGGCTCCGGGGACCATTCGTGGTGACTTCGGACGCGACTGGGGACTGAAGGTGCAGCAGAACCTCGTGCACGGCTCGGACAGCCCGGAATCGGCAGCTCGAGAGCTCCACATCTGGTTCCCCTGATCAGAAGACGGCGCCGAGAACGTCCAGACGGATCTGGGCGATCACCGCGATGATCGCGTAGCTGATGACCGCGAGCAGCGGAAGCCACGCCATCAGCGTGTCGGCGGCGCTGCGGACCGGTCGGGGCGCAGGGACGAGTCCGGTGCGCAGCAGATGCAGGGTGACCGCGTAGAAGGTCGGGATCGTCACCACCCACGTCACCATGCACCATGGGCAGAGGGTGCCCAGCACGAACACGCTCTGAGCGATCAGCCAGATCACGAAGACGAAGGCGAACGCCAGGCCGAGTTCGAACAGCAGCCAGAACCAGCGCGCGAACCGTGCCCCGGCCAGGATCGCCGCGCCAACGACGATCGGCGCCACCCACCCGGTCAGACCCATGATCGGGTTGGGAAAGCCGAACACGCTGCCCTGCCAGGACTCGAGGTTCTTGCCGCACTGCACGAGGGGGCTGATGTCGCAGCCGAGGATCGCATCCGGGTCCATCAGCAGGTGCAGTCGCTCCATGGTGAGCGAGAAGGCCGCCCACCAGCCGATGACGCCGGCGATCAGAAGCCACACCGCCAGGGCGGTCGGCCGGGTGCGGGAACCGGGCTGCGTCATGTCTCGGATTATGGCATCGAGGCCTGTGCAGACGCCGCGCGCGTCCGGCCTCGAAACACCGATGGGGCGCGTCGGCACATTCAGTCCCTGAAAGTGCGATAATGGTTGCGATGCGTCGCGGCCGCGCCGCCATACGCGTCACCAGAAGACTTCGGGCGATGAGCGCCCTTCGCAGCACGAGCCACGGGCCGGCTGCAGACCGATGAGTTAGCGGCACCGCAGGTGCGGCACCGCACGAGATTTCGCCGGACGACGCGCGGTGTCGTCCGCAGGGAGTACGCCAGTGATGGCCGATGAAACCGATGCACACCTCGAATCCGCCGACGTCTCAGACGCACCGGTAGCGCCCAGCGCTCCCGACGCACCGGACACGCCCGCGCCGGAAGTCGAGTCCGATGTGACCCAGACCGCCGAGGCGACGGGTCCGACCTCCGCCGATCCGGCAGAACCCGGCACGGAGGTCGCAACACCTCCCGCCGAGCAGCCCGAACCGGCTGCACCGCCGGCCGAGGACTCCGGCCCGAAGTCCGCGGTGGATCTCGGTCTTCTTCCGGAGGTCTTCGTCTCGGCGGTGTCCACTCAGCTGGTGTTCTACGCGCCCGAGCCGCCGGCGCTGCCGGCGCTGCCGGCGTTGCCCGATGAGGAGCCCGCTGCCGAGCAGTCCTCATCAACCAGTGCCCGCCGCCGCAACCGCCGCCGGACGGGCGAGGGCCGGGACGAGGCATCCGCTCCGCCGGAGCCGCAGCAGCCCCGTCAGCGGGCGGTCGAGCTGATCACCGAGCCGCAGCGCATCAAGGGCTCCACCCGCCTCGAGGCCAAGAAGCAGCGCCGCCGGGACGGCCGTGAAGCGGGTCGTCGTCGCGCCGTGGTGACCGAGGCGGAGTTCCTCGCGCGCCGCGAATCCGTCGACCGCGAGATGATCGTGCGTTCCAAGAACGGGCGCATCCAGATCGCCGTGCTCGAGGACAACGTGCTCGTTGAGCACTACGTCGCCCGCAATCAGGACGCGTCGCTGATCGGCAACGTGTACCTGGGCCGGGTCCAGAACGTCCTGCCCAGCATGGAGGCGGCGTTCGTCGACATCGGCCGTGGACGCAACGCGGTGCTGTACTCCGGCGAGGTCGACTGGGACGGCGTGGAGACGGGCAACCAGCCCCGCCGCATCGAGCTCGCGCTCAAGAGCGGCGACCGTGTCCTGGTGCAGGTCACCAAGGACCCGATCGGCCACAAGGGCGCCCGGCTCACGAGTCAGATCTCCCTTCCTGGTCGTTACCTCGTGTACGTGCCCGGCGGCACGATGAACGGAATCTCGCGCAAGCTGCCGGACACCGAACGCGCTCGCCTGAAGAAGATCCTCAAAGAGGTGCTGCCCGAATCCTCGGGCGTCATCGTCCGCACCGCGGCCGAGGGGGCCACGGAGGATCAGCTCACCCGCGACGTGCAGCGTCTCACCACGCAGTGGGAGCACATCAGCCGCCAGGTCGAATCCATCCAGGCGCCGGCACTGCTGCACTCCGAACCCGACCTTCTGGTCAAGATCGTCCGCGACGTCTTCAACGAGGACTTCACCAAGATGCTCATCCAGGGCGAGGACGCGTACCAGACGATCACGGCGTATCTCGAGAGCGTGGCACCGGACCTGCTCGATCGCGTCGAGGTGTATGACAGCGACGTCGATCCGTTCGACCGGTTCCGTGTGACGGAGCAGATCGAGAAGGCGCTGGACCGCAAGGTCTGGCTGCCCTCGGGCGGGTCGCTGGTGATCGACCGCACCGAGGCGATGACTGTGGTGGATGTCAACACCGGCAAGTTCGTCGGCACCGGCGGAAACCTCGAGGAGACGGTCACCAAGAACAATCTCGAGGCCGCTGAGGAGATCGTCCGCCAGCTGCGGCTGCGCGACATCGGCGGCATCATCGTGGTGGACTTCATCGACATGGTGCTCGAATCCAATCGCGACCTCGTGCTGCGACGCCTGGTGGAGTGCCTGAGTCGTGACCGCACCAAGCACCAGGTCGCCGAGGTGACCTCGCTCGGCCTCGTCCAGATGACCCGCAAGAAGCTGGGTCTCGGCCTGCTCGAGACCTTCAGCGAGCCGTGCGAGGTGTGTGCCGGTCGCGGAGTGATCGTCCACCACGACCCCGTCGTGAAGCACCGCGCACCGGCCGGCAACGGGTCCCCTCCGGGTCGCCGTCCGCGTGCCGCCGCGCCCACCGCCAACGGTGCGACCGGTGGCACCCACGTCATCACCGAAGGCGTCAAGTCGGCACTGGCCCAGATCGCGGCATCCACGATCCACTCGCACCAGGACGAGGAGATCGTCCCGGTCGAGGCGCCGGTCGCAGAGGCGCCGGTCGAGCGGCCCAAGAAGCAGCGTAAGAAGCGACAGGATGCCGGGTCGAAGGCGCCGCGGACCGAGAAGGATCTGCTGCTGGACTCCGTGCTCAGCGCTCTTCCCGAGCCCAAGGCGCCCGGTCAGGGGCGGTCGCGCCGCCGTGTGACGACGGCTGCGCTGACGGGAACTCCTGTCTCGCATACGCCGACCGAGGAGTAGCCTCAGCGTTCGCGGCGTTCCCTCGCCGTGACGCGAAGACCGGATGCGATGAGCGCTTTGACCAGGACGCGCCCGTCGACATGGCGTGCGCCTGCAGCGACCAGGCGGGCGTGCGCCTCATCCGGCACGTCGTAATGATCGCGATCGAAGCCGCGCCCGGGGATGCCGTTCGCGGCCGCGAACTCGTGCAGTTCGTCGAGGCTGGAATCGCTCACCAGGTGCGCCCAGAATCGACCGTGCGCCGGCCAGCGCGCGTCGTCGATGAGGATCGCCATCACCCGATCCTATGCACCGACCAGGTCGTGGGGACGAGCCCCAGGGGAGGCGCTTTTGCTTGTGGCGTGCGCATCCGGTAAAGTATCCCCTTGGTGCGTTGACGACATTTCTGCTCCGCATCGAGTCTTTGCTCAGGCATCCGGAGCCGCGCGCTCCCCGAAGAAACAGGTATGAAGTGGTCTACGCAGTTGTGCGCGCCGGTGGCCGGCAGGAGAAGGTCGAGGTCGGCACGATCGTCGTCCTCGATCGTCAGTCCGCGAAGGTCGGCGACGAGATCAAGTTGCCCGCCGTGCTGTTCGTCGACGGGGACACCGTCACGACCGACGCTGACAAGCTTGCCAAGGTGACCGTCACGGCCGAGGTCGTCGGCGAGGAGCGCGGCCCCAAGATCGTGATCCAGAAGTTCAAGAACAAGACCGGGTACAAGAAGCGCCAGGGGCACCGACAGGACCTCACGCGCGTCAAGGTCACCGGCATCAAGTAAGCACGGAAGAGACTCAGGACATGGCACACAAAAAGGGCGCAAGCTCCACTCGCAACGGTCGTGACTCCAACGCACAGCGCCTCGGCGTGAAGCGCTTCGGCGGCCAGAAGGTTCTCGCCGGCGAGATCATCGTCCGCCAGCGCGGAACCCACTTCCACCCCGGCGTCAACGTCGGACGCGGTGGAGACGACACGCTGTTCGCCCTCGAGGCCGGCGCGGTCGAGTTCGGCGCCAAGGGCGGCCGCAAGGTCGTCAACATCGTGGTCCCGGCGGAGTAGTCCGCCGCACACGCAGTTTTCTCGTGAGGGGGCGGGCTTCGGCCCGCCCCCTCACGTGTTCATCAGTAGGCAACACTCATCAGGCACCAAGAGCCCGAAAAGGGGGAGCGCATGGTCACATTCGTTGACCGAGTGACGCTGCACCTGTCCGCCGGCAAGGGCGGAAACGGGTGCGTGTCGGTGAAGCGCGAGAAGTTCAAGCCGATGGCCGGCCCCGATGGCGGCAACGGCGGTCACGGCGGCGACATCGTGCTGGTCGCAGACCCTCAGGTCACGACCCTGCTGTCGTATCACCACTCGCCGCACCGATCGGCCGGCAACGGCGGATTCGGAATGGGCGATCATCGCTCCGGCGCTGTCGGGGAGACTCTGGAGCTGCCCGTGCCCGTGGGCACCGTGGTCAAGGACGTCTCCGGCGAGACCCTGGTCGACATGATCGAACCCGGTATGCGGTTCGTGGTGGCGCCCGGCGGCATCGGCGGCCTCGGCAACGCGTCCCTGGCCAACCACAAGCGCAAGGCCCCCGGATTCGCCCTGCTCGGTACGCCCGGATGGGAAGGCGACGTCCTTCTCGAGCTGAAGACGGTCGCCGACGTGGCGCTGGTCGGGTACCCGTCCGCGGGCAAGTCGAGCCTCATCGCCGCGATCTCGGCCGCACGGCCCAAGATCGCCGACTACCCCTTCACCACGCTGCACCCCAACCTGGGCGTCGTCCAAGCAGGGGACGTGCGCTACACCGTCGCCGATGTCCCCGGCCTCATCGAGGGTGCCAGTGAGGGCAAGGGCCTGGGCCTGGAGTTCCTCCGCCACGTGGAGCGCTGCACTGCGCTCGTGCACGTTCTGGATTGCGCCACGCTGGAGCCGGGGCGCGATCCGCTGACCGACCTCGACGTGATCCTGGCCGAGCTGGCGGCGTACCCCGTACCGGAGGGGCAACTGCCCCTGCTGGAACGACCGCAGATCGTCGCCCTGAACAAGGTGGACGTTCCCGAAGCCAAAGACCTCGCCGACCTGGTCCGTCCCGAGCTGGAGGCTCGCGGCTACCGCGTCTTCGAGATCTCCACGGTCAGCCACGAGGGCTTGCGTCAGCTCACCTACGCGCTGGGCGACATCGTCGCCGCGCATCGGGTGGAAGAGGCGGACAAGCCCGTGGTCGAACGGGTCGTCGTCCGCCCGCACGGTTCGGAGCGCGAGTTCACCATCCGGGTCGAGGGTGGCACGTACGGGGACATCTACCGCGTCCTGGGCGCCAAGCCGCTGCGCTGGGTGCAGCAGACGGACTTCCAGAACGAAGAAGCCGTCGGCTACCTGGCAGATCGTCTGGAGAAGCTGGGCGTGGAGGATCAGCTCTTCAAGTCGGGTGCGCAGCCCGGATCGACGGTCGTCATCGGCGAGGACGACGGTGTCGTCTTCGACTGGCAGCCCTCGCTGGGATCCATGGCGGAGCTGGCGACGGCGCCGCGCGGCACGGACCCGCGTCTCGACCTGAATCCGCGGCGCACGACATCCGAGCGGCGCGAGCGCTACTACGAGCGCATGGACGCGAAGTCGGAGGCGCGCGCTGAGCTGGAGACCGAGCGCATCGCCGCGAAAACCAACCCGGTCGGGCGGGACGACGAGGAGCAGGCGTGACGGCCGCCACACGGGCGGAGCTTCGCACCGCGCGCCGCATCGTCGTGAAGGTCGGCTCCTCGTCGATCAGCGGGGAGAACTCCGGAAAGATCCCTCCGATCGTCGACGCGCTGGCCGAGGCGCACGGGCGCGGAACGGAGGTCGTGCTGGTCTCCTCGGGAGCGATCGCGACCGGCATGCCGTACCTCCGCCTCGGGGAGCGTCCCAGCGACCTCGCCACCCAGCAGGCCGCGGCTGCCGTGGGTCAGAACGTCTTGATCTACCGCTATCAGGAGGCGCTGCGTCCGTTCCGGATCGTCGCCGGTCAGGTGCTCCTGACCGCCGGTGACCTGGAGAACCCGACGCCGCGCTCGAACGCGCGTCGTGCGATGGAGCGGCTGCTGGGTCTGCGGATCCTGCCGATCGTGAACGAGAACGACACGGTCGCGACGCATGAGATCCGCTTCGGCGACAACGACCGGCTTGCCGCCCTCGTCGCTCAGCTGATCGGCGCCGATGCGCTGGTGCTGCTGAGCGACATCGAATGCCTGTACACGCGCCCGCCTGACCAGCCCGGTGCGCTGCCGATCTCCTACGTCGCGCACGATGACGACCTGCACGGATACGAGTTCGGATCCGTGGTCGTCAACAGCGTCGGCACCGGGGGAGCGGCGACGAAGGTCTCCGCGGCGAGGCTGGCGGCGGCATCCGGAATCGGCGTGCTCGTCACGAGCGCCGATCTGGTGGATCGCGCCCTGCGCGGCGATGAGATCGGCACCTGGTTCGCGCCGCATCCTGAACCGGTCGTGGGTTCGCTGACCGGGCCCATCCGCCGGCCCGCCGCGCACGCCCTCGATACACTGGGCTGATGACCACCACCGCGACGACCGCGCGCGACCGGATGCTCCTGGCCAAGTCCGCGGCCCGATCCATCGGCCTGCTCGGCGACGCGGAGAAGCGCGATGCGCTCCTGGCCGTCGCCGGGGCCATCGATTCCGCGGCTGCGGACATCGTCGCCGCCAACGGTGAGGACCTGGAGCGCGGACGCGTGAGCGGACTCTCGACCGCGCTGCAGGATCGTCTGCGTCTGGACGAGCCGCGCGTTGCCGCTCTGGCCGCGGCGGTACGCGACATCGCCGCCCTGCCGGACCCGGTCGGGCGGGTGCTGGAGGAGCGGACGCTCGCCAACGGCGTCGCGCTGACCAAGGTGAGCGTGCCGTTCGGTGTGGTCGGCTCGATCTACGAGGCGCGCCCGAACGTCACGGTCGACATCGCTGCGCTGTCGCTGCGCTCCGGCAATGCCGTGGTGCTGCGGGGCGGCTCGGCAGCGGAGCAGACCAACGCGGCGCTGGTGCGCGCCATGCGCGACGCCCTCGCCGCCCGGGGAATCGATCCCGAGGCGATCCAGACCATCGACGAGTTCGGCCGCGACGGCGCCCGCGAGCTGATGCACGCGCGCGGCATCGTCGACGTGCTCGTGCCGCGGGGCAGCGCGCAGCTGATCGAGACCGTGGTGACCGAATCGACGGTGCCCGTCATCGAGACCGGTGCGGGTGTGGTCCACATCCTGCTGGACGAATCGGCCCCGCTGGAGTGGGCGCGCGAGATCGTCGTGAACGCGAAGGTGCAGCGTCCCAGCGTCTGCAACTCCGTCGAGACCGTCCTGGTGCACCGTGACGCCGCCCGCCGGCTGGTGCCCGCGGTGGTCTCCGCATTGACCGAGCGCGGTGTCACCGTGCACGGCGACTCCGAGGTGGTCGGGCTCTGCGCCGACGTCGTTCCCGCCACCGATGAGGACTGGGCCACCGAGTACCTCAGCCTGGATGTCTCCATGCGCGTCGTCGGCGATCTGGACGAGGCGCTCGCGCACATCCGTCGCTACTCCACCCACCACACCGAGTCGATCATCACGCAGGATGCCGGGAACATCGAGCGCTTCCTCGCCGAAGTCGACTCGGCCGTCGTGATGGCCAACACGTCCACGAGGTTCACCGACGGCGGTGAGTTCGGCTTCGGTGCCGAGGTGGGCATTTCGACGCAGAAGCTGCACGCGCGCGGTCCGATGGGTCTGAACGAATTGACCAGCACCAAGTGGCTGGCGCGGGGCTCCGGGCAAGTCCGCCCGTGACCACATAAACTGATAGCTGCGTCGTCGCTGCGACGCGAAACCCGAACGGAGCACGAATGACCATCGCCTCGCTTCTCGTCCTCGCCGCAGAAGAGGCCGAACATACCGGCAACGTGGCGCTGGAGACCGTCATCTTCGGCATCGTCTCGATCGTCGTGTTCGGTGCGCTGGCGCTGGTCACCCTGTCGTACCGCAACGTCGCCAACCGGCACGCGAACAAGGCCGACGCGTATGCCGCCTCCCACGCGCATGAGGTGCAGAGGGCGGGGCACGGCCACTAGGCCGACTGCATGTCGGTGACGCGCGCCCCGAGGATCGGGGTCATGGGCGGGACGTTCGACCCCATCCACAACGGTCACCTCGTGGCGGCCAGCGAAGTCGCCCAGTCCTTCGGCCTGGACGAAGTCGTGTTCGTGCCCACCGGTCAGCCGTGGCAGAAGCACGACGTGTCTCCCAGCGAGCACCGTTATCTGATGACCGTGATCGCCACGGCATCCAACCCGCAGTTCACCGTCAGCCGCGTGGACATCGACCGGGCCGGACCCACCTTCACGATCGACACTCTGCGCGACCTGAAGACGCAGCGGCCCGACGCGGACCTGTTCTTCATCACCGGAGCAGACGCCTTGGCGCAAATTCTCAGTTGGAGGGACCATGATGAGTTGTGGGACCTCGCCCACTTCGTCGCCGTCTCCCGACCCGGGCACGTATTGAGCACTGCGGGTCTGCCGACAGAAGACGTAAGCCAACTCGAGATCCCCGCCCTGGCCATCTCATCGACGGACTGCCGCGAGCGCGTTGAGCACGGTAATCCCGTCTGGTACCTCGTTCCCGACGGGGTCGTCCAATACATCGCGAAGCATCACCTCTACCGGAGCAAGGAATGAGCACACCCGAGCAACCGGCGACACCAGCCCTCACCCGCAAGCAGCTGCGTGACCTGCGCAATACGGGAGCGACCCCCGTCGCCTCTGATGCGAGCGCTGACCCCGAATCGGCATCCGACCTCGCAGGCGAGGCGACCGAGCCGGACGATACCGCTGCGCCCGTCTCGGCCCCGCTTCCGCGCGCGGCTGTCCCGGCGCCCGTTCGCGACCAACCCGCACCCGACGCCAGCGTCGATCTCGATGCCACCCCGCTGACACGCCGACAGGCGCGTCAGCAGGAGCGCATCCGCACCGCGTCGGTGCCGGTCATCACGCCCGAGATCGCCGCCGCGCATGCGGCATCGGTGGCCGACGCTGCGGCATCCCCCGTCGAGACCGCCGAGGCGGAGCGCGACGGTGCAGACGAGGTCGCGGACCAGAACGACAGCGAGTCCGCCGACGCGGTGCTGGACTTGGTGGCAGTCGAAGGCGATGCGGACGAGGACGGCGCCGACAAGGCTGTGGTCAGTCCTCAGCTGGGTGCCGGGCTCCTGGCCGGTGCGGCGGTGCAGCCGGATCTGCCTCCCTCGTTCGACCAGCTCATCTCTCGTTCGGTGACCGGTTCCATCGGCACCGGCAACGCGCTGATCCTTTCGCAGACCCCTTCTGCCCCCAACCTCGTCGCACCGGTGACCGCGACCGGCGAGGTGCTGATCACGGGATCATTCAACCTGCCCGAGGGTCTCGGTTCGACCGGCCACGCCGACGGGACGGCGGACGGCAAGGACGTCGACGCGGTCCTGGTCGACGGCGAACTGCCCGCACACTCATCGCCGACGCCGATCGCCGCCAGTGCGGCGATCAGCACCGTCAAGAACGACGGCGACATCATCAAGCCCCCGACGCCGGAGAAGGGCGGGCGCCTCATGCTGACGCTCGCAATCACGGCTGGCGTGCTCGCGCTCGCGCTCGTCGGTGTGCTCATCCTTGCGTTTGTGACTGGAGTTTTCTGATGACCGCCACCCCGCAAGCCCGCGACATGCTCCGCGTCGCTGCGCACGCTGCCGATGCCAAGGGCGGTGAGGATCTCGTCGCTCTCGACGTGTCCGGTCCGCTGCCTCTGGTCGACATCTTCCTGCTCGTCACGGGCCGCAGCGAGCGCAACGTGGCAGCGATCGCCGACGAGATCGAGGACAAGCTCCTCGAGGCCGGACACAAGCGGCTCCGTCGCGAAGGCCGCCAGGAATCGCGGTGGATCCTGCTGGACTTCGGGGATCTGGTCGTGCATGTCTTCCACGAGGAGGAGCGCCTGTATTACGGGCTCGAGCGTCTGTGGAAGGACTGCCCGGTCGTGCCGATCGAACTGGCCGCCCGGTCAGCGGTCGAGTAGCCCCTCACTGCAGGCAGAACTCGTTCCCCTCGGGGTCCTGCAGCTGGTAGTACAGCTCCGGCCACGGTCCCCAGCTCTGCTCGACGAGCCGTACGACGGTCGCGCCCAGCGACCAGGCGGTCGCGCCCAGCGACCAGGCGGTCGCGCCCAGCGACCAGGCGGTCCTTCTCGGCGTCGAGCTGGGCACGCGTGGCCGACTCCAGCATCGGTTAGTGGAAGACCCCGGCCCAGAAGTGCGCGAGCGTTCGCGGGTCCGTCCCGTGGAAGGTGATGTTGCCGAGCGTGGCCATTCCGCCCCTTTCGTGCACCACCGTAGACGGATGCACGGACATCGGCCGGTTCGGACCATGCGTATCGGTGTAGTAATCTTTTGGGGTTGCCTCCGATCGGGAGGCGGTTTCCGGGCCTGTGGCGCAGCTGGTAGCGCACCTGCATGGCATGCAGGGGGTCAGGGGTTCGAGTCCCCTCAGGTCCACCGTGTGATGTCTCGCGACATATGTCTCATATGTCGCGAGACATCTGTCATTTGTGGGGCCAGCGGCCGGGTGGGGTGAGTTGGCCCGCGCGTCGGATGCTGACGCGGTCGTCGGTTTCGACGCGGTCGTAGCGCAGCCGGTATCGGTCGGGCAATCGTCCCTCGGCAGGGAGAGCTTGGGCGGTCGCGCGGTGGACGGCGTCGGGGGGAGCGGTCGGACGTCGGCCGCTCACCAGGAAGGACCGGAGGGCCCGTCCCGATGTGACAGCACCGGGCAATTCGGCCCTCGTCGTCACACATGCGGCTGCCGCGCGGTCTGAGCTTTCGAATGAGGAAAGGAACCGAGATGAGAATCACCGTCATCGGAGGCACCGGTCTGATCGGAAGCCGATTGGTCGACGTGCTCGAACGCGGCGGGCACCAGGTCATCGCGGCGTCCCGAGCGACCGGCGTGAACTCCTTCACCGGCGAAGGCCTCGCAGACGCGCTCGAGGGGACGCAGACCGTGATCGACGTCTCGAACTCTTCGTACACCGACGAGGCGGCCGCACTTGAGTTCTTCGAGACATCCACCCTCAACCTGCTCACCTATGGTGCCGCCGCGGGCGTCGCACACCACGTCGCGCTCTCCGTGGTCGGAACCGATCGACTCGCCCGGTCGCACGGCGGATACTTCATCGCCAAGGCCGTGCAGGAGCGCCTGGTCATCGATTCGAGGCGCGCGTACTCCCTCGTGCACGCCACCCAGTTCTTCGAGTTCATCCGGGACATCACAGAAACAGCGCTGCGTTGCGGCGGCGGGTCTCTCGCCGATGTGCTCGTCCAGCCGATGGCCGCGGACGATGTCGCCTCGGCTGTGGGCGACATCGCCGTCGGCGAGCCCGTGGGGGGCATCGTGGAGTTCGCCGGGCCGGAGGTGTTCAGCCTCGCCGATGTGGCCAGGCGTGACCTGCGGTTCCGGCACGATGAGCGTGAACTGCTCGCAGATCCGCTCGGAACCTACTTCGGTGCGCGGGTAGGCCGGTGGGACCTGCTCCCCGACAGGGGCGCGACAATAAGTGCCACGTCACTGCACCAGTGGCAGACCGGTGTCCCGGTGCCACACTGAATCGATTCGATGCTCCGGATCCACGCGGAAAGGGCGGATTGATCGTGCCAGACGACGCGAGCACACAGGACTTGGCAGTGGCGACGGAAGCGTTCCAGCGCTGCAGAGGCCGACTCTTCGGCATCGCCTATCGCATGCTCGGCAGCGTCGCCGATGCCGAAGACATCCTTCAGGACGTGTGGATCCGCTGGCAATCGACCCGCCGTGACGAGGTGCTCGAGCCGGCGGCGTTCCTGTCCACGATCACCACCCGGCTGGCGATCAATTCACTCCAGTCCGCGCATACGCGACGGGAGACCTACATCGGCCCGTGGTTGCCGGAGCCGGTCAACACGGCCGACGATCCGTCGTTGGGCGCCGAGCGGGGCGAAGCGCTGCAGTACGCGATGCTGATCCTGCTCGAGAAGCTGACTCCCACGGAGCGTGCCGCCTATGTGCTCCGTGAAGCATTCGACTATCCCTACGACCGGATCGCCGAGATCGTGCAGACCGCACCCGCCACCGCACGGCAGCTCGTGAGCCGGGCGCGCAAGCACCTGGCCTCGGAGCGGCGAACAGCGGTGGCCACGGGTGAACAGCGCCGCCTGCTGGAAGCGTTCCTCTCCGCCGCGCAGCGGGGGAACGCCGTGGCGCTGGAAGAGCTCTTCGTCGCGGATGTGGTCAGCTACACCGACGGCAACGGGGTCAAACTGGCCGCGCGCATTCCCGTCGTCGGGCAGTCGCGGGTGGCCAAGTTCGTCGCCGCGTTCTCCAGTCATTTCTGGACCGGGAAGACCATCGATTGGGTGGAGGTGAATGGTCAGCCCGCCGTGACCCTGTCCGAGGACGGCGTCGTCACCACGGCGCTGACGCTGACCGTATCCGACCGAGGGATCCATCAGCTGCTCTGGATCATGAGCCCCGACAAGCTTCAGCACGTCACGACGGTGGGCGCATGACATGGTGGCGCAGCCCGTCACGGCACCCGGATCCGAAGACGAAGGCCGTCCAGCAGCAGTGGCACGCGGTTGCCGTGAGCGCACTCGAGGCAACGTGCGAACGGCGTGATCCCGAGCAGATCGCGCGGCTGTTCGCCCGCGATGTGGAGCTCGCCGTCGACAGCGGGGGGCTCGTCCCGACACCCGCGGATCGGGTCGAGGGCGACCGGGCCGCAGCCGATCTGCTCCTGGGGATCCTCGCGCAGTACTCACCGCTCACCCTCGACGTGGGTGCCGTGAACGGTGCGCCCGGGATCCTCCTGCGCGAGGGCGGCATCCTGGTCGCGGTGATCAGCGTCGCAACGACGCGCGAGGCGATCTCGCGCATCTGGGTCGTCGTGAACCCGGATAAGCTCGTGCGCTTCGACGTCGCCTGACGCTGGTCCGTGCTGGCGCCGGGCCAGTGCGGAACGGCGGAGAATAGAAGAGTGATCCCTGCGCTCCACGACATCGCCGCCCGCGAGTACGTTCTGCTGACGACGTTCCGTCGAACCGGCGTCCCGGTGGCAACTCCGGTCTGGATCGTCCGCGACGGGGAGGATGCCCTGATCACCACCGCCGCCACGTCGGGCAAGGTCAAGCGCCTGGCTCATACCGCCCGCGTGGTGCTGACCCCCTGCGACATGCGAGGACGACTCCTGGACGGCGCTGAAGCAGTGGAAGCCACGGCGGTCGTGCGCCACGACGAAGACACTCGCGCGCGGATCGACCGCGCGCTGATGCGCAAGTACGGCGTGAAGTACACGGCGATCCGGGCCGGGCAGAAGCTGATGCGTTCCAAGAGCGTCTCGGTGACGCTCGTGCTCAACTGATGCGCTGCTGCCTTCCGCGTCGGTAGCCGCGTGATTCGGGCTCTGTCACGCCGGCGACACTGTCCCTGCTCCGGGTTCAGATCCGTTCAGCACTGAGACTGATGGTCTCTCCGGCCATCCCGAACACGGCGACGAGCGATCCGGCGGGCAGCACTCCCCAGCCGGTCGCCACATCGATCGGATCACCGTCCGCGGTGTACGCGCGCCAGCTGCCGTCGCCGGTCGAACTCAGCCGCGTCTCGGCGGGGACAGAACGCCATTGCGCGGCGGAATCGACGCCGATCGATATCCGCACCACGCCTTCCTCCAGGGGTGGGATGCTCTCGACGGGGCGATACGTCGCCGAGCCGAACTGCACCCACTCCTCGCCCTCGCGCAAGAGCATGCGCAGGTCGTTCATGTCGCGCCCGTTCACCCCGGGCAGCTGCACGAACATCGACGCGAGATCATCGCTGTCTCGCGGATCGACGGGTGTCGATCCCTGGGCATGGGTGACCCACAGATAGCCGGTGCCATCCGGATCCGCCATGGTCAGGGTCGGGTTGCCGTTCCAGAGCAGCGAGTCGGAGCGCTCGTTGACGATGACCCAGCTCCGCTCCGCCCGTTCCTTCCAGGTGGCGCGGAGCGCGTCGTGCGGTGACACCTTCTCGCCGAGGATGGTGGTCTCCAGAAAGGTCCCCTGCGGTTCGGCAAGCTGAAGCACCAGGTAGGTCCGTCCCCAGGCGGAACGGGTCTGCAACGATCGTGACGGCTCGGTCGTGCTCCAGAAGAGGCCGTCGCTGCGCAGCGTGTAAAAATCCGGCGGCACCCATTTTCCGCCGGCGTACGCATCCACGGCGAGCGAGTCCTCCGGCGTGGCTGCCACGCGGACCAGCATCGACCCGGCGTAGGAACCGACCATCGCGGCCAGCTGACCGGTCGTAGGCCGTGCCTCCGGCGGGTCGTGCTCGACGGATGCACCCGGCGGCAGCACAGCGCCATGGATTTCGCTGATCGCGCTGCGCAGGACGGTCTGCGCCAGAGTGCTCAGCATCCCCGAACCGACCTGCCGGCCCGCGGCCGTGATGATCACCGCGACGTCGGAATCCGGAGCAAGCAGGAACGCCGCGTGGTAATCCACCGTGTCGCCGCCTTTGCCCCAGCCGCGTGCACCGACTGCCTCCAGCCCGGGATCGGCCACGGTGTCCCAGCCCAGACCGTACCGGAAGGCCGTCGAGGCGATAGGGTCCAGCGTGCCGGACATGTGGTCCAGACCCATCTGCTGGATCGAAGCGGGGGAGATCACCTGCCGGCCACGCCACGTGCCGTCGCCGAGCAGCACCGCCGCCAGCCGTGCCAGCTCGTGCGGTGTCGAGAACAGGGCGCCGGACGCGTAGAGGTTGAGGTATTCCGGAGGCTGGGCCTCGCCGTCGACGATCACCGGTGCGAACCCGCCGGGCTCCAGCGGATCCGTGGGGTACATCGACGCGGTCATGCCGAGCGGCTCGAACACTCGGGCCTGGACGTATTCGGTGAACGGGATGCCGCTGACCCGTTCGACGAGGAGACCGGCCATGGTGAAGCAGTCGTTGCAGTACACCGCGACCGATCCCGGCATGCTCTTGAGCCGGGAACGAGCGAGCTGCGCGAGCATCTGCTCGGCGTAGTCGGCGAACGGGGCGGACGTGAAGCCGTTGGCGTAATCGGTGCCGGGGAACCCGGCGGAGTGGTTCAGCAGCATACGCACGGTGACCCGTGTGTAGCCCGGGTCCTCCATCCGGAAATCGGTGATGTAGTCCGCGACCGCCGCGTCGAGGTCCACCTTCCCGGCGTCGACCAGCTGCATGACCGCCACCGTCGTGACGATCTTGCTGACCGACCCGATGCCGTACAGCGTCTCGGCGGTCGGCGCTGTGCCGCGCGTGTCGACCGCGCCGAAGGTGGCAGACCAGGCGAGCTCGTCGCCGGCGACCAGCGCCAGGGAAAGGGATGTCCCATCGTGCGCGGCGAGCAGGGCTTCCGCGTCCTGGCTCGCGATGGAGGCGGTCCGCGAGAAGTCCGAGGTCTTCGGGGTCGCTGCGATCGTCACCGCGACCACCGTGATGATGGCGGCGCAGGCGGCGAATGCCGCGTACACGGGCGAGGTCGCCCTCATCTTGCACTCCTTCGTGCCGAGGGGGCGCCATCGAGCGTGCACGCCATGTGGCGACGGAGGTGGCGACCCCAGCACCCGCGTGGGCGTCAGTCTCCCGCATCGCTTCTGCGGAGCGCAAATGCTGACACGCCGCGGAACGTCCTTCACCACCTTGCGCTTGTACAAACAGATGTTTGTGGGCACACTGGTAGGCATGGAACCGGCGGCCCTCGACGAGGCGTTTCGCGCCCTCGCAGATGAACACCGCCGGGCGATCCTCGCGTTGGTGCGCGACGGTCGGCGGCCGGTCGGGGAGATCGCCGCCGAGCTGGGGCTGTCGCAGCAGATCGTGTCGCATCACCTGAAGGTGCTCAGCCAGGCCGGGCTGGTCTCCGGCACCCGATCCGGCACCCGGCACCTGTTCGCCGTGCGTGTGGAGGGCCTCGCGATCGGCAAGGCGTTCTTCGATGACTTCTGGCCGGAGCGCCTCACACGCCTCAAGCGCGCGGTCGAGAGCAGCACGGAGGGTCTCGATGGCTGAGCATCGATCCAGCGTCGAGATCGCGGCAGCACCGGAGCGCGTCTTCGAGTATCTGATCACCGCGGATGGGATCACCGCGTGGATGGGCGATTGGGCGCAGGTGGAGCCGACCCCCGGGGGCGAGTTCTCGGTGAACATCGCCGGTTACGGCGCCCGCGGAACCTTCCTGGAGGTGGACAGGCCGCGGCGGGTCATCGTCTCGTGGGGATTCGAGGGCAGCGCGACACTGCCGCCGGGTTCATCCACCGTGTCGTTCGAGCTGACCGCCACCGCCCTGGGCACGCGGGTCGAGGTGGTGCACACCGACCTGCCCGAGGGTGAGGTCGCCGGGCACGTCGACGGGTGGCAGCACTTCGTCGGGCGACTGGCATTGGCGGCCACCGGCCGGAACCTGCCGGCGGATGACTGGACGCCCTCAGCATGACCACCACCGAGTACGAAGGAGAGCACGGGATGCCGAACCCCACCACACCGCAAGCCATCGTCGATGCCTACCACCGGGCCTGGACCAGCGGCGATGTCGATCGCGCACTGGATCACGTGTCGGATTCGCTGATCTGCGAGCTGTTCACCGTGGAAGGCGATCAGATCACCGATATCCGCCTGTCCTTCGACCGGCTCGGCTACCTGCCGCACGGGGGGTGAGCCGATGTCGACGCAGGTTGACCGGCGTGACCTGTTGAACAGGATCGAGCAGCTGCTGCCCGCCGAGTCCGTGCGCGAGGTCTCCATGTTCGGGGCCGTCGCCGTCATGGTCGAGGACACCATGCTCGTCGCCGTCAACAAAGACGGCAGTCTGCTCGTGCGCATCGACCCCGCGGACGACGCGACGCTGCTTCAGCGATCGGAGGCCACACGGGCGGAGATGGGTGCGGGCAGGTCCATGGGCATCGGCTGGATTCGCGTCGACGGCGCCGCCGCCGCCGACGAGGCGATCCTCAGCCTGTGGGTTCAGCACGCGCGCCGGCGTCCAGCGTGAACCCGTGCCGGCGCAATCGATCGGCGAGCGCCTCTCCCATCGCCACCATCGGCGTCAGAACCCCGGAGCGGTCGGGCAGGTCATCGAGTGCGAGGCTGAGCGCCGACTCACCGAGCATCACACCGGTGCCCCCGTAGCCGGGATCGTACGGCGCCGCCACGCGCGTGCGGATGGGGTCGCCTTCGACGGGGTAGATGTCGATGTCGAGGGCGAAGCGGCCGCGGGCGATCGCCGTCGCCCCGGGGCCGGCCCCCGGCGCGGGCAGAACACGGTCCAGGATCGCCCGGCTCGGCCGAAACGCCACGCCGGCGACGAAACCCGCCGTCCCCAGGCCGATTCCCGCGGCGCGCACGAAGCCGGGCAGCCCGCGTCCTGTGCTCACGACCTCGCGGTACCGCATGAGCTGACCGTAGCTCCAGCCCGTCAGGTGGTTGCTGCGCTGGACGATCTGCTGGTTGTAGGCGCCCATGATGAACGGCGCCTGCCACACCCCGCGCTCTCTGCCCCACACACGCGGGTCACGGCCGGGCAGACGAACGGAGGGACCGGGCGTGAGTGCATACGGATCCCCGACGATGCGGCGGGCCGCGGCATCCGTTCTGACCTCCTTCATCTGCTGGCGCAGCGAGTCGATGGTTCCGCCGCTGATCCCGCCGCGCAGCGATCGCACGCGCAGCGTCGCCGCGACGATCGGCACGCCGCCGGCGGCCGCATGGCCCAGACCGAGGCCGAGATCGGACGGGATCGAGTCGAAGCCGCACGAGTGGACGATCTTCGCTCCGCTCTGCTGGGCGGCGTCGTGATTGTCGCGGATGCTGCGCGCGACGAAGATGCTCTCCCCGGCCAGGTCGGCGTACGACGTGCCGGCCCGTGCGGAGGCGGAGACGACGCGCTCGCCGTAGCGCAGATACGGCCCGACCGTCGTCGCGATCACGGACGTCGAGGCGGCGAGGCGGGTGACACCCGCCTCGTCCGCGGTGTCCACCTCGATCGTCGGCCAGTTCACGCCGAGCTCACGCGTGAGGCTCAGCAGCCGTGCGCTCGATCGTCCCGCGACGGCGATGCGCGCGCCCTCGGGCGCGGATCGGGCCAGATGCTCGGCGGTGAACCGCCCGACGAAGCCCGTGGCGCCGAGCAGGACGATGTCATGTTCGCGGTCGTTCGTGCCCATGGCACGCGAGCCTACGCGCGGCAGACCGCCGCAGGCACCGGCTTGCGTGCGCGCGTCTGACCCCTACGGTGCCCTCGTCATCGTGAGCGGAACCGCAGCACCAGTCGCACCATGCTCGGCAGCCCGCGCGAGGTGGCCGGGTGCCCGGTGATGCGCTCCAGGGTCGGGGTGGCGTGTCCCTCGCCCGCGATCCTGTTGCGCACGAGCGCCCAGCGCGGACCGGTGTCGACGAGTTCGCAGCGATTGCGGTCTGCTTCACCGACGACCTGCGCATCCACGAGGTCGATGGTGCCACCGCGGTGCGCGGTGAATTCGAACCGCCGTGGCTCGCTCACTCCGGCGTACCTGTCGACGACCGCCGCCACGTCCTGGAAGGCGATCCAGAACATGTCACGCACATGTCCCGAGCGGATGGCGATCGCCGCAGCAGCGGCGTCCACCACCGTTTCCGGGGATCACGCATCGAACAGGATCGTCCCGTTGCTCTGGAACGTCACCGCGTCGGGGCACCCGGCGTCGGCGAAGCCGGCCAGGATGGCGTCGGTGGACGGGTGGCCGCGCTGGCCTTGGTTGACGTTCCGCATGAGGGCGACGCAGCGCATCCGTCAGCCCGTGACGTCGCGGCGCTGCAGCGCCCCGGCACAGGCAGCGATCAGGACAGCGGTCGCAGCCCACAGCGCGGTCAGCCCGACCGGATCGGCGCCGTCGGCGAGCGGGGACTGGTGGTATGCCCACGAGTACGGTGAGAAGAAGCGCAGCCACTCCGCTTCCGGCAGCTGGTTGGCGACCGCGGTCAGGACGTACCCGAGGACCGCGACCCCGGCTCCCGCCCCGATGGCCCACAGCCGTCTGCCGCTGAGGGCGCCTGCCAGGAGCGCCACTGCGCCGCACAGCGCGGTCAGTCCCCACAGCGCGACGGTGGCTCCGAGGATGTTCGCCCCATCCAGTCCGAGGGTGGCCGGCGCGTCGAGAAGCGCGACGATCGCGCCGGCCGCTGCGCTGAGCCAGAGGAGGCGCAGCAGCATCGCCAGCGCGGACTGGAGTGCGTAGGATCGCCGCGCGATGCCATGGGCGAGATCCAGCTCGAGACGGCCCGATTCCTCCGCACCGGCGACCGCGCCGGTGCCCCACGCGATGGCGGCGATGCTCAGCAGCAGGAATCCGATGAGCCCGTAGAACGTCGATTGGGTGTATCCCGCGCCCGTTCCGATCTGGTCGTATCCGAGCGCGGCGACCAGTTCTGGCGGCAGGCTGTCGATGACCTGCTGCAGCTGGCCATTGCCGCCGATACTCGGAAACAGCGGGAGGTACAGCGCCAGCGCCGCCGCGACGCCTGCGGTCCAGCCCAGCAGCCCGCGCCATGACTCCCGCAGGGTCCGCCGCAGCAGGGCCAGCTCACGCATCGGGTGCTCCCGTGGTGTGCGCTCCGTAGAGGCGCAGGACGGATTCCTCCAGGTCGGGCTCTTCGACGGCGAGATCCGCGATGCGATGGCGGGCTAGCATCCCGACCACGGGATTGATGTCGCCGGCCACCGTGGCGGTCACCCGGACGGACCCATCCGGACCGGAGATGACGTGGACCTCCCCGACCTGGCTGAGCGCGGCCAGTTCCTGCTCGATCCTGGCGGGCTCGGCGTCGACCAGTCCGACCCGGAGGCGGCGCACCGCCGCGAGGCGCAGTGACGCCACATCGCCGCTTGCCACCACCCGCCCGCCGCTGAGGACGGCGACGGCATCCGCGGCTTGCTGAATCTCGCTGAGCACGTGCGAGCTGAGCAGTACCGTCTGGCCGGCGGCACGCGCTTCTCGCAGCATCTGCAGGAACTCGCGCTGGACCAGTGGATCCAGACCGCTGGTCGGCTCGTCCAGGACCAGCAGCTCCGGCCGGTGCATGAAAGCCTGAACGAGCCCGAGCTTCTGCTTGTTGCCCTTCGAGAGGGTGTGCACCGGCCGATTCAGCTCGGCGCCGAGTCGGTCGGCGAACTCCTCGATCGCACCGGCAGCGACCGGACCCGACACCTCGGCGTAGAACTCGAGCAGGCGTCTGCCCGTGACGCGTCCCTCGAGCCGGAGGTCTCCAGGGACGAAGCCGATCCGTCGTCGCAGCGCAGGTCCGCCTCGTCGCGGGTCGGAGCCGAGCACGCGGGCGATCCCCGCCGTCGGGCGGATGATGTCCAGCAGCATCCGCAGCGTCGTCGTCTTGCCCGCTCCGTTCGGGCCGATCAGCCCGAACACGCTGCCCGCGGGGATCGTCAGGTCGAGGGACTGCACAGCAGTACGGGTTCCGTACCGTTTGTGCAGGCCCGAGGTCTCGATCGCAGCAGGGGTGGTCCGATCAGCAGTGGGTGTGCGCACGTACAGGATGCTAGACACCGTTCGCGGGCGCGCAAGGGGGGCGTCGAAGTGATCCCCGGCACGACTCGGCTAGACTGGCGTCACCACCTGGAACGAGGCGCTCGGCCGAGAAACCGGGGTGGTGGCGAAAGAACTATTCGGGCCTGTGGCGCAGCTGGTAGCGCACCTGCATGGCATGCAGGGGGTCAGGGGTTCGAGTCCCCTCAGGTCCACCAAAACTCCCGGTAGCGTCCCAAATCTTCATTCCCTGATCAGGGAGCATGAATGTTTGGTAGTCGTTTACTGGACACTTCGCCGGGTCGCCGCAGTGCGCTCTCGGACCTTCTCGAAGTATCTGGAAGGTACGCGGCAAGGCCCGCGCACCTTCGCTATATGGACGGCATTGGCACCTCGGAGTCGGGACACGGGAACTACGTCTCGTTGGCTGAGCTTGCCGCCGACCTGAAGGTTTCGGTCCAGACGATCTATGACCTGCGGAGTAAGGGCCGTGGACCCCGTGGATTCCGCGTCGGCACACAGCTGAGGTTTCGCAAGAGCGAGATCGACGCATGGGTCCACCGCATGGAGCTGGCCGACGAGCAGCGACACAGCGGGGGAGTGTTGTGAACGGGGGCCGGCCGCGCACCCTGATCGGCTCATACGGAACCATCAGCGTTAGCAGGCGGGGATCGTCGTACGTGGCGTTGGCGCGCATTCGCGACGCCGACGGGCGTCTGCGCAGAGTGACGGGTGCTGCACGTACGGAGTCCGCCGCTCGAGCCCGTTTGAAGGAGCGCCTGCTGGACAGGCCGGGCTTCGGGGCGGGAGGCCTGCTCGATCTCAGTAGCTCCTTCCGTGACCTCGCTGATCTATGGCTCGAGGATCTGGAGATGCGTGAGCTGTCGGATGGGACAAAGAAGAACTACCGCGATGATCTCCGCCTCCGCGTGCGGCCGCAGTTCGAGCACTTTTCGGTCGGTGAGATCACCACGGGCCGCGTGGAGTGGTTCCTCCGCTCTGAGAGGGCCGTGTCGTTCTCTCGTGCGCACCACTCGCGGACGATACTCAATCAACTCTTCGGTTTTGCTCTCCGGCACGACGCGGTACCGCGGAATCCAGTGCAGGGAACGAGTCCTTTGCGCCGGCCGAAGGGCGAGCGTCAGGCGTTGACTATCGAGCAGATCAACGCGATCCGCGATGCCGCGGGTCGCTGGCGGACGGGACCGGACGTGAAGGGTCCCAAGCCCGACGGGCAGGTGCGCGACATCATCGAGGTGCTCCTCGGCACCGCGCTGCGTATCGGCGAGTGCCTCGCTCTCCGCGTGTGCGATGTCGAGGACGGTCCCAGCGGGATGACGATCTCGGTGACGGGGACGGTCGTGTTGCGCACCGGCAGCGGTGCCGTGCGTCAAGACCACCCGAAGACCGAGCACTCTATCCGCCGCATCGCGGTTCCCGACTTCGCTGCGGACGTCGTTCGAGCACGGCTCACCGGCATCTTTACGACGGACCCGCAACGGACCATCTTCGCCAATCGTGCGGGCGAGCCACTGAGCCCGTTCAATGTGCGACGCACCTTCCGAGCGTTCCTCGAGTTGGCAGATCTCGAGGGGGAGGGGATCACATTGCGCTGGTATCGGCGGACTGGTGCAACGGTCATCGCGCGCGGGGCGAGCGCCGACGCTGCCGCCACCTTCCTCGGCCACGGATCGACCGCGATCACAGAAGGGCACTACATCGAGCCCGACCGCACCGTGGATCGGGGGCCGGCGGGAATCCTCGACCGGACCCTACGCCGCGTGAGCCCAGACACCTCGCTTCTCTCGACCGACGACGGAGCGGGCGATGAGCCGGCGCTCGAGTTCCTCGACGAGGAAGACATCGAAGCGGCTTAGAACCTATTCGATCGGTTGACCTCGATCGTTCGTGCCCCAACTCGCGATCGGTTCGCCGTTCGGGCCGTGGTTCCGCAGGAAACTCGTCGTGGACCCGCTCGCAGGCGAGACGGAGGTTTGTTGACCAGCCGATGGCCTTACCCCGGAAGCTGGCACGGTAGCGAACTTCGGTGGCGTTCACCCGGCGGATCTCGATCGTGCCGTACACGCGGTAGAACGCGTCGACTAAGGTCCACGTGCCCGCCGGACCTTCCTGCGCTGCGAGCAGCGGGTGCCACCGGCGCGGTTCGGCCGTTGGCTTCTTCCTCCGGCCGAACATGCACGAGAGTAGACCGACCAGCAGACGTCGCCGCGCGAATCGTGGGCGCTGGGTGCGCACCTTCCTGCTATGAGCGATCGTGAGCGCGTTGACGCCGTCCTGGAGCACGTAGCTGTGCTCGCGTTCCTGTACTACCCCGGCATCGAGGTGGATGATCCGAGCTACAGCCTCGCCGACGACATCGAATGGAGTCTCGCGCGGCTGGGCGATGTGGCCGACGTCGATAGGGAATGGATCGGCGAGCTCTTCGCGCGAGCGATCACCGACCCCACCGCGGCACGCGAGGAGCTGTTCACGGCGCTCGCTGAGCTCGACGGCGTGCTCATGGTGGATCACCATGAGTGACGCGCAGCCGAGCGACGACGAGCGTGCAGCGCGCTTAGCCGCGCAGCGGAAGGCATGGAACGACGCGCACCCGACGTACTACGCGGAGTACCGTGAGCGGAATCGCGAGGACATCCGCCGGAAGAACCGCGACCGGGAGCGTGAGCGTGCCCAGCGCGAGCGGGAGGAGAAGGCGCGGCGCCAGAAGGGGATCGATCGCGCAAGGGCGTGGGCTGCGGAGCACCCGGAGGAACGTCAGCAAGCCCGCGAACGCTACAAGCAGAAGCACCCGGACGTGTACAAGCAGGCTCAGCGCGACTACTACCGCCGCAATCGCGACGCGATCGCCGAGCGCCGGCGGGCGCGTGAGGCTGCCGACCCAGAGAAGGCGAACCAGGCTCGACGCCGCGCGGTCGACCGTGCCCGGGCTACCGGCCGCGACGCGGCATGGTCGCCCACTCCTGACCAACGCGCGACGTATCGTGAGCGCGAGAACGAAGCGAGGCGCCTGCAGCGTCGCCGCGCGCGTGCCGGGCTGCCAGAGCGTCGGCTGCATCGGGCACTGGCTGCAGAGCGGCGTCACAACGCCGCCGCCGCTGATGCGTTCTTCGCACGGAAGCGCAGTCGGGGGGAGGTTGCTCGGATCCGAGAGCAGGACGTCCGCACTCCACCGGAGCTGGTGCACGCGCTCGAGCAGCGGTCAGAGACGGGTCGCGTGGTTCGTCAGATTCTGGCCGTCGCTGACGTCTACTTCACCGAGCACGAACTTGAACTCCGGGCGCGTGTCGCCGAGATCTCGCGTACGCGCTTCCGCGCAGGGCTGCTCCCGCTGGATGTGTATACCGAGCCGCGCCGCCGCGCTCTCGAAGTAGCGAGCACCGGCTACCTCCGTCGCAGTGCCGTGTCTCAGACCTCATCGCTCGCCGTCTTCCAGTGGCTGACGTCGGATCTTGCGAAGCGGACACCCGACATCCTGCTCTGATCCCGTGGCCGCTTTCAGAGTCGCGCTCACGCAATGGCTCAGCAAGGTGGTTCGGTTCCGCACGCACTGAGTCGCCGGCGAAAGCCAGCAGGAGGCGCGCGACGAAGAGTCCCTTGCAGTGCAAGGATGGTCCGCGCTGGACGAAGGGTGCGTCAAGGGGCGATGCGTCCTCTCGCTGAGCTCGAGGTCGTGGGTGCCGACTGCCTCGGCAGAGTGGCGAGGTTTGGTGGCACGCACGATCGGTGCGGAGACGAGGCAGTTGCGCAGGACCCATGCCAGTGCGACTTTGGCCATGGTGACGCCGCGGCGTTCCGCGAGCGTCTCGACGGCGTCGAGAGTCCGTGCTCAGCGGGAGAATGCCCTAATTCGCTGGACGCGTTCCGGCCGGGGTGATGGCGTTTGCCCAAACCCAGCAACGCATTTCCTTGTCTGCGACGGTGAATTGGATGCCGCACGCGAGGTCGTTCCAGACGACTACAGTCGCGTCGACTTGCACGGCGTGTGGACCGAACCGGACCCAAGCCCGACAAGGCTTGGGCTGCGGGTCACGAGTAACTGGCAGTGTGTCCTTGCGGAGTTCTTGATCGGTGAGTGTCTGCAGAGTGTGGTCGGCGGCGATACGTTGCAGGATGCGGTTGTTCATCATGCGGTCGACACCGGCGCTGTATCGCTTGTTGGTTCCCACGCCCGGACGTCCCTTCACCAGGCTACGAAGATCAGACTAGAGCTTATCGAACGCATGTTCTACTATTGGGTTTCATGACTGATGTGGCGATCGAACATGACGTGATGCTCTGGATGGAAGAGGACGTCCCAGTGCGGATGTTCTACGGCGGCCGGCGCTGGCGTGTCAGCGATACTCCCACCCGCCTACGGGAGTCGATCTGGTCTACTTCCGTGCAGTCACCTCGGGGACTGTATGGGTGGCGGTTTCAGGGAACTGACGAGGCGGGGGAGAGCCTGGTGTTTGACGTGTTTCGCGCCGAGGGCGGCTGGCACGTGCACCACGCCTACCGCTGACGCTGTTCGACCGGGATGTCCCAAGGTCCGGGGTGAGTGTCCCTATCAGCCTCCGAAGCCGTCATCCACGTCCTCACCAATTCGGCCACGAACGAACCGTCAATCAGTCTCGGAGAGTGCACGATGCGATCGGCCGGCGATCCCTGAGCGAGACGATCAGCGACTACCGCATAGCCGGTCAGTGGTCTGCGCGGTTGGCTGGCTGGCGCACGCTAATCACGTTGAATTTATGACGCATGCGACGCGCCCTGCGGCACATCTCTCGAGCCACCATGGACGCGGTTGCGCAAACGGGACTAATGTTCGCGTCATGGGGAATGCCTGGACGACCGCGGTGAAGCGCCAACTGGAAATGATGCCGGTATGGCCGGTGGTAAACCACATGGAGATGGGGTACGTCGTCAACGTTAGAAGCGACGTCGTCACTCCCGTCGGAACCTTCGAAGACACCACTCATGATCCAGATGCCAGCGCAGTTCTGCAGCGGACCGCCACGCTACAGGGCGTAAATCGGAACGTGGAGATCGTGTCGGAACGCTCGGTCGCCGTGAACGCATTAGCGAAGGGGCAGGCTTCGAGCGTATTCCCTAACGCTCCCGCCGTTAACGCGAGAATCGACGTGCGGTTCAATAAGCGAGATTCGGCCTATGGGCTTGCGACAGGTATCGAGGGCGTCACTCTGACTTCACCAGTTTTACTAATCCCCCACATCCAGAGGGCTTGGCGCGACGGCAATTGGCAACCGGACCACGTATTCGTCTATGCGATCGCGAGAGCCAAGGCGGCACGCTTCTACGCCGGCACGGACTCAAACACGGACTTCCAGCTGGCAGCCGACGTTGATGTTACCGTTCCGGGCACCCCAGTCGGCCGGGCTGAGATCGCGGCTTCCCTCGGAATAAGCCAACAGTCGAAGGCGCTGTTGACTCATGAGGTTGAGAACAGCATCGAGTTTTTCCGGGCATTCCGTGTCCGGGGCAATGTCCTGCAGGACGTTGGCACCTTTGAATTCGATCCCGAAATGCCCGCGGAGGATGTGTTTGAGGAAGTCGAGATTTAGCCTTCACCGGCCGGTCCCACCAAAGTTGGCCACGCAGCCCGCGAGGTTGCCCTGATCAGGCTGGCCTCGGAATCGATCGGCGATAACGTCCGCGGTGATGTCGGTGGCACCGTAGTGAGGGCTCGACCCAGATCAGGGATCGCGATGCGCGACTGTTCTCGTTGGTGCGATGGCCGGTCGCTGACCGAGCGGGTTAGGGCATGGGCGAAGCTCCTGGACCAGCTGCTCAACTCCGCGATTGCGTTGCCGAGCTGCTCGCCCCGAGCCTCTTTGGCCGTGGGGGTCTGGTGTAGATCACCCGCCGCCCCGCAGCATCGAATGCGCGAGTGATCGCACTACCCTCCTCTCATGCCTAACTTCCAGGAGATGCAGCTCCGAACGCCGATGGAGTTCAAGGTAACGATGAGTGGCGACACAGACCTCCTGTCCGGCATTCGCACAGATCTGAAAGCGGCCATTTGCGACTCCGCGCCTGAGGGTTGGCTGAGCTATTTCGTGCGCGTGCTTGCAAAGTCTGTCCAACCATGGGACGTGCAAGAACGACGGTTCCTCGAAGCGGGATGGCCGCCGATCACAGCGAGCATTCCAGACGTCGATTGGGGGCTCTCGGAAGACCCTCGGGTGCGGGGCAATCAGCTGGCGCTGAGTTTCGACGGCTCCATTACCGTGCAAGGCCTCCTCAGCCGTCTCGGGGAGTACGCATATGGTGGGAGGCTCGAACACTTCACCCTCCACGCCATCCAAGAGCTCGAGATTGAGCGCTACTACCACCACGAGTGGTGGTTCGGAGTGGTGGGTAAGACGGTGGCGGGTAGTGGTCGTGGTCGTGGCGAATAGTCGGAGCCGCTGACACCAGCTCGCAGTCCGCCGCTGACCGCACCCCTCTCAGTGAGCGGTCGCTCTGCGTGTGCGTCGACGAATTTGGCTAAAAGTTGCCGCCCGCCACCTTGACGGTCATCCAGTCGCTGACAATTTGCTCGAGCTTGAGGCATTCAGATTTCGGCCACCCGTCGCCCTTCGCGTACTCCAAGGCGCGACGCCACATCTGTACAGCCTCATACGCTTCTTGCTCGGTAGCTCGCGCTGGAGTCGCGGCGGCGACCTTCGGGAAGCCCGGCGTTGGCCGTCGTCGCATTCGCTGCGATGTCAGCCCGGCCGCACTGCGCACGAGTGCAATCCATGCCGCCTCATTGGCGACCAACTTCTCTTGCGCTACCTGAAGTTCGCGTGCCGTTGCACGACGATAGACGTAGTTGAAATCACCTTGATATCCAGTACCGAACCCCACTATGACTGCCGGCTGACCGCTGTAGTGATCAAGTACCACTCGGTCGCCGAGTGCTGGAGGGCTGGAAAGTTCCCATATGTGGGCGTACCCGCGTCCCAGGTCTGTGGGATTCCAACGAGGGGCGGGGTGGTGGAAGGGGCGGTACGCGATCCGGACGATTCGTGAGCCCCGCTTCGCGACTGCCTCCGCGCTGTTGTTCTGGGACAGGAAACTCATACGGCGAGAGTATCCGCGCTCAGCGAGGCCGGGCCACCGGCGAGGGGGCGGGTGCGGACATGTACCTCTTCGACGTGGCGGAGCAGCCGAGGTGTCCGGAGTGCGGGGTCGTCATGCGTGATGTCCCGGGCGGATGGCATTGCCCCGCGTGTGGACACTCGAACTTCCCCAGCCCTGACCGCATCGTCATGCCCCCGCCATTCCGTGGACCAAGCGTCCACGGCGGATGAGCGAGTTATCCCAGCGGCCTCCATTGGCTCATAGCTCGCTGTATCGCTTGCCGGGCCGCCCGCCTTCGGCCAGGCTGTCGAAGTGGCGTCAGTCCAACGCGACCGATTGGAGCGAATGATGGCTGGGAAGTTTGAACTGTACAAGGGTTCTTCGGGCGACTTCCGCTTTCGCTTGAAGGCTGGCAACGGGGAGATTATTGCCACCTCCGAGGGCTACACAACCAAGGCGGCAGCGCAGAACGGAATCACCTCCGTCAAGAACAACGCGGACTCGCCGACCGTCGACCTGACGTAATAGCGCAACCACTCGCGGGGCGAATCGGCCGCGCAGGATCCCCAAGCGGGCAGTGCGCGAATGGGGGCTGAAGCGTGCGGCTGTGCCAGCGTGCGATTAGGGGACTGCTACGCGTATCGCTTGCCATCGCCGAAGGGCCGATCGGCAAGAGGATTTACGCGAAGGGCCGCCAGCCCGACCACGTTTGTCCGTCAAACCACTGGACGTGGACGCCGCCGTCCCTGTTTGTCCAGAGGGCGTTCTCATGGGATGCCTTGCTCGCTAGCGCCAACGGGCCCGAGACTCCTGAATCGTGCCACTCGCCCCAGTCGCTCCACCCGGTGTCCGGCCCCCACCCCCGGTGGAATAGCCGACCGTCTGTCGTGGACACGAAAAGGTCAACCCAGTCGCCGTGCGCGCCAGCGCCGACGTGCTCGAGAGCCAGGTTCGCGAGCACCGGCATCTCCGTCCAAGCGCTCCATCCTGTGTCGGTGGACCAGCGATGCCAAAGGCGGCCAGTTCGCACCTCGAACACCTCGAGGTGCGAGCCAGGGACGCCAATCGCTGCGCGAGAGAGCGAGGTGGCTCCGCCACTTCTTGCGGTTGCGCTTCCCTTGCGGGTGCCGAGTTCCGCAACTCGTTCGACAATCTCCAATGCCGGACCCACCAATGCCGCGGCGAGGTTCGCGCTGGCGTGACGGGTGAATGGCAAGTAGGTGATACCAAGAACATCCGTGGGGAGCTTGATGTCAGCATCTGTCCGATCCACCACGATGTAAGTCCGATCGCGACCGAGAGCCGCTATGAAGAGCCCCAGCTCGAAGATTACGTTGTCGCGTGGCGCGGGAGCGCCGGAATCGCCGCGGGCAACGAAGTCATCTGGAGTGACAATAAGCACCGCAAAATCGCTGTCCTCCGCAGTCTTCACCAGTGAATCGAGCGTGTACGACGAGGCAGTGAAGATGCCTTGGTCCCAGACCATCGGGATGCACGACTGACTCTGCTGAAGGTCGCGCTGAAGGTACTTGGCGACCTGGAGCGCTTCCGACGAAGACCCGATGAAGACCCGAGGCAAGTGATGCGCATTCGCGGTATTGGTCACAATGGGAAACATACCTGGAGCCGCCCCGATTAAGCCTCTGTGCGCTCCGATCAGTCATGCCTATCGGGGGGATGAGAGCGACGCGAACCGCTTCGCGAAGGCACTATCAAATCGCGATCCCTCAGCGCGACGGTTCACGTCTCACCGGGATCCGTTTACGGACACCCCTGGACCACTCCCGCAGCGTGGCCGCCCGGCGATACTCCGCGAGATTGCTCACGCCGCGCGTATAGTCCGGCTGCGCCTTCTCAGTGGCGAATCGAGCGAATCGCGGCAATTAGGATCCCGAATGCGAAGACAGGGACGGCCGCGACGACTGACCGCCAGTTGCCGTTGAGGAGCGGGAGCCCGATCGCCACCAGCAGCCCGATCACGAAGATTCCGATGATGATGACGCGCCACAGCGTGTCGGTCCTGGTTCTGGCCCTAGCCTGAAACGGTTCGCTCAAGAAGCATCCTCACTTCGGTCGTTTCATCAAGCTATCGGCCCGGCTCCGTCGGCAGATCACGTTTTTCGACGAGCGGGCGTCGCGCGGAAGCGGATCCCTCAACGTGCAGGGCCGTCAGCGAACTGCGATAGCATGCACGAATCTATTGCCGCGCAGATGCGTTTGCCACGCGCCAAGTGGTGGATGAAGGAGTCGGGTGTGGATCGCGACGAGAAGGCGCGCATGCGCAACTACATCGGCGAGCACCTAGACGTATCGGATGCACGCCTGTCGGACTATCAAGCTCAGCGTCTGGTCGACTTCATCGACAATTACGCCCAGTATCGCTGGCGGTCGTTCGAGAGGAACAGCACTCATCGGGGTTCAGTTCCGACGGCAAGTACGCGCGCAGCGACACAATCGTCGACACTTTCACCGACGTAGTCGGCATACACCGCGACACCTACCACCGCTATGACGATGGTCAGGAAGATCACTTCCCGAAGACATTAGGACCGCCCGGGGGATCCTCGACTGGCTCGACGCGAACGGCTGAGGGCCGGTCCATCTAGCGCCAGCGGCGTTCGAAGACCATCCATGCCAGTCGTGAACCGCGCGGTTGTGATTCGCGGGCTGGCCGCGGCCAGAGAACGAGCGCTCATCCTGTGTTTGGGCTGTTGGCGGTGGGGGCTCGATCGCCGCGCGCTTGCTGCCGGCTGCGTTCTTCGCATTGCACGATCGGTGCCGCAAGGAGTCTGTCCCCGAGGGTCACCAGCCGAGGTACTGGCCTGCCAGATGTATGAGACGGTCGGCAGCGACCTCACTGGTGACGCCGGCGGCGATGGCTACGGCTCCCGACCCGATGGCAGTGCCGAGCTTCTTGAGCTTGGAGCGTTTGGCATCGGCGGGTTCGTCGCTCGTCACGACGGTTACGACCTCACCAATCGCGCGCTCGTCCTCAAGAATCTCGGCGAGAGCGCTCACGAACTGCGCGATGTCCCCCTTGGTGACAGTCAAGTTCTGCGACATTCCCGAACCTTGCGCGATGTTGACCCCGTCACCGTAGATGTGGTTGGTGACGTGTAGAACCGCTTCCCGCACCGAAGGGCTTTGGATGGTTGGTCCGTCGCGGCTCCCCGCCTCGCGATCCGCTGACTGAAGGCTGAGGGCGAACTCAAGCGCCGTGTTTCGCACCGCGTCGATCACACCGATCAGCATTCCGCGGGTCAACGTTCGATGAGCAAACACGAGGTTGGCGCCTTGCATGTGCGCCACGAGGCCCTTCTGGGCGGCCTGGTTGTATAGGACCACCAGGTTCGCCGGCCAAGAGATCTGTGCATCCTGGTCGCCTCCGGAGAGCTGCTCCAACTCGGCAAGGCTCTGTCGCAGATCGACCTCGAATGCCCAGCTGACCTCGTCTGGCAACGCGCCCATATCGAGTCGATCGGTGGCCTTGTAGTTCATTGCTACCCAGGTCCCCATGACGGGAGTCGGCCGGGCCGCTCGGTAGTCCGGTAGAGGATCGTCTGAGCCGTAGCCGCGGAGCTCGCGTTGCGCCCAACTCCGAATTTCCTCCGCGCCGAGGTAGTGACTCGCAATCTGCACCTGGCGAAGCAAGTTCGAGGTCTTGACGGACTCATCAGTTGCGCCGCTGATGATCTCGTCGAGGTGGCTCACTCTCACAGTATGCCGGGGGTTGGGCGCCACGGTCGTGCGTCGATCCCAAGGCGGCGAGGCGCGAAAGTGGAGCAAATTTCGACGCGGGGCTTTGCTTCAGAGCGGCCGCCGTGTGCGAGTATGCAGCGGTGGACCGAATTACAACCTCCTATGTCGAGACCTTCCGCACGGAGCAAAGCCTGCCCGTTGGCGACGTTGCGACGACGTTCGAGCACTTCGCGAACTACTGCATCCTCTCGGACTCCTACGACGAAGAGTTCAGCGTCCCAGACGTTCACACTGGAGGTGGAAGTGATCTGACGCTTGACGGCGTGGCGATCCTTGTGAACGGCGTGCTCGTGACGGAGATCGACGAGATCGAAGAGTTGCTCAGAACAAACGGCTTCCTTGACGTCCGCTTCGTTTTCATTCAAGCAAAGACCGCCAGCGGATTCAGCGGCGAGGAGATCGCGTCATTTGGAGACGGTGTTCTGGAGTTCTTCGCCGAAGAGCCCGTTCTGCCGATGTCGGATCGCATCGTCCACTTGCGAGAACTCATGGCATGGATCTACGACCACAGTGTCCAGTTCAAGCACGAGAAGCCAACCTGTGAGCTGTCGTTCGTGACCACCGGGAAGTGGGTGGATGATCAGCACCTGCTGGGAAAGATCATGAGGGCCGAGGCGAAGCTCGCGGATACGAATCTGTTCAGCCGAGTTGCCTTAAAGCCCTTCGGTGCCACGGAGATCCAGGCGAGCTGGACTCGGAGCAAGAATGCAGCATCGGTCGAGTTCACTTTCGCAAACAAGGTCACCGTGCCCGATATCCCGGGGGTGACCGAGTCATATGTCGGTGTCTTGCCGCTGAACGAGTTCCTCCGAGTGGTGTCGGACCCGGAGTCAGGCAGCATTCGTAAGCACATCTTTTACGACAATGTTCGCGACTTTCAAGGCGATAATCCGGTGAACAGCGAGATCGCGCGCAGCTTGGGGACGGTCGAGGGACGCGATCGGTTCGCCGTTCTCAACAACGGTGTAACGCTCGTGGCACGCAGTCTGCGCAACACGGGCAACAAGTTCTTCGTCTCCGACTACCAAATCGTCAATGGGTGTCAGACGAGTCACGTCCTCCATAACAGCCGCGAAGAACTGCCCGACAGCCTTGGAGTGCCATTCAAGGTGATTGCGACGAATGACGAGGAAGTCATCAACTCAATCATCACGGCAACCAATCGCCAGACGCAGGTCACCGATGACGACCTGTACGCACTGAGCACTTTTCAGAAGCAACTCGAAGCGTACATGGGCGCGTTCGATGAGCGCCATCGCCTGCACTACGAGCGTCGGTCGAAGCAGTACAACACCGCAAGTGTCGAGAAGGTCCGTATCGTAACGAAGACGCTCGAGATGCGGTCTTTCGCGGCAATGTTCTTGGACGAACCGCGCCGGGCGGCCAACTACTACTCAGAACTGAAGCCGCAGGTGGGCAAGACGATCTTCAGTCCGACCCACAAGATCGAGCCCTACTACACAGCCGCGTTCGCGTATTACAAGCTTGAGTTCTTCTTCCGCAACGGCCAGATCCCGGTGAGCTTCAAGCCAGCGCGTTTCCACATCTTGATGGTTGCGCGCTATCTGGCGGCGGGTTCCGAGATGCCGGCATTCACGGCTAACAAGATCGAGGGCTATGCCAAGAAGGTTAACGACGTCCTTTGGGACGACCAGAACGCTGTGGATCTATTCAAAGCGGCGTGCGCCGTCATTGACTCAGTGCAAGAGGGAGTGCCGCTGACTCGCGAGTCGGTGAAGCCGCAGTCCTTTACCGACGCCGTGCTGAAAGTGGTCAAGGCGCGGTAACGAGGGGTAGCGGTACCGTTCAACACGACGTCCGAGCCGTGAGGTCAAGTGGGCGGAGATTGGTGGACCGGATTCGGCACCGCTTGTCCCACGTTTGTTCCGACGAACCTTAATCGTGCTCGCAACGCCCGTACGCCGGTCCATCAGCGGGCGAGCCCGACGATGCACTTGGCCAGGCTTGCGGGCTTCATCCATGCATCGACCAGCGATGCAGACTTCGATCGCATGACCCGCCCGCCAACTTGCACGTTCAACCCCGGCCAAGCGGGCAGTACTCGCAACCCTCACCCGAGTCGATTCAAGGGTGATGATTCGACTCGGCGGCTTCCGCCATGAACGCATCCTCGACGACGCGCCTGCGCGCGACGTCCTCGACGACGAACCTGCGGAAGTCGGCCGAACGATCCTCGATGGTGACCTCTTCGACCGACGGTGCTGGATCTTCCCCAGGCCAAGCGGTCTGACGTGTCGCCCTGTCGCGGTCGAGGCGTGAGCCGCAGGCGGCGACCCAGTCGTGCAGGCGCTCTCGGGCCTCGGCGAAGTCCTGGTGCCAGCCGAGGGGAGCGGAGCCATGCTGCTCCTCGTCGTAGGCACAGAGCCAGTGCAGGTGCAGGGCGGAGAGTTCCCAAACGAGTTCGGAGTGTCGGTGCCACAGCGGCGGGATGATCGACGGTCCGAGGCCGTAGGTGCGTCGTAGCCAGTTCACCCATCTGTCGAGTTCGACCCACTCGAATGCCGCTTGATCGGAGGTGAGCACGTTCCAGTTCACCGGGCGGGGCACGCTAGGCAGGCCATCGGCCTCACTTTCGGGGCCGTCCGGTGTCGGAGGTTCGAACTCGTACCCAGGAAAGTACAGGGGCTCGTCGGCGGTCATCAGGCGCTCAGAGGGCCACGGGCCTGACGGCGGACTTTGCCGTAGAAGGGGCTGATGCCGCCACAGACGGAAGCGCGTTGCGGCGGCGTTGCAGGATGTAATTGGTGCGCGCGGAGTCGTGGCCGAGGCGCTTCGCGACGAACTCCTCGGTCTCGAGCATTTCGCCGTCGCGTTCCCGCGTCAAGGTGTGCGTGTAGCCCTCGGCGATGAATACGTCGCCCTTGTTGAACATCGCGTAGGCCCGCTCCGCGTTGCGGCGGAACATGACGAGGTCGTGGTACGTGGTCTCAGTCTGGGTGAAGGTGCCGTCTTCGTTGCGTTCGAAGTGCTCCTGCCCGATGCGCACCCAGAACCGGGCTTCGCCTTTCGCGTTGAATGCGAGTTGAGGCTGCGACGCGATGAACCCGGAGAGAGATTGCTGGGTGTGGATAGTCATCGGATGCTCCTCTCAGGGCCGCAGGGGTCGGCCATCACCTGATAGGTGCGTCACCTATCCCCGCCGCAGTTGCTCTTCAACGCGAGCCCGATCGACACGGAGGTCCGCAGCGTCGGGCCGGGCAGTCCATTCGCGCATGCGCGTGACGATTGGTGGCGCCGACCTCAGCAGTAGGAGCGCCGTGCCGTACGGCAGCGTGCGGATCACGTCGGGCGGCATGATCGGAACGCGGCGCGTTGATCGCTGGTTGGAGCGCATGCCGCGTTCACCGATCGTGATCGAGTCGGTGGCCTCGTCGCGGTCGCCGATCAGGGTTGCGATGTCCTGGAGGTCTCGAGACCCTGAGGCGCCGCCGAGCACGATCTTGGCGATACTCGCGTCCCAGATCGCGGTGGCTGCGTTGTCGCCCCACCGCTGACGGGCCTGCGCGAGCGACTGCAGCACCGGCATCGTGGTGACACCGGTACCTCCGCCTTCGGCCATCAGGACAGGCAGCGATGGCAGAGGGGCAAGGTTGCCGATTTCGTCCAGCGCGAGAAGCAGTGGCGGGTCGAGGCGGGCGCCTGGGGATCTCGCGGCAACGCGCCTCGCGGTTTCGACGAGGTCTTCGACCAGCGCGGCGACGAGGGAGGAGGATGCGCCGGCGCCGGCGCCCGTCGCGAGAAGGTACAGGGTGCCGTTGCGTCGGAGAAAGGTCTCCGGATCGAACTGCTCGTCCTGGCTCGGGCTGACTGCGTCGAGAACACGAGGGTCAGCCAGAGCCGCCAACGCCAGGGAGACGCCCTGCCAGATCGAGTCGCGCGTGCGTGGGTCGGCGTCGATCATCGCCTCAAGCGACTCGGCCCATCCCGTCGCGGCGGCAGGGTTGGATGTGAGGATCGCGACGGCATCCTTCGCCGCGGCCGGGTCGAGCGTCCAGCGAAAGAGCTCACCAGGCGAGCGGCCGTCGAGTGCCGCGGCGTGCAGCAGCGACTGAAGGGCTGTACGGGTTTTGCCCTCCCAGAAGCCGCCGTTCTCCACCCCAACGCTCGACAGGCCTGTACCGGCTGCGAGTCCCGCGGCGCGAATCATCGCGGTGAGTGGGAGCTCGCATCCGCGTACCGGCGACCACCGCAAGCCCGCGGGTACGCCCGGAGCAAGATGTTGTGGGTCGAACACGGCGACGGGCCCACGTCTCATGCGCGAGCGAATGGTGGTCGTGAGGTTGTCCGGCCTGGTGGAGGTCGTGACGACCGGGCCTGGCGCGTCGAGGATCGCATTTATGACGATGTGGGCGCCCTTGCCCGACCGGGGAGGGCCGATCACGAGGATCGAATCCTCGACCGACGTCCACACCTTCGTTCCTCGCGCCACGCCAACGAGATAGCCGACGTCCTCGGATCGCGGCTTATCGACGGACGCGCGAAGGTGGGCAGCGCGCTTCAGCAACGCGCGATCGGAGGCAGCGCGGCGCACGTCGGCCGACGTCGCGATCCCGGCAATCCGGTTCGGGTCGGACCTGGCGTGACGAGTGTGGTTCCGGATGACGCGCCACACCCACCACCCCGAAACGCTGAGCAGCGCCACGAACGCTAAGACGACCGTCCAGTAGGCCACGGCGTTGAGCCCAGGAGATCCGAGTGCCGCCCCCGGATCAGCGGGGGAGCCGAAGACACCGAGCCCCGCTGCCAGACCACCTGTCGGCTGCTCCGCTCCTGACAGGAAGGCGGCGAGATTGCCGCCCACACGCAGGATGCCGGCGATCGCAACGGCCCCGCCGAGAGCGAGCAACGCGACGTTGGTCAGCCCGTCGGGACCGGAGATACCCACACCGTGCGCACCCGTCATGTGATAATCCCGAAGACACACGTGCCGGAGATTCTCCCCACGAGGACAATTTCGCCAGCGGCGGTCACGCGGCAGAGCCCCGGTTCCAGCGACGCTCGAGCGGATCCGTCCGCAGAAGCCTTGATGTGACGCACGATGATCGCTAGGGCTACGTCTTCGCCCGGGAGGAAACCCTCTTCGCCGTATACAACGCGAGGCGGCTCGATCAAGGGCGTCGTATCGATGAGTGCTGCGGGTGCGGCAAGTGGCTCCGCCGGAGCGCTCGACACGCCGTACCGGACCTGCGGCGGCGCACTCGGGGCGACGGAGCCCTGCAGCGGCCGGGTGATGAGGTCGGTGAAGACCGTGCCGTCTGCCTCGTGGATGACGACCCGCACCGGCGACCCGTGAGCGAGCAGGACCGTGTCTATGACTTCCGCAAAGGACGCGCGGGCCCATGGTGCCCCGAACCGAGGCGGTTCGAACGGCGTCCCATCGACGGCGACGGTCATCGTGCCGTCCGGCGAGATCGTCATGGTGATCACGGGAAGGACCGCCGGCACGCGGATCGCGTCGGTGGATCGTCGGAATGCGTGCGCTGTCGTCATCTCATGCCCTCCGTCATCCGGCTCGTCGTGTCGAATGCTGCAAGCTCCGCGGGATGCAGTTGGTGCTGAACCACGAAGCTACGATCCTTGATCCGCCAGAGACCTTGACCAGTTGCCAAGCCGGGCAGCAGGCTCTGCTCGGTGCCAGTGAGGCCCAGCGCGGTCGCAGTCGCTCCGAGTTGGTCCGATTCCTGACGGTAGATGATTCGGGTCTCCGCGTTGGCGAGGAGGGAGGAGGCGATCGCGCGCATCGCGGAGCCCTTGTCGCCGACGTTGTCGAGGTCGGAGAGCTTGTGGAACACCAGCAGGTTCGCGATTCCGTAGTGGCGCGCGAGCCGCCACTGCGCGTCCATGCGTCGCAGGAGGGCGGGATGCGACATGAGGCGCCAGGCTTCGTCATAGATGACCCAACGCTGTCCGCCGTGAGGGTCGAGGAGGGCGGACTCCATCCAGGCGGAGGAGCACGTCATGAGGACAGAGACGAGCGTCGTATTCTCGGCAACGCGCGACAGATCGAGCGAGATCATCGGCAGAGTCGGGTCGAAGGTGACGGTGCTGGGACCATCAAACAGGCCGGCGAGATCTCCGGCGACGAGCCGACGGAGCGCGTGCCCGACGACCCTGCCGTCCTCGACCAGGCGGCGGTCAGCTCGCTGAGATGCGTCCGGAGAGAGGATGCGTTCGACGACCATCGGCAAGATTGGGGTCTCGCATGAGCGGACAGTGTCCGCGAGAGCGAGGTCGATCGCGGTGTGCTCCAGTGGGCTGAGTGGTCGTTCGAGCACGGTTTCGGTCAGGGCGCCGATGAGGTCGCGGCGACGAGAGGCGACGTGACCGGCCCAGCTCTCGTCCGAGACGCCGGATGGGCGATGCCCTTCGTCGAGCGGGTTGAGTCGGTTCGCCATGCCGTGTCCGAGCACGATCGCCTGTCCACCGACCGCTTCGGCGACGGCAGTGTGTTCGCCCTTCGGGTCGCCGGGTACGTAGACGCGGCGGCCGAAGGGGATCGAGCGCGTGTAGAGGCTCTTCACGAGCGATGACTTACCGGAGCCCACGATCCCTGCCAGGACGATGTTCGGCGCGGTGATCATCCCACGTGAGTACAGCACCCACGGGTCATAGACGAATGACGCACCCGAGTAGAGGTCCTGGCCGACGAAGACGCCTTGCGAGCCGAGCCCGCCTTCGGCGAGGAACGGGTACGCACCGGCAAGCGTCGCACTGGTGTCCTGGTGGCGCGGTATCCGCAGGCGGCCGGGTGTTCGGAGCGCCGCGGGCCGCGACTCCCCGGCGGCAGGCAGGTAAGCCGTCGCGCGTAGATCCGCGCGCTGCGCTTCGACCTCGGCACGGTCGGATTCGGTGGCGGCAGCGCGAGTGGCGGCACTGAGACGCTGGGATGCCTTTCGTCGGGCACGACGCTCCTTCCTGCGTTCGCCTGCCAGGTCCACGAGCGTTGTGGTGTGAATGCGCTCACCCCCTTGCGCGTTCACAGCGACATCCCGTTGCGGCGGTGAACTTTCGCACCAGACCCCTGGAAGGCGAAGGGGCCAGGGCGCTGGAACGAGTCGTTCGGATTGACGCGGGGCGCGAGTGATTCCGAGACCGGCGGCGCGGCGACGACGGATGGGCCCCATGCGATTCGGCTGGAGTGCTGAGATGCCCGATCCAGGGCCAAGCCGGCCCGAGCGACAAGGGTCGACGCACGCCGCAGCGCGAGAGCGGCCGCATAGGCTTCCTCCACCCCAGCCCAGTGATCACCGTCGTCAGTCCGGGCGATCGCCTCCGAGCTGGTGTGCGCGAACGCGAGCTGATCGAGCACCTGTTCGAGCGATCTCAGGCCGCCCAGCAGATCCCCGACCACCTCGTACGTCTGCGCTGGGTCATCGAACGTGCGCGTGGCGTGCGCGAGAGCGCGCAGAGCGTGACATGCTTCCTCGCCATCGACGACAGGATCCTGAAATGTAGGCATTGCGTGTCCCTTGCAACAGAAGTCGTCAGTCAGGTGCGCCAGGTGTCCCCGCGCGTCACACGGTTCGGCACAGGGGCAGCGCGGCGACGGTGAACGCTTGCGCCTGCTGACCCACGAGCCTCCGTGTTTCGCAGGCAGCTTGCACGGCGGCCTGCTCGATCGCCGCGACTGCGGCATCCAGCTCGTCGACGCTCGGCGCCGACACTGCCACGAGCCCGGTGAAACGCAGCACGCCGTGACCAGCCTCAAGGTCTGACTCTTGCTGCACGACGTCGTTGTATTCGGCGGTGCGCGCGGCATCCTCGATCTGCCCGACCTTCGCCCGCTGCGCAGCATCCGAGAGAAGCCCCACCTTCTTCCTCCTGATGTCCCTCGCGGCGAGGTCGGCACGGACCGGCGTGCACGTCAGAGTGAATGTGCGCTGGATACCCGAGGTCAGCAGCAAGGGGGAGAGGAAGCCTGGGTACACCTGTGACCTCGGCCACTCCGAGATCCAGAGAACCGCGTGGTGGGCCGAGTCGGTATGCAGCCGGTCCCAGGTTTCGGCAACTGCGATGGGACCGGCCGTTGCGAGAGATCGACCGATGTCCCCGTGTCTCTCAAGCGCGGGAGCGGCTGCGGGATCGTATGCGGAGCGCAGCACGACCGCGACCTCGCCTGGGTTCAGCCATCCTGTGGGCGTTAGGTCGGCTGCCCGCAGTGCTGCCACGAACGTCGTCATCTCCTGACGCAGTACGCTCGCGGCCCCCTTCATACCACCCCCGGCGGCGCGGATCTGGCGGGCCGCCGCGCGCATGTCGAGCGCGAGGGCGATTGTCGTCTCATGCCGTTCGCCGGCAGGGCCGGCGCGCTCAATCAGCTCCTTGTACGTGACCGCGGGCCAAGAGTCATCGTCGACGCCGTGCCTGGCCCACCATTCGGCGAGACCGCTTCCGGAGCTGGGCACCGTGCGCTCGGAGACCTGCACGCGCGCGATGCGGCCCGACCGGCAGATCGTCGCGAGCACACGCCCCCAGCCGGTCACCCGACGTTCCTGTTCGCCGCTGTCGAGAAGGACGAACGCCGGATGCGTGATGCCGGCGATTGCCGTCAGGGTCTGAGCGTGAGGGTCTTGGATCATGGCGGCGCCCGTCTCGGGGTCGACCCACTCTCGGAGCGCGGCGGCGTCGCCGGGGAGTGCGAGCGTGCCCGCGGGGCGCGGCTTGACCAAGTCCGCGCGGAATCGCAGCTGCCCGCCGACGCTTCGCCACACCCAGCGGATTGAGATCGGCACCCATTCAATGAGCTTCCGGCCACCCACGGGAACGAAGGCAAGAGCGATGCTCGTCACCCAGATCGGTGACGTGAGGCCGAACAGGATGCCGCCGCCCATGTACACCGCGCTAGTGAACGCCACTAACCCGATGGCGAGTGTCACGAGCTGTGCCAGGGAGAGGCCAAGCATCACGCCTCGCTTGGACAGACGGGAGAACTGAACCGGGTGCAGTTGGTTCGCGCGCGGGGCGTTGCTCGCTGTCATGCTGTCGTCCTTTCGCGCGGAGTGGGGATCGGCCGCGGAGGCGGGGTCGGTGTGCGCGGCTGTGGGATCGGTTGCCCGGCAGCCGGGGAGGTCGTCGGTGCCGGTGGTGTGTCTGTCGGATTGGCGCCCTCTGCATGTCCCATGGCTGCTGATCCGGTGGCGTTGCCGAGCTTGGGTCCAGCGGAGGCCGCCTTGCCGACTACCTGACCGCCGACGATGACTGCGGCGGCCGGGCCGGCGGCCGCCGCAGCGCCTGAAGTTCCTGCGCCGGACGCTGCTACACCAGACGCACCCGCGCTGGCACCAGATCCAGCGGTGTTGGCAGCGGCGCTCGTCGCCACCGGGGGAGCCGACCCACTCGAGGTGCCACCTCCGTCGAGGATCGACTTCGCCGACTTCGCACTCGCGGGGCTCACTGGCACGGGGACTGGCCGATTCAACGCGCCCTTAGCCTCCTGTTCGGTCGACATCGCGTGGTACATATCGACGCCGACGAACGAGATGAATTTGTAGGTCATGTATGGCGCGAAGGCTGCGACGAGCATGAGTACGACTCCGGCCACGGGATCGCTGATGGAGGCGAGATCAACGTCGATCGGCGCCGCGGTCTGGTTGATCGCGACGAGGAAGAGGACGACAAGCACGAGCTTGGAGAACACGAGGGCCACAACGAACGCCACCCACTTGCCGAACCAGCCGCGGGTAGCATCCCAGGAGAATCCGGCCAGTGCGATCGGCGCGAACACGATCGCCACCAGGAGCAGGGCTTTGCGGATGAGGAGTGAGAACCACACAATCGCGGTGGCTGCGATCGCGAGTCCTGCGAGGAAGATCGTCATGATCGCGCCGACGCCGGGGCTCGCGATGTTGATCGCGACCAGCCCGGCGGCCATCAGGGCGATTCTGTCGCCCATTCCCTCCATCGTGTTTCCTGTTGCCTGGACGATCCCGATGGCCAGCTGATCCGTGATCTCCAGCAGCGTCGCCGTCAGGGCGATTGCGACGAACGAGCCGAGCACGGACTTGCCGAGCCCGACAGCAGCCCGTGACACCGCGGTTGGATCGCGATGCGCCAAGCCGGTGATCAGTTGCAGGCAGAAGAACACGAGCATGACGAACAGCGCTACGCCGAAGAGCAGGTTGTACACCTGCGTGTACTGGTCACCGGTGACGTCGACGAGTGTGGTCGTGTCGAACACCGCCCAGACCGCTTCGAAGAACCACGCGGCGGCTGCGGCGAGCGTGTGGGCGAGCCAATCGAAGGGCGCGGCAACGAGCGATGTGACACCCGACCCGACGGTCTGGCATACCTCGGCGATCGCCGGGATATCGCAAACTCCACCCACTCGCGTCGTTCCTCTCAATCGGCCGCGTTCGCTCAGACGGACTGGCCTACACCCCAGAAGAAGTTCACGAGCGTGACCGACGCCCCGCAGATGAGTGCCGCGCCGCACGCCACCAGAACGCCGAGCTTGCCCCGTGAGGCGAGATGGGGGTTCGATGAGTTGGCCCCATACCCCCACGCGACCGCGGCGATGATGAGGGCGAGCACGGCGAGAATGAGCCCGACTGTCATCACTGCGCCGACGATGACGCGGAGTTGCTCGATGCCGGGAAGTCCTGACCCGTTGGGAACGATGTCGATCACGGTCGTGCTCCTTGTCTGCGCAGAAACGAACCTGCGTACAAGGTGCGTGCGGCGTCCCCGAGATCCGTCGACCCGCGCAGTCCGTGCACGCACTCTGGCTAGAGCTGTTGGCCGACCCCAATGAGGAAGTTCATCCAGGCGACCGCCGCGCCGGCAAGCGCCGCTGTGCCGACAGCAACAAGAAGGCCGGTACGGGCTCGCATGGCCGACTGATAGTTCCCGCTCGTCGACGCGATCGCCCATGTGGCGGCGCAGATGAGGATCGCGAGTACCGCGAAGACCAGGACATACATGAGGAGCGCGCCGACGATCACGCGGAGGTCACCCGCTCCTCCAACCGCTCCGAAGTCCGGGAAGATGTCCATTTCGGTCACCTCATGCGCCTGCCGCGCACGCCGTCCTGCCAGCGGTCGCGGCATCCAATCCTTCGGCGCCGTGCTCGGCGAGCCATGGGTCTGCGTCGATAGCCGGCTCGAACGCTCCGCCGGGACGGATCTCGAAGTGAAGGTGAGATCCCGTGGACTTGCCGGATGACCCTACGTCTCCGATGTGCTGGCCAGCGGTGACGCGCTCGCCGACCGTCACGTGTACGCCGGTCGCCCACATGTGCGCGTACGCCGACGCCACCCGCTCTCCGTTGACCGTGTGCTCGATGACGATCAGCTGTCCGTAACCCCCATACGGCCCCGCCCAGCCGACGATCCCGTCAGCGATCGAGAAGATGGGTGTGCCGTCTGCCGCGGAGAAGTCGGTTCCTGCATGGAACGCAGGTCGACCCGTCATGGGGTCGGTTCGCCCGCCATAGCCGCTGGCCCGCACCCACGTGTTGCTCGGGAGGGGAAAGACGATGCGGGTCGTCTCGGGGACGGAATCCAGAGGTGCGCCCCCTCCCGTCACCGACGCGATCGGCCGGGTCAGCGCGACGAGGATGGCTTCCGCGACGGGCTGATAATCCTGGTAGCGGTCGGGGAAGGCCGAGCGCTCGACAGCTTGCGCAGCCGAGCCCGGATCAGCTGACTGCCAGCCCGCGATGTCGAGGAGCCCCGCGGGCGAGGGGAAGTTGGGTCCCTCCGCGCCGCCGAAGAATGCGCGCACCTGGTAGTCCGGATTCATGAGCTCATCGACAGTGCCCCAGCCGGCGGTCGGCCGCATCTGAAACAGGCCGAGGGAGTCGTGGTCGCTGCCGATGCCGTCGTTGGGCATGCTGAGTGATGCGGGATGGGCGGCGTTCGCGAGCATTCGCAGGGTCGACTCGGTGAGTGCGGCCATCAGCCCGATCAGCACCCCCTGCCGCCCGACACCCTCAATCCCACTGCCTACCGTGATGATCGTCGCAGCACGGGTGAGTTGTGTGTGCCCGAGCGTCACCGACACCCCGTCGCTCCGTATCGCGGTCAAGTTCTCCGGCACGTCGGTGACGACGAGTGGCCCGGATGTCTGGCAGGCAGCGAGCGCGGCGGGGGAGAGAACGAGTGGGACTGCGATCAATCCTGCGAACGGCAGGGTGAGAACCGCGACGGCGAGGGCGACCACGAGCTTCTTCATGTTCGGCGTCCGTCACCGGAGCGGATTGTCGACCTCAGAGAGCCGGAGCAAGCGGCACTCGTCGAAACTCGGCTCACACGCTATGAACAGGGTGAATGCGATCGGTCGAGAGGTCTCCTGGGTCTGAGTCCCCACGATGCCGGCCCGATGGCGTGTTCCCGTGATCGTGTACGCGATGGTTCCGGGGAGTAGTTGGCTAGGTGCCGCTTGATCGACGGCGTCGCTCCAGGATGCCGGCACGAACGCCTCATCGATGGTGAGCCACTGGCGCGTGCCATAGGTGCGCAGCGTCAACCACGCGTCCGTCGTCGGCAGATAGGTGCGGACATCGGACGCAAGCCCGGCAGTCTCGGTACCAGAGGGATCCCCTGCGTCGACGATCACCTGTGCGTAGTCGGCTGGATCGAAGTCGGTGGCGGCGTCCCAGTGGATGAGGGTGTGGGCGGCATCGCGCGCGAAGGACTCGGCATCCGATGTCGAGCGGATCGGGGGAAGCGTTGCGCTCGAGGCGCTCGGTTCAGGATCGACGGTCGCGGCAGTCGGGGCCGTCGGCTCGACCGAGGTCGTTGGCGTGCTGGGCGTCGGTGCCAGTACCAGGCCGTACAGGCCGATGCCGACAAGTGCGGCCAGCACGCCGAACCCGATCGAGAGGAAGATGACGAGGCGCCGCCCAGGGCGCACAGTGGCGACCATCACGCGATTTCCCGCCCCAGCCGGACACGTGCGCTGCGGAGCGCCGCGAAGAACTCCACGGTCGACGCCAGAGTCGATTCGAACTGCTCGAGTTGCTCGTCAGTCAGTTCGGAAGCCACAGCTGCGACGTCGAAGTGGGTCCACCACAGATCGAGGTCCTCCCACACACGCACGAAGGCCCGGACGGGAAAGACGTGCGCGCCAGCGGCACGGTGGCGCGGCGTTCTGGGGTTGCGCTTGGCCTCCTTGACTCTCGCGAGCGCCGCGTTCGCCAATTGCTCGAGTTCATCGGGCGGCTCGAAGTCCTCGGGCGCTTCGAAGTCCTCGAACTGCTGTGGCGACACCGGCTCGAGGAGTTGCCTGATTCGCGCGTGTGACGCGGCGACACTGCCGCCCTCGTCGATGAGCCGCAGTTCTTGGCTCGCTTTCTCCTTTAGGGCAGGGTCGGTGCCGGGGTCAGCGACAACGCGCTGAAGTTCGGCAATGCGTTCCAGCGTGGTGTACGACGCCTTTCCGGTGACCATCTGGGCTGCCTGGGTGCGACTCTTGCCTGCTTTGAATTGCGGTGGTGCCACGGTGGCACCACCGTCTTTTCCATCCCGAGAATCCACACGGCTGAAACGCGTCGCGGACTGCCGGCGAGTCGCGTCGTCAGTGATGTGATCCTTCAGTTCGGTGTACAGGGCAGCTGCCTCTGTCGGCGTGAGCGGTTTGTGGAGGAGGTTCTCGGCCTGCTCTGCCAGCAACTCGGCGAGCCGATCCGAGATCCCGGACCTCACCCATACCTTGATCGTCTTCTCGCCCAGCCGCTTCAGCGCTTCGAGCCGACGGGCACCGCACACCAGAACGCCTTCTGGTGTCACGGTGACAGGCTGGAGAAGTCCGTCGCGGGTGATCGACTGGGCGAGCTCATCGATGTCTCCGAACTCGGTACGGTGGCGCTTCCCGACGACGATCGACTCGATCGATCGTTCGAGCTCGATGTGGCCGACTCTGGTTCCCATGGTCACCGCCTCGATCGCTCGGCGGGGGCGGCGAGACTCACCGCGAGGACGAGATCGTCATCCGTCAGCAGTGAACGTAACGGTTCACCGATCAGCAGGCGGAGCAGGATGCCGCGTCCGGCTGTCGTCCGGGCGACCTCGGGTTCCGGGTTGCCGAGGACAGCGCGTAGTAATCCGTTCCACGATGAGGACGACAGATCGAGGAGAGTTCTTCCGTGAACGTCGCGCCGAAGCGATTCCCAGGCGGTCGCACGCGAGGGAACCTCACTGAGTCGTGCGCAGATGTACTCCATCGCGGTTCGCGCGGGCGTGCGCGGCCAGCCGAGCAAGGTCATGAAGGCGATCGCATTCTCGACTGCCTCTCCAATCCCGGCGCCGTCCGATGAGCACCCGTCATCGAGCGCGTCCCCGGCACCCTGTACACGCAGTGACGGGTGATAGTCGCTCAGGGGGTTCTCTCGGTCACTGAATCGCTCGGGGTCATGGAACGACGAGAACTCGGGTCGGCGCGCCTGGTAGACCGAGCACAGCAGGCCGTTCGCCCGTTCCTCCGCGATCAGCGTCACCTGCACGGCCCGAGTGACTACCGCCCAGGGGTCGTCGGCATTGCGCACCGCCGACGAGCGCATTGCGTCGAATGCGGCCGCCGCGGCATCCCATGGATCGAGTCCGTGCTTGCGCGCCAGCTTTGCGTAACGCCGAACGACATACTCCATGAGCGCTGCGGCTTCGGCGTCGCGACGCCAGGCGCCGTGGTCCTGCGCGGCGAGGCGTTTGAGCACTTTGCGCAGCCCCTCGGAGCTCTCAAACGCGGCGGGCACGCTCGCCGACTCGGACGAGTCCGGAACGCGCTGCGAGTGCACCGATGCGGCGGCAGCTGAGCGGGAACCCTGGCTCGACATGGCAACCTCGCTACCGACCGATTCCAGAACGACGGACGGACACGTGATCAGCGCGGCCGTTTCCGAACGCCTCCACCGGCGGTAAGTGAAGGGCCCGTTCTCGGATTGCGCGGCGAGTAGCCGCAACCCCCTGCGTCGGGAAAGCGCGCGCTCGCCGGGCGAGCGAGGACTCGAGGTCGATTCCCTGGCCCGCGACGCGCCCGGTGACGGCGGGAACGAGTTCCGTAGGTCGCATCCAGACCACCTCGCTTCGAACCCGCTCAGCGCCGGATAGGGACAGCGGCTGCCTCGCAAGCGAAGGATCGCCGTGCCGCGCCAATTCGGAGACCTCTTCGGGTGACCGCTTATCGACGAGTTCACGTTCACGCTCGGACGCGTCCAAGCGAAGCGGCAGCCCGGATCGCTCGACTCGCTCGTATTCGTTCATGACGTAACCTCCTTCTGAACCTCAGGTGTGCCGATCGTCCCCCCGAACCACCGGCCGACTGTCGACGGATGAACTCCCGTGGCGCTCGCAATCTCCTTGTTCGACATCCCGCGCTGACGCATCAGCGCGGCAACGCTTCTACGGGCACCCTTCTCCGGAACCTCGACCAGCGAGCGAATCGGAACGACTTCTGTGGACAGGTCTCGTGACGTCTCTGCTGTGGAGGAAACGTGAAGCCGGAATCGCTGGGTGAGAACGACCGTCAGGTGAGTGATCGCGAGAAGCACCAGCGGCGGTACTGCGGCAACCGACGCTGCAAGCACGGGAAGAACATCGGCATCGGCCGCGACGACGGCATGGATCGAGTTTGCGGCGACCGATACCGCAGCACCGATCATGAGCAGCATCCACGGATACCACGCACCCCGCTGTCCGGCGAGCGCGACCACGGCAACAGTTCCGACGACGATGATTCCGTCGACAATGAGCGGCCACGCCCACGCCTGCGTCGCCGCGATGCCGGACCGGCGTGCGAGATCCGCGAGAGCGGTGAACGACAACCAGAACGCGCCAACAGCGATGAATACGGTGCCGACAACCGCGGTCCACACGGCAATCCGTCCTGACCGCGGGTCCGTAGCACCGATGATCACGAGATCACCTGCCCGCTGAGCGAACGGGATTTTGAACTGCCACCACTGCTGCGAAAGGGTGGCGTCGGCCCCACCACCGTTCGGTACGCAGATCGGATGGTCGTCAGGATCTCGGCGTGATGCAGCCCCGCGTGCTCCGCCGCAGGCCCGAGTACATTGCGCGCACTCTCATCGGTGATCCCGTTCTCCGCGAGCCGGCATGCGGCCCAGTACAAGGCGCGGTTCCGTTCGCCCTCAGCCCGCGCGGCCATCCAGGCCGCGATACGCTCCGCGTCAACATCGAGGCGTGCCTCCGCGCGCAGCGTCGCAGCGGGGGCCGGCCTCGGGTCAAGGAACTGTCGAAGCGCCGATCCGTCGATTGACACGGCGTCCCCGCGTCCAGCGCCGATCAGCTCATACGCGGACGTGTTGCCTTCGAACAGCACCAGCGACGGCGGCACGATGACGTAGCCGCCCTCGCCTCGGAAGTCGATGCCGGCGCGGGCGGCCTGCCACGATGCCTGAACGCGATCAGGGTCTGCGGGGTAGTAGGCGTGCATCCCACCGGACGCCGTCTTCACCAGCGCCTGCCAGCGATCCACGAGACCTTCCCGGCGAGCGAGCTCGAAGGCTGCGAATCCGCGCACCCGCCCGTGCACATCGATGTCTACGACCTCAAGGGCGGAAGCTCGCCCGGTCGGCATGCCGATGTTCGCTTCGGGCCATCGAGACCACCATCGGGCAATCTGCCGGTCGTCGGAGGTCGCGTCGCGGAACCCGTGCTCTGTGAGCGGCCGCTTCTCCGCTGGCTTGCAGGGGAAGATCGGGACTCCTGCCGCAGCGAATCGAGCGGCGCCTTCCCGCGGCGAGAGGCCGATCATTCCGGCGAACAGGGCGACGGTGTCCATCACAGGTCCCGGGCCGAGATTGCGGATTGGGCAAGGGTGCGACGACCGCTCGCGAAGCGGACATTATCGAGCCGTTCCACCGGAATAGCAGCGGTTGGCTGAAGTGCACCCCGCTGCGCTTCCCTCGTCAGACCCGGCGGGTCGCCCGAGCCGGCCTGCAACGTCGGCAACTCCGTGAGGATCGTGAGCGCTGTCGTCCGCACTCGCTCACCAGTGGCTTGCACCACTTCCACCGGCGTCTTTCCATCGACGGATCTTGCCCAGGTCGCCACATACGGGATCGTGTAGCCCGATGTGTCGAGGCCCTGGGCCGCTCCGATCATCAGAGCCACGGACTCCGCTTCGACCTCCCCGATCCCGCGATGGAGTACGGCATCCGCGTTGTCAGGGCCGTGCAGCATCACGTGCGCCAGCTCGTGCGCCAACGTCTTCGTACGCGCCGCGGGGTCTATGTCACCCCGAATGGCAACGCTCCGTGTGAGGTAGTCAGTCATGCCGTTGGCTCCGCCGAGATCGCGATCGCTCCCAACAATGCGAAGTGTGTACCCGTGCCCCCGTACCAAGGACGCCAGACCATCCCAGAGACCCTGTGGTGCCTCGCCCGCGAGCAACTGCGGAGCGGGCACGTGGGGAATCGGGACACCGCTCGTCTGCGAGGCATCCCACACGTATGCGGGCCGCACGCCGACCAGTCGCGTGCGCACGACGTCGTTGCGGCTCGGGATCTCGCGAGGCGCAAGACGACGCCATGACTCGGCGATCTGTGGGGTGGGGGACGCGAATCGCGCGAGGATCGGCGCAAAGATCATGTAGCCGGTCTGGCCGCGGTCGACCGACCTCCCAAGCGTGCGCCATTGCCGGAACCCCGCGACGTACGTCGGCGTGGGTTCAGCCACCCTGCCCTGCTCGAACGCAGCGAGGTGCTGCATCCAGATGAGAAGGGTGTTGTTGAACGAACGAGAGCGGAATCGCGCGGCGAACTCGAGAGCCCGTACCCAGTCATCGCCCGTAACGAGCGTGGCCACGGCATCCGCCAGCTGAGCGTGCAGCCGTTCTAGCTTCGCCTCGGTGGAACCGACGGTGGGGGGTTGGCGAGTCATGGCGCGGGCACCTCCTTCTGATCGGCCGACAGAGCGGCTTCCTGTGGGAGGTACGCGCCATCTCACCGGAGCCGACGGGGGAGCGTACGAACGACCAACCCGAGACGGTCGTACAACTGTTCGCGCTCTAGCGGGCGCGCTCATGAAGTTCGGGTGCGCCACCGCGCCGACTTGGTGGGGGTGGAGTGCCGGCAACTCCGGTGATCCGTCCTGGGCGATGGCCTCCTCTTTGAGCATGCTCAAATGCCTCTCAAGTTGTTTCTAGCACCGACATTGATCATGCGCAACGGTTGATTTGAGCATGATCAACGAGTAAATTGAGCATTCTCAACGCCCGTCGACGGGCGCTCCGAAACGACAAGCCTTGCCTCACCCGAGGGGAAGGGTGGTCTACCGAAATGACAGAAGACGAGAGCAAAGTGGCCGCGGAAGACCTCGCGAAACGCCTCAGGCTGCTCCTTGACGTCGCGATCACCGAGTCGGGTTCCGAACCGACCTACGCCCAGATTGCGGCGTTCCTCGAGAAGCGCGGCATCAATTTGTCGAGATCTCGATGGACATACATGGTCAACGGCCATCGCTTCGTGCAAGACCCCGCGCTGTTCGAAGGGCTGGCTGCGTTCTTCGACGTGGATGCCGCGTTCCTCCTGGGCGAGGACGGGGTAGCAACCCCGGACAAGATCACCGCGCAGCTGGATCTTGTGCGGGCGATGCGAGCAGCGAAGGTGAAGTCCTACGCCGCGCGCACCCTGGGAGATATCTCCCCGAAGGCTCTTCAGGCGATCAGCAGATTCCTGGACGAGGAAATGACACATACCTGAGCAGTGCCCTTGCCGGTCCCTTGTGGCCCCCCACCGGCACATGCTCCCCAGACGGGAGTGACATCGTGAATATCGAGCAGACCGTGTCGACGGCCGTCGCAGACCTTGCGCTGGGTAGCACCTTCACCTTTGACGATCTCGTTCGGGCAATTCAGGATCACCGGCAGCGCACACTCCGAATCGTGGAACTTGCGGATCTCGGCGATCACGACGGCATCTGCGCGGTGTGGCTCATCACCGAGAGCGAAGACTTCGTCCTTCACGCCCACAGCGACTCCGTCCTCCATCGCCAGCAGTTCGTCCTGCACGAGTTCGCCCACATGATCCTCGGGCACGGAGACGACGACGAATGCTCGACGGAAGACTTCCTGCTTCCCGACATCCCCGCCCGAACTCGCCGCCGGCTGCTCACTCGGCGAGACCTGGACTCTGACACCGAGATAGCGGCTGAGGCCTTGGCTGACCATCTCGCTGCGGCAATCCGAGGCTCGGTATACGGCGAATCGCGTTACCTCGAGATCTTCGGGTGATGCAGACCTTCGTCGCAGTGCTGATGTGGCTACTCGTGGCGAGCCTGCTCATCCTGCGCCGCGGACGAGCCGAACGAAGCATCACCTACGCGGCGATCACGATCGCCGTCGCAATGACGATCAACGTTGATGCGGTCTACCAGCCCATCGATGCACTCCTCGGTGGCTCGAATGTCGCCACCCTCATCGGGGACTGCGCGCTCATGGTCGGGATCTTTTTCCTTGGCCGAGGGATCATGAAAGCGGGGGAATATCAGCCCGGCCCTGTCCGCATAGCGCTCGGCACCACAACCCTCCTTGTTGCTCTGGGTGGCGTCGTGATCACCTTCTTGCTCATCGACCGTGGCGCCACGACGACCAACTTCATGATCGATCTCGGAGCGCAACCTGCAGCAGCTGCGTACTCGATGATCCAGTTCACTTACTACGGGATCGTCGTTGGCACCATGGCAGTCCTCGCGAGTCGCCAGTATCGGCTGAGCGTTGGTCTACAGCGTTTGCCTGCCGGTTGTCTCGTCTTCGGCGCGCTCCTCGGAGTGGTTCTCTGTGTCGTCGTCCTCATCATGGACATCGCACACGTTGCCGGGCGTGTAGACGTGATGGCTGACGTGTCTATCGCGTATGGACCGGTTTACATATTGACCTTTCTCTTCCTCTGCGTCGGACTCGCTGGGCAGCCGACAGTGCGCTACCTGAGCGCGCGCCGGAGGGCGGCGCGAACACGCACGCTCATCAAGGAACTCTCGCCCACATGGCGAGCGGCGACGATCGTTCGCCCGGGATTGAGTCAGACGGATGCCGCGTCCGTGCAAACCGATGGCCTCGAGGCACAGTTGCATCGACAGGTCGTAGAGATCCGCGACGCGATGATCGACCCGCGCGTGTCCTTTTCTCTCAACGCACGCGACCGTCTCGTCCTTGAACGTGCGGAGCAGCATCTCCTCGGAACCGACGAAGCTCGACTTCATACGTCGGTTGCGCCTGCCACGCGGCGCACGTCTCAACGAGGGGCGGCATGAGAGGCCCGATTGCGCTGTGGGGCGTGATGGCCGCCACAGCGTCCCTATCGTTGGGACTCGGTTTGGTGATCGCGCGGCGCCTGACGGGGCCTTCGCGCACGCGCCGATTCGACCTGTCCATCCGTGCCGTCGAACAGGATGGCGACCGGCAGGTGATCGTGCTCGATCGAACGCATCAAACTGAGTCCCCGGGTGAGTTCACTCTGCTGTTTCAAGGTGGCCATTGGGTGCAGCTGTCTGCCGAGGTACTTGATCGCGGGTCTGGGCGCCTCGCACGAGCCGTGACAGCAACAGCACCGGGCTTCACACCGTCAGCCGACGAGCGCGCCTCGTGGAGTGGCATCTACTTCATGACGCCCGTCGATGCGGGCCTCAGTGCCTACGACATTGCCATCCCCACGCGGTCGGGGCCGGCGCCAGCGTGGCGCATCGATGGCAGCGACTCGCAGTCAACCAGGTGGGCTATCCACATCCATGGGCTCGGCAGCCCGCGCGCCGGAACGCTGCGCGGTGTGCAAGTCACCACCGAGCTGGGCTACACGTCCCTCGTCGTCAGCTACAGGAACGACGGGGAGGGCCCGAGGCGCGGAAGCGGTCGGTCAACCCTTGGCGCCACTGAAGTCGACGACGTGGATGCTGCGATCCAGTACGCCATCGATCACGGCGCGCGTCGCGTCGTTCTCTTCGGCTGGTCGATGGGAGCACAGGTCGCGCTCCAGCTCGCCGCGCGGCCGCATTACAGGCGGCTGATATCCGGGCTCTTGCTTGAGTCGCCCGTTCTCGACTGGATCGCGACGATCAAGGCGAATTGCGCTCGCGCCCGGCTGCCTGCCGCGGCGGGGCTCCTCGCGCTCCCGTGGCTCATATCGCCTCTGCTCGCACGCGCAATCGGCCTGCCTGGCGCCATCCCGCTCGGGGATCTTGACTGGATCACGCGCGCTCAGGAGCTGGCAGTCCCTACTTTGATCTTGCATGGAGCGGATGACGACTCGGCGCCGCCTGCCGTCTCTCGCAAGCTTGCAGCGCTGCGCCCAGATCTCGTTCAGCTCGAAATCTTCGATGCGGATCACACGATGACGTGGAACTCCGACCGAGAGCGCTGGCGATCCACTGTCGCAGCCTGGCTCTCCAACCGATCCTGAGCCCAATCGAGCTGTATGGTTCAGGTCTTCAAGCGCGCCTCGGCTGTAGCGGACGGCTGACATCGTGAGATCACTCGGAGCCGTAGCCCCGCCGATCGAGCAGGCGGACAAGAGCGTCGAGGGCGGTTCTCGCACAGCGATTTAGCGCAGATGCACCCACAAAGTGTCGTGCGAGCGGCGGGCTGATCGCGTAGTACGTGCGGATCGCGATCCGTCCGATCGGCGACCGTGCGAGGACGCGATCGCGGAATCGGCGAAGCGTCAAGACCGGGGTCGCATCGTAGGATCCGTAGACCGCGGTTGCGATGTAGCAACCGCCACGGTCGATCTTCTTGAGTTTCGCCATGGTGTCGCGGACGAGCTGCTGGTACTCACGCCAGTCGCCGAGAATCTCGGGGTACGCGCGCGGCAACTTGTAAGACGCGTTCCCGTTTATGTCGCGGAGGTACTCAACAAGCGCGTGTTCGCTCTCGACGGCATCGATCATTCGGGCGCCGTGGTCCGACGTCTGTGACTCGTTGCCGACGATCCGCTCGATGTCACCGAGAAGTCGGTACGCAAGTACAACGTCCCCCGCACTGGCGACAGTCTTGTACAGCCCGAGGAGTAGCTGAACGTGAACAACCCCTGAGGTCTGAGACAGCTGGACATACGTCGCGGCGGAGTCAAAGAAGTTGCCTTGCCTCTTGCTCGCTACGGCCTCCGCGAGTTGGCTATCCCAGTCCGCTGGGCAGCGTGCCGTCGATGTCGATAGGGGGCCGCGAAAGTCATACTCATTGCGGAGTGCTTGCACCAAAGCGCTCATCTCGGTCAACCGCCCGTCCGCGCGGTAGGGAATGCCATCTCTGGGTGCGAACGTGTAGCTGTCGGGCTCGTCTTTGCGCAGAGTCACGGATCCAGGGGTCTTCGGATGACGAGGCCCGGCTTCTAACCACGGAGCTTGAGCGCGGCCTTCGGGAGTCAGGTAGGCGACGGCCCAATGGTCGTGATTCTTGACCCGACTGCTGACATCCCTTCGGGGCGCTGTCTCGCCACCCCTCACCAACACGAGGCCCGCGTCATACATCGGCCCTGGATCGGCGCCTGCACGGAGCAGTTGCACAACGATGCGCGCGAACTCGCTCGACGGGACATCGGGCAACCGCTGTCCAAGCGGTGAAGCCATCTGGGCTGCGATTGTCAGCGGCGTGTGGCCAGAGTCGCCTGGCTCCGTGTCGCAATTCGCGCCGAGCTCGAGCAGCCCCTCAACGGTGGTCCGACGACCCTTGGACGCGGCATAGAAGAGAACGGAGTCCCCCTCGTCGTCGCAGGCATCGATGTCCGCGCCGAGATCGGCAAGCGCTGCAACGCTGGCGTCGCAACCTGCTCCGGCCGCGAGCATCATCGGTGTTATACCAATATCACGTGCCGAGTCCACTTCGGCGCCGTTCGCGACCAGCAGCCGTATCCCTTCGGCCCAGTCGATGCCCGCAACGGCATGGAGGATCGTAAGCCCAGGCTCGCCCGCGGCGCCTGTGCTAGGGGAATTGGCATCAGCGCCTCGACCGAGGAGAAGGCTGAACAGTCCCGCGCTCTTGGTGCCCATCGCATACCGCAGGACGCCATCGCCGTCTTCGTCTGTTGCTGCTCCAAGGTCAGCACCGTTGTCAAGCAAGGAGCGAACCTGGGCTTCGTCGCCTACTGCCGACCAATGGAGGAGTGAGCGCGCCGTGATGACCGCGTCGGGCTCATCGTGCTGTGCTCCTTGGTCCCGGAACTCCGTTGTCGAGGTGGCCTCGTCTCGCGGCGAGTCGAGTTGATCGTGTGCCTCAGCTCCGGTGAGATCAGCCGGCACCTCGAGCGCGGGCCATCGTCGAGGAAGAAGACCCATCTCGGAGTTCTGCTGGGCCATGTAATCGATACTCGGGTTCTTGAGCACAACGATCGTGCCGCTGCCAATTAACGCAACAAAGGAGTTGTGGCTCCCCTCCATTGTGGCGCCGGCGATCGCCACCACGTCTTCGAGGTCAGCCGGAACAGGGAATCCGCCCGCCCAGCCGCCGTCGGAGACGACCGTGCCGTCGCCGAGGATCGCGAGACGATGTTTCCAGCCGTACGTCACAGACTTCACGTCGCGGAAGCTGTCCGGTACACGCATGAATGCGTGGTCATTTCCCCAATCGACGACGGAGCCGTCGGCGAGGACCGCCGAGCTGTTCTCGTATCCAGCCGAAATCGCGACGACTCCGCTGAGGCCGAAAGGGACGTGGCGTTGGTCGGAGTCGGGATGTCCCCATGCCACGACACTTCCGTCGCTGCGGAGCGCAAGGCTATGCCACGACCCGGCCGCAATCGCAGTTGCGTCGCGCAGGTAGTAGGGCGGCTCTGTTTGTCCATCATCGTTCGCACCCCAACCCACGACGGTTCCATCGCTACGCAGCGCTAGGCTGTGTCGCCCACCAGCGGCGATCGCGACGACATCGCTGAGATTTTCAGGCACGTCGGCTTGGCCAGCGCCGCTGTGCCCCCAGCCCGCGACTGTGCCGTTGCGCAAGAGCGCGAGGCTGTGCACGGAACCGGCGGAAATCGCAACGACCTCGTTCAGTTCCTGCCTGGGCTGGTACGCGTTTCCCCAGGTCCTGATCGTCCCGTCATCGAGAAGCGCGAGTCCGTGCTGATCCCCGAGCGCAATCGCGGTGACAGTTCTCGAGGGACGCCCGGGTCGATCAGCCATGCGGTGAGCATATCGATCCCGGCAACGCTGACCCGGCCTCTCAATCGAACTTCGCGCCCAACCAATACGCTTGCGCGGAACGGTGTCGCCGCGACCCGACCGCGGTGCTATGTACGGACTCAGACACGCTGGGGCGTCGAAAGGATCCCTTATGAGGATGAACGAAGTGAATTTCAGCTCGCCGGTATTCACGGATCACCCGCCTGGGTGGCAGAGCCCCTCTGACATCGTCGCAGGATTCACGCTCGCGTGGGCGCTTGAGCTCAAGGAGCGGACCCGAATCTCACCGTCGCGCCGTTTGCCGAGGGGGTTCGCGATCGACTGCCGGCGGAGTATCGATTTGACACGCTCGGTCGGCGCGTGCAGTCGTGGCCCGGCGCATCGGGCGCTGACTTCGGCTTTCGACCCCTGGCACGATTGACAACGATCTGCGGCGCTTGGCAACTGTTCGATCTGATGAATAAAGCGTGGAAGATTGAGCCAAATGACTTCACGCAGTTCACGAACCTGCTCGCATTTGTAACGGGCGGCCCCGAGAGACCGTCGCTGTATCAGGACCTGAGTGCGAATCTCAGCAAGTGTCTGCTGGCCGTGCGCGTGCGACGTGCCTACAGCCAAGAGGACGAGTTGGACCTCAGTGAGCAGTGGTTCCTAACGGGAAGCGAGGAGCTGACATTCGAAGATGCACGCGGTAACGACTCCCTCCTCTTCCACTTCGATGCCATGACCCAGGTTCCGCTTGGGATCTTCAATCATGAGTTCGTCGAGACTGTGTGGTCCACCGCACGGGTCACCGTCGATCAGCTTGGACCCGATCGCGTGATCGCCCTGCACAGTAACCGGCTCGACTCATTGTCGGATCTGCTTCAGCGCGGCGGTGAGAAGGCCACAAGGGCACAGGACGAGCTGTCTTTCGGCCAGTTCCGCTACTTCGACTTTTGGCCTGGCTGGGCCTGAGCACGCGGATGAAGTTTGGTGGACCGCCAAGCGGCGCCGACCTCATCAGTCGCCGCGTGCATGGCCACTCACTGTCGTCCGGGCCCGGACGTCCAAGAATCGTCGAGAAATCAGCATCTGCCGACAGGGAAAGTCCGCCCCGATCCGGGCGAACTGGGTCCTGTACAGCAGAGTCGGAGCACGAACTGTCACCGACGTAGACGGAGTAGCGACCGGAGTCGAACCCCCTCAACCGCCACCCCGCAAGGTCGTGACCAATTGCCTCGCGGTGGTGCTGACTACTGCGCGGGGATGTGCTCCCAGGTGACTTTGTAGGCGTGGCGCGACTTCTGCATGTCTTGGTAGAAATCCCAGCCCTGGTCGCGGCTGGTGAAGATCCGCTCATCCCGCTGGCCGCCGCTGTCCATGATTGTCCACGCGACGCGATAGTTCAGGGTCGCATCCTCATATCCGCTGGATGGCTCGTGTCTCATCTTGCGAAGCTAGCAGGCCGTCGCTTCGACAACGGATGCTTTGACGCCACGCTGGCCGTCCGTGATCGGCCACACGTCTTGCAGATCGAGGGCGGTGGCCGCGGAAGCGGGCACCCCCGCGCACCCTTGTGGGCGCGGGGGGGGGGTGCCCGGGGGCGCGGCCGGCGCGCCCCCACTGGTGTTCCGGCGGGGGGGGGGGGCCGGGGCCCGCCCCCCCCGCGGCGCACCTTTCTGGCAGAGGAGAGGCGGTGCCGGGGTGTCGGTGTCGATGCGGGTGATGAGCGCCGGGGATGGTTACAAGTACCTCCTTCGCACTGTTGCCGCGGCCGATGGGGAACGGCCGCTTTCGACCCCGCTGACCCGCTACTACGCCGAGGCGGGGACGCCACCTGGGCGATGGCTCGGGAGCGGGCTGCCCGCCCTTGCCGACGGGCGGATCGACGCGGGATCGCGGGTCTCCGAAGCCCAACTCGAGCTGCTGCTGGGGATGGGGCGAGACCCTGGCACTGGTGCTCCTCTTGGGCGGGCGTATCCCTACTACGCGGCCTCCGAATCCGGCCCGAATGGCGTGACCTCACCCGGGTCGACACCCTCGCAGCAGACCCGCCGCCGTGCCGTAGCCGGCTACGACTTCACCTTCTCGCTGCCGAAGTCGGCATCCGTCCTCTGGGCGGTCGCCGACGCCGATACACAAGCGAGGATGGCCGCAGCCCATCACAATGCCATCGACGACGTACTCGCCTTCATGGAGCGCGAGCTCGCCGCGACTCGCGCCGGCGAGGCAGCACGCAACGGCGCGGTTGCGCAGGTCGAGGTCACCGGCTTGATCGCCGCGGCCTTTGATCACTTCGACTCGCGCGCGGGTGATCCGCAGTTGCACACGCACGTAGTGGTGAGCAACAAGGTCCGCACAGTGTTCGACGGCAGGTGGCGCTCGCTCGACGGGAGACCGCTGCACGCGGCAACGGTAGCGCTCTCTGAGTTGCACAACGCCGTGTTCGCCGACTACCTGACGCGTGCGCTCGGCGTCGGGTGGGAGCTGCGCGAGCGCGAAGCCGATCGCAACCCCGTCTGGGCGATCGCAACCGTTCCCGAGGGTCTCGTAGCCGAGTTCTCGTCGCGCTCGCGGCACATCGACATTGAGAAGGATCGGCTCATCGACGAGTACATCGCTGCGCATGGGCGCGCGCCGTCGAAGGTCACGGTCATCCGGCTACGCCAACAGGCGACGCTGTCGACCCGCCCCGACAAGCAGCTCCGATCGCTCGCGGACCTCACGCACGAGTGGCGCGCTCGCGCCACTCGACTGCTCGGACGCGACGCGACAACATGGGCGCGAGCTGTGATCCGAGATGGAGATGCCGCGACGCCTTTGCGCGCGGAAGACGTGTCGCACAGCATCCTGAACCAACTCGCGGCGCGCGTTGTCGAGGCCGCAAGCGAGCGCCGGTCCACTTGGAGTCACTGGAACCTCTACGCCGAAGCTGCGCGGCAGACGATGGGATGGCGCTTCATCGCAACCGAAGACCGGGAGGCGATCGCGGGCATGATCACGGATGCCGCGGCGCAACGCTCCGTTCGGATCACGCCGCCCGAACTTGCACTTTCGCCCGCCGAGTTCCGACGTGCGGATGGCACCAGCGTCTTCCGCCCGAAGAACTCCGAGCGCTACTCGTCGATCTCTCTCCTGGATGCGGAGGCGCGCCTGCTCGCAGCGTCGCAATCAATCGCCGGACCGGTCATCGGCGCTGCAACCCTCGAACGCGCCGAGCGTGCGCGCCGCAACCACGGCATCGTGCTCGGGGAGGACCAGCGCACAGCGCTCCACTCGATCGCAACCTCCGCGCGCTCGCTTGACGTTTTGATCGGCCCGGCGGGTGCGGGCAAGACGACCGCGATGCGCGCCCTCCGCCTCGCATGGGAACACGAGCACGGACGCGGCTCGGTCATCGGACTCGCACCCTCTGCAGCCGCTGCGCGTGAGCTCGCCGACGACCTCGGCATCGCGACCGAGAACACCGCCAAGTGGCTGCACGAGCACGGCCAAGGTCGCGCAATTGTCCGCGCGGGTCAGCTCGTCATCATCGACGAGGCATCTCTCGCCGGCACGCTCACGCTCGACCGCATAAGCGCGCTCGCGACGCAAGCAGGGGCGAAAGTGCTCCTGGTGGGGGATTGGGCGCAGCTGCAGTCGGTCGATGCCGGTGGTGCGTTCCGGATGCTAGTCGAAGCACGCTCCGATGCTCCTGAGCTTGCTGACGTCCATCGCTTCCGCAACGCGTGGGAGAAGGAGGCATCCCTCGACCTGCGAAACGGGCGACTGCAGGCACTGGATGCGTACGGCGCCCACGATCGGATCCTCGGCGGCGATGCCGACGCGATGGCCGATGCCGCCTACAGTGCGTGGCTGCGCGATGTCGATTCTGGTGTGTCGTCCGTGCTCGTCGCCGAGACTGGCGACGCGGTCGCCACGCTCAACCAACATGCACGCGCCGAGCTGATCCTGTCCGGCATCGTGGATGCCTCGGTCGGAGCATCCCTGCGCGATGAGTCCGCAGCATCCGTCGGTGATGTCGTCATCACTCGCAAGAACGACCGTCGTCTGCGTTCGGGACGCGACTGGGTGCGAAACGGCGCGCGATGGAACGTCGTCGCCGTTCGTCGCGACGGATCGCTGCGCGTGCAGAACACCGACCGCGCTGGTGCCCGACCGCTCACCCTGCCTGCCGAGTACGTGGCCGAGAACGTCGACCTCGGCTACGCGGTGACCGCCTACCGTGCCCAGGGGATCACGACCGACACCGCGCACGCCGTCGTCGAGCCCGGAACGACGCGCGAGAACCTGTACGTCGCGATGACGCGGGGGAGAGCCTCGAACACCGCGTATGTGGTCGTGTCGCGCCCCGACGACAATCACTCCGCTCTGCATCCCGGTGAGGGTCCGGATGCCACGGCCCGCGACATCCTCGCGGGCGTGCTCGGGCACGTCGGCGCCGAGCTCTCGGCACACGAGACGATCGCTACAGAACAAGATGCCTGGGGATCGATCGCGCAGCTCGCCGCCGAGTACGACACGATCGCGGCATCCGCCCAACGGCCACGGTGGACAAGCCTTGTTCACGGGTGTGGCTTGTCCGCCGAACTGGCGGACGCGGCGATCGAATCCAATGCCTTCGGCGCCCTGAGCGCAGGGCTTCGACGTGCCGAAGCGCTCGGTCACAATGTCGAGGCGCTACTCCCGCGCATCGCCGCCGCGCGCGGATTCGAAGATGCTCAGGATGCCGCGGCCGTGCTCCACGAGCGACTCGAGCGCGTTCTCGCTCAGCCATCGAGCGGCAGCTCACGGGGGAGTGGGCGCCGGCTGGTCGCCGGCCTCATTCCGGAGGCGGTAGGGGAGATGGATGCCGAGATGCGGCGTGCCCTCGACGAACGGGCGCATCTCATCGAGGAGCGTGCGTCGGCTCTCGTCGATTCTGCGGTGGCGTCGGGGGAGAGGTGGGTCGCTTCGCTCGGACGCATCCCCATCGATCCAACGCGAGCAGGTGCCTGGCGGCACCAGGCGCGCATCGTTGCCGCCTATCGTGACCGGTACGGCGTTCTCGAGGATGACGCGCTCGGCGCTCCCGCATCGTCGCGTAACCAGCGAATGGATGCCGCGGCCGCAGCCGTGGCGCGGGATCGCGCGATTTGGCTCTCACGGGCGGGTGCTCCTACCCAGCCGCAGCCGGCGCCTGCGCGCACGCGCGCCGTCCACAACCTGTAGCGGATGGTCCTATCGACGCCGGAGGGGCGGGCGTAGCCTGAGCGCGACCGCAAGCCCCACGCCTGGAGGAGAGGCTGGTCGATGTTCCAATTGCTGATTGCCTTCGTGAGTCGCATCTACGCGCTTTTCCAGCGGACCATGCCGACGAACATCCTCATCCGTGCCACCCACACCCGGCGCGGGCTGAGGTGGGGCGTGCCTGCGATGCTCCTGGCGGTGGTCTACCTCGTGATCGCCGCCGCGCTGGCGCAGTGGGTTGCCAGCGGTGCACCTGGTTGGATCAATTTGCTCGTGCTTGTGTGCCTGTGGAACGCGCTGAAGTTCGTGGTGAACGGGCCGGCCACGCTCGTGCGGCTGGTTCGCGTTCGGGCGATCGAGCGGCGCTACCGCGACGCGGGTTATGTGTCGAACGAAACGATGTCGGTCGGCTGAGATCCAAGCGCCAACGCGACGGCGTCAGCGCACTGGCCGTCTCAATTGCGGTCACTCACCGCTCGTGCTCATGCGCCGGTCTTACCGGCGAAATCCATGAAACGATTGGGATTCGGGACGCAACCGGGCGACTCAGCGCGTTGCCCCTCACCTCACTGTGACGGCGAACACTCAATCCCCCGACTTTTGCTCGAGTAACTCTGGGGAGATTCGGGGAGCGCCGTCAACTGGGCCCCGTTTCCAGCGGGCGTGCCGGTCCGGTGGCGGATCTGTGACGCGAGAGGATTCACGTTGCGATCGACATTGACGGAACGGAACGCGCACGATGTGCCCAGCGGCTGTACAAGCAACTTCGACAGAGACATGACCGTTTTGCAGAAGTCGACGGGCGAACTCACGTGAGCAAATCCAGCCGCAGTGGTTGCTCCGTCGCGCAGACGCTACGGGGCCGGCGCCCTTTTCGTGGACCGTGGGCGGAATGCCGGTGCTCGACAAGCGCAACTCGCCGCTGCATGACGCGGCCGAAGTCCCTGCTACGGTCTGGGCAAGACGTGGCTGCGTGTTTCTGGGGGAGTAGTGGACGAAGAGCTTGCGACATTCGACATGCACTCGTCGCCGGACTCCATTGCGCCGACGAGCGCCAATGAGGGGACCAATGCCATTCGCTTCGCCATGATGGCGTCGCTGGTTCCGGTCGCTGCTCGCCCGCAGCTGCTGATCGCTCCGGAGGACCTGGCGGAAGTCGGGATCAACCCTGACCTGGCCTCACGCTTTGTCGACGCGGAAGCGCGGGAGCGCGAGTACCGCGAGGCGGAGTATCTTCTTTCGAACTACCGCACCGGCTTCGAGCCGATTGAACTTCGGTACGCGGCATTTGCGGCGCTCAGCGGCGAGGCACAGATCTACGCTCGCTTGGCGCTTCTCGCGGCAGGCCTCGGCAGTCGCCTCGAGCGCGAGTCCGCTACCGCAGCGTCGGCCATCCTCACATCTGTGCCGCCCCAGGTCGTGCCGCCCTCGACTGCGGGCTGGCGGGGCTGGCCATATCGCTTCTTGGATCGCCGGATCGACTCCTTGCGGTTCGCCGGGCCGCTCGCGGACTTCGTCTCCCCGCCCGATGAGGACGGCAATCCAGTGGCGCCGCTGCCGTGGGACGGGGACGGGTGGGAACGCTACTGCTCATATTGGCTCCGCGATGTGTTTGACAATGCGGATCCTCCCAGCTTGCTCGCGGCGCTGCGCTTTCTCGCCCAGGTGCGTGCCGACTTAGGGCAGCGATCCGGCGATCCGATCGTGCGCGAGCTGTCTTTCGCCTCGTTCCTGAACCAGCCAGACGGTGGGGGGCCGCCCCCGTTGAATCCAGAGCTCGACGGTGTCAACACTGCCACGATCGCGCCTTCGACGATGGTGCATGGCACCTGGGGGTGGAAGGGTTCGTGGTGGTATCCCGGCGGCGACTTCCATTCATTCGTCGCGGCAGGAGTGCGGCCGGCGCTCTACGCAGGCGGGCAGGAGTTTGCTTGGTCAGGCGCCTACAGTGGCGCGCAGCGGGCGACAGGCGGTCATCGCTTCGCTCGTTGGGCCGCTGCGGCCGGTGGGAGTGCCGGACTCGGCACTGTGTTTGGCCATAGCTACGGCGCTGAGGTAGTCGCGCGCGCCGTCAACGCGGGGAGCCAGATAGATGAGGTGGTGTTTCTGAGCGCACCGATCCACTCTCACCACAGGCAGATGCTCGGTGCCGTTCGGCGCGTCGTCGATGTGCGGCTGAAGTTCGACATTGTGCTGCTGGCCGCCCGGGCCTCGCAGAAGCTCCCTGCCGCATCGAACGTCACCAAGTGCGTCCTGAAGCCGCGCTACTGGAGCCACGGTGCGACCCACAATCCGCAGATCTGGGCGACTGAGGGCATCGCCGCGGCGGTAGGCCTGTAGCGACGCGGCCGGGGACCGCAGCGCGCCATGGTTAGCTCGTCGGCGCCTCGCCCGGCCACAGCTCCCAGCGGTTGGCCCGTCCGCGCTTCACGACTGCGTCTGGATGCTGCACCTGCAGTTCCTGCAGCTTCGCAATCACTTCCGCGATCGGCAGCTTCGCGGGCAGCGTTGCCAGCGGCTGAGGCGTGGGTGGGGCGGGCCGGGTGTCTTGCACGCGGTCGCTGGCGGAGCGGAGGATCTCCCAGACGTGCTCCATTCGCGCGGCGTGCATCGGCCAGAGCGGACAATGGCGGGACTCGTAGATGTCACCACCTGAGGCGTGCTGGAAGGCGGGCGTGTAGCAGTCTGCGCACATCTGCTCCGCGTTGAGCCGGGGGATGGCCAGAAGCACGGCCAGCCGCCGCTCCGACGAGTGCAGGTGGATCCCCAGCGTGGACTTCTCCCGCCGATCCTTCATCGCCGCGATCTTCGCCTTTTGCGCCGCGACGTCATCCTGCAGCTTTTCCACCCACTTCGTGCTCCGGTCTCACCGAGACGGGCATCAAGGCGCTCGACGGCGTGGTCTGGGAGGGCTACAACGGCTGGCACGACTCGATCGCCGAGACCATGACGATCAAGAACCTACGCGACCTCGCCGCGAGCGACGGCTACGACCGCAACATCGTGCTGGAGTACGCCGCCTAGCGCAAGGGCGAGCAGGCGCTTCGTCGCCTCGAGAAGATCCTCGACACGTTCGAACGGTCACTGCCTTCAGCCGCCTAGGTGCGGGCTCGGGCCGCTGCCCCTAGATCGGCGCGCGTGGGAGGTTCGCCTGCGTGCGGCTACTCCGCTCGTCCGTCCCACACGACCAAGCGCCGGTACATCGTGTCGCTGTCGAGGCGTGGGCGACGCTGCCAGCCGACCGCCGTCCAGAACTCGTCGGCTTGCTCCGAGAACGCTATGAGGAGGCTCCCGGCGTACTTCGCCGTGATCAGATCGACCGCCCTGCGGCCGATCCCACCGCCGCGATACCCCTCTCGAACCTCGAGGAACGGGATGTCGACGACATCTCGGGGGAGCGGCCGCCCGAGGTACTCTCCGCCGAGCGTTGCCGTGTAGTCCACCTCGGCGCGCGCGACTTCCACACCATCGCGCTCAAACGAGAGCCAGTCGTAGTGCGAGGTACCGACTCTGCCAACCCGGTTGTCCCACCAGCCGTCCGTGAACCCGTCGACTTCAAGGTCGAAGGGCATGAAGTAGTCCTCGACCTGATCAAGGCTTCGCATCGTCAGAGGCGCGGCCTTACGCGAGGCGTCATCGTCGATACTCGTCACTCCTCCATCATGCGGCTGCCTCGCCACCGCGGTTTGCCTCGTCCCTCCACGCGCGGCACCCGCGGCGTGTCGCATCGAGTCCGGCGGCGGTTGTGAACAACTCGAGGCCACTACGCAGTCAGTTGCTTCGAGCCTTAGCCCGTCGGTTGTTGCTGACGAAGCGCGGTTCCTCGTGATCTCGGCTGCCAAGAGCTACTCGTCGCTGGTCGGCTTAAACGCCTTCAGCCCGAGGCTTCGGGCCCGGAAGATCATGGCGTGGTCGTACGTGGCAACGGCAACGTCAGCGACGTACGGTCGGAGCCCGACTGCATCGTCGAGGATGTCGAGATCGGGGCGGGCAAGACGCTCACGTCGCAGATCGTCGACCATGAGGACCGCGTTCAAGTCGGAGACAGGTTGACCCCCCTCAAGCCCACCCTCTCGGATCTGCGTCGAGAAGAAGTCATGCGGGAACGTCTCGTCAAGCCACGCCAGCGCCCTCCTCGCGAGCGTGCGTCGTGGCACGTCCTTGCCGTTCAGCGTCATGGTGCCAGTGCCGAGCTTGAGGCGGTCCAGCTCCTCAACGGCGGTCATTGGGATGCCGAGAGAGAGCGTCTGTCCATAGCGGACGTCGATGCCGACGTTCCAGCCGATCGTGAGCAACTCGTGCGAGTGCCGCATGAGCACGTTGGTGTCCAGGATGATCGCCGGGTGTCCCGGACGACTGTCATTCGGCTGCCATCCCCAGCGCCCCCACTGTTCGCGTCTTGATCGAATCTCGTCGGCTGCCTGCCCGAGTGCAGCAATGCAGTCGGTGAGTTCCAGATCGACCAAGTCGCCCAAGGCCGGCAGTCCGTATGCGGCCGGATCGAGCGCTTGCAGTACCCAGTAGCGGCGGGTCGCGATGAGGTCATCGACCGTCGAGGGAAGTAGCCAGGCCGAGAGGGCTCGGATCTGCTGACTCGACCACGGCCGGTACGCGTTCAGCTTGTCGATGGAGCTTCCGCCGGTGCCGAGGATGTTCCCGGCGGTGCGAGCGGCCTCCTCCAGGGCGGCCAAAGCGGCGGCGGCCGAACCACCAGGAGCAAGCTGAACCATAGCCTCACGGTAGCTGGGACTGCGGACGTCTCGGTGCTTTCCCACCGTGCGGGTCCTCCGTAGCGGTGCTGCTGTCAGCGGCGACGACGTCGCGGGTGCTCGAGGAGCCCCATCCCTACATCCCTTGCCGCCTTGTCGCCCATCGCGTCCGAGACGGACCGCATGTACGCGTCCGACGGCACGAAACTGGCTACCTCAGCAAAGAACCAGTCACCGCGGATCGACGTCGTGATCTCGACCCCGGCGGCTCGCGCTGCCTCTCGTAGACCGAGACGGAATTGCTGGACATCTCCAGGCAGGTTGACGGTCCGACAGAGAAACGTTCCCTCGCTCCGAAGGCGCGCCACGAACCCGTCGTACCTGTGATCGAGGAGCTCCGGGTCGCGCTCGGTCGGGCGTCGTTTGGTGCGGTGGATCCGCCTGACAGGCGGCGCCTCGATGCGAACGGCGGTCGGGCGCCCGTCCGCGCGATACGGCTGCCCATCTCGCAGCATCGCGTACAGCACATCCAGACGCCGCCTCGTCAGTGCTGCGATCGCTTGCTTCGGCTTCTTGCCCTCGGCGACCTTCCTGTCGAAATACACGCGTGACGCGGGGTCGTACTGGATCGACGTCCAAGCCGAGATGAGCAGGGCGTGCTTCAGCGCTCGGTTTCCGCGATCACTCCGTTGCTCACGACGTATCGACGTGCCGGAGCGCCGAGACACCGGCGCGATGCCCGCAAAGGCCGCGAGGTGCCCGGCGGAGGGAAAGTGCCGGTCCGAAATCTCGGCCAAGATCCGTGCACTCGTCGCCACACCGACACCGGGCATGCTCGCCAAGATCGGGTACAGCGGATGATGCTCCACAATCCACGTCACCTGACCCGCGATGTCTTCGCGCTGCCGTCTCATGACCTGCAGCTGCTCGGCGAGGCGCAGCAGCACGGAAGTCGCGGCGCGAGTCCCCGGCACTACGACGGTCTGGGACTTGAGTGCCGACTCGATATCTGTGGCGATCTGCGGCCCGATTCGTGGCGCGTGGGGGAGGAGCCGCCGCTCGATCTCCCGTCTGCCCGCCGCCTTGAGCCGATCGGGCGATGGGTAGAACTGGAGGAGATCGAGCACGGCAGGGTGCGCCAAGCGTGGTCCGATCACGCGCTCCAAGGCGGGATGAATTCTTGTGAGAAGGGCGCGCAGACGGTTCGTCGTTTGGTTGATCAGCATGACGAGGTCGTAGTCAAACGAACACAGCAGCCGCAGTTCCGTCAGCGTGACGGCTTCCTCGTGAATCGGCCGCAGCGCGTGCGGCAGTGTTCGTGCGGCCTGTGCGATGACGAGGGCGTCCTTGCGATCGGACTTCGCGTTGCCAGGATGAAGATCTGCGATGCGTCGCATCGCGAGCCCTGGCAGGTATGCAACTTCGACTTCCGACGCCCGCGCGATTGCGACCGGAAACGCGCCGATGTCGGAGGGCTGGTCGACGACGAGGAGTACGTTGCCCTTTCGCCGGAGGTTGGCGATGACTTTGCTGATATCTGCTTCATCGTTGGTCAGGTGCTGATCGAGAAGCACCTTTCCGGCGCGTGAGAGTGCGACCGCATGGTGAAAGCTCTTGCCCACGTCGATACCGAGGAACACATCGGTCGCCTCGTAGTTCTCAATCACGGCCGCTCCGTTCGCGCGCACCATTCGGCCGCTACGCCCGGTGACAACAAACCGCAACAGATCATCGAGTGACAGGGCAAAACGATCATGCCGGGCGCAGCAGGCCGCAATGGCAAGCCCACCGTAGCCCCGTTCGCTCCTCGGGCCCAGGGGTCGCAGCTAACGGCCGCCTCAAGGCGTGCGTCAGTTGCGGTTCAGCCCATGTCGCCTGGAATCGAGCGCGTCCTTGAAATGACTTTCCGCGATGTCGATGTCCCGCGTCGGGGTCGAGGGATCGAAGACGCGTAGCAGCGAGAAACGGAAGCTCGACGGGTCGAGACCGCGTAGTTCGACATTTCCGCCGTGTCCGTTGGTGGCATACGCGCTCCAGCGCTGCCGGATGCTCTCCTCGCCATCCGCCTTACCGACGTAGTGCCGACCATCACGGGTGTCCGTGATCAGGTAGACCCCAGAGACCGAAGACAGGGCAGTGCGCCACGAGGCGTAGCGGTGTTCCCGCATCACGGCTTGCAGCTCCACGTGGCTCAGGACGAGCCGGTCGAAGCCGGGGAACGGGATCGGCTCGGCGTCTGCGATTCCGACCACCGGATAGCGCGCGGCGGTGGACGCGCTCATCTTCCAGGTGCGGGGAGACTTCCAGCCGATGACGAGCCGGCTGCGGAGATCTGCCATGAAGTCGGTCTCCGCGACCTCGAAGGTGCGGATGATCCCGTTGTTGGCGGTCTCCCCGCGGTTCTCCACCACTGACCACAGTCGCGCTTGGTCCCCGCCTTCCTTGATGAAGACCACCCAGATCGGTGGGGGAGCGGCCGGGAAGCTTCGCGTGCTGGCGGACTGTTTGCGCGTGTACTCGAAGATCTCCGCGTGGGTCGAGTTGGCGTGGAGGCCCGTCAAGCCGCTCTCCTCAGACTCTTGGGCAAAGGCATGACGGATCACGAGCGCCCGTGCAGGGTCGATACCGGCGTCGATCAGCAGCGGGCCAAGCGTCAAGGGCATGGCCGTGACGATACCTTCCTGGGCCGGGAGGGCGAGCTCGCAACCCCGCCAGTCGATAGCGAGCGTGTCGCCTACCGACCGTATTCTTCAGCTGTGACCTCGACGCCGCAGTTGCTGATCGACCTTCGTGTCGCCGCCGACCATCTCGACGCGCTGGGCCGCCCTCTCTCCTACGACGAGTTCGTGGCTGAGCTTGAGAAGGCGATCCCAGACTCATCGAGTGACGTGCATTGGATGGCAGACAACCAGCTCGTCGGCATCTTTTTCGCACGCCGGACTGCGGAGCCCAGCGAGCTCACCAACCGCTTCCGGGAGTGGATCGTGGACTTCAGCCGGTGGACGGTGGAGGGGCTCCGCCGAGCGGGCTTTGAAGGGTTCGTACCGTTTGCTGGGCTCCCTCCGGCCGACGTGCCGACTGCGCCCGGGGTGTACGTAGTCGTGCGCACCCTCGACGCGCCGCCGCGCTTTCGCGACGCCAGCCCGGCCGGACGCTTCAAGCAGCGTGACCCATCTGTGTCTGTCGCCAGACTCAACGCCAAATGGGTCGCCGGCACTGAGGTCGTGTATATCGGGGTTGCCACCGCGGGCAGCCGCGGCACCCGTGGCGTCGCGAAGCGACTCGACGAGTACCGTCGGCACGGAGAGGGCGAGCCCGTCGGGCATTGGGGTGGGCGCTTCATCTGGCAGCTCGACGACAGCGACGAGCTGCTGGTGGGGTATAGGACGGAACCATCGGAAGACCCAGAAGTCGTCGAGGCGCGCCTCATCGCGGAGTTCAAACGGGACCACGGAAATCGCCTCCCGTTTGCCAACCTGAAGCAAGCGCGACGAGCCGGGTAGGCGTGGGGCGGAGCGCTGTGAGCGGCACTCGATCGACAAATACATGACGAAGCTCACCGCGACCGATGTGGACTTCCCATCGCACCCCGGCGCCGTCGCCCGGAACCGCTAGAGTCGCGCATGACGAAGGAGGTCAGGTGTCGAGCAAGATTCGGGCAGACCTGAACTTTCCCGACGAGTTCGGCTCAGTGATGGATCGGTTCGCTGAGATTTGCGACGGATTGATCGCCGCGTGCCTCGAGGTGGCGACTGGCAGCGGGGACCTTCCAGACCCAGCCTCTCAAGTTGCGACCGAGTCGGCTATCTTCCGGACGGCCTACCCCCACGCCGTCAAGAACCTCGAGTTTGCGCCGGTGCAAGCGGCGACCGCCTACGCCGACTCGGCGAGACTCCAACTTGCCTCGATTTCGGCTCTGCTGCGAGCACGGGAGGTCGTGGGAACCCTTTGGCCAATCGTGCGAGCGGAACTTGAGATCGCCGGACGCGTGGCATGGCTCCTGGACCCCACGGTTGGCCAGCCGGCCGGGGAAGTCCGCGTGGCACGATACTTCCTTGAATCGATCTCGTCGCTCCAGCGTGCTCGCTTTACTACCGGCAAGTACGACCGGGCGGCGGAGAAGAAGTTCAAGGCGCATCGGGACGCGACAATCGCGACCGCGAAGAGTGTGTTTCCCGAACTCGAACTGGAACTGGGGACACTGGATGTCATCGCCGGGTGGACGATTCACGGCCAAACGATTCTCGGACTCGGGGCGAGCGCGAAACTGTTCGCGCAACTCTTCCTATCGGGCCCGGGCAAGGCGATGTACGACATCCTCTCGGACTACTCCCACCCGTCGCTCGTGTCGATTGACCTGCAGACGCGCCTGGTCGACGACGGTGAGGTCGCGTCGCATCCGTGGGTGGTCACTCCGGAAACGGTTGAGCATCACTGTCGGTGGGCATGCACGATTCTCTACAAGACTTGCCATCTCATCTGCGCGTACCTTCGCTTAGACACCGGCCCTCTCGAGCGGTGGGCGGACGGGGTCCCAGAGAGCTGGTTCGATCCAGCCGCGTAGCTCGTTCATCGCAGGACCGCGGAAGAACCTTTGCGATAGTGGCGTCTGATCGATGGCACCAACTTGGCTGCGCAACTACGGCGAAGGTGCGACATCCCACAAGCGGTCGTATTCGGCCGATACCGACTCCCATGCGACTCGCGCTGCATCATCGAGCGCGGGCAACTCACTGGTGCCCGTCGAGCGAATCACGAAGTCGTGGGAGATGATCCGTCGTGCGTGGTCCTGTCGTCCCTTGGGGTCTGGGAAGCGGAGCACAATCGCTTCGCCGACTCGCTTCGCCACCTCGCGCTGGTCGGCGACCCCGGCAAATGCCGCCTCATAGATGGGGAGCGGATCCGCGAAGCCGCCGTCGCGTAGGAATCGGAACCCCCATAGGCGTCCCCGCGTGGCCCAGATGTAAGAGCCGGGTTCCAGAGTCACTTCAGGCTCCGGAGGAGGATCTCTTCTTCCTCTCCCTTGTTCAGGTCCATCTGGAAGCGAGTCAGAGTGGCGGTGACGTAGTTCTGCTTCGCAATCGCTTCCTCATTCAGCGCACGCAACTTGTCCCCGGCGAGTTGCGCCGCTTCATCGAAAACGTCGGGGTTGATGAGCGCGAGGATGACGCCGAGCGGACCTGGCTTCGCCTTGCCTAGGAGCGCCGCGGCGAGGAGCTTGGCACCGCCACCGATGATGCTTTCGGCGACTTTTGTGGGCAGCTGCTGGACTCTGGCCCACTTCGCATGGCGCTCGAGCGGCAAGAGCGCCGCGACAGGTAGAAGGAGGTCAAGCCCGACGCGCTTAGAGACCTCGATCTTGCCCGGCTCGAACTTGGCCGAAGACAGCAGGAGAAAGTCTTCGGCGACTGACATGGCATTGGGGTCCTGCACGAAACCAGCGAGCACTTTGCGGAGTTCGTTGAGGTCATCGGCAGCCTTTAGGTCCAGCAGATCCCTGAATTTGAAAGCGTCCATCTCTGGAAATAGGTCGGCCTTCGAGAGCGCCATGATCCAGATCCGGGGGAACTGCACGAGCGGCGTTCCGGCGTCGAGGAGCTCGTCCTTGAGGGAGATGAGTCCGTTCGAGAAGTTGCTGAATAGTGACTTCAGGTACCGCTCTTCTTCGCCGGCGTGATCCAGCAGACGTTGCCCGTCGACGAGAAGAAGGGCCACGTCCGATCCGAGGAGCGAGCGGAATGTGTCCACACGACGCTGCGCCTCCTCCTCGCCACTGACACCCTGTTCGAACCAGTCACCCGGATAGTCGTGCCAGACGAGCCGGAGGGCATGGAACGGCTGTGCCTTGACCGCCTTGGGGCTGGGCGGGTCCTTCAACTTGATCGAGAATGCATACGAAGTTGCGGCGAAGCGCGTCACATCGGGAGTCGTCGCTTCGTCACGCATACCGAGGTAATTGCGGTTGAGGCGAGAGCCTTGACCGATGTCGTCCGCGACCACGCGGTACAGGCTCTGCTTCAGGAACGACGCCTCCTGGGCCGCGCCGTAAAACGACGACACCAAGACAGTCTTTCCGCTTCCACTCTCGCCGAACACGGCGATGTGCTGTTCAAGGGTGGACTTCTTTTCTTGCATATGCACCAACGTAGGGCACGCTGGCGACAGTCCTTCCGCGACGGACAGTTGGAGCACATGCAAGGCGCAGTCGCACTAGACCTTATGCAGGCGGAGGCGTCGAGCGTACGAGGCTTGCTGCTCTGCAGACATCCGGTGGTGGCGATTGCGTCAGTCAGAATAGGAGTTTTCCAGTTCGAAACCGGTCCTAGCCGGGTGACACAGTGCCTAGCGGGTCTCTGGCGGGTATCCCCGCCGATATGGTGACACTGTGCGCGACTCGCGCACTCGATCCTGGAGGTCCGCGACGTGGCTGAGCCCTGGATGTCTGCGGAGGAGATCGCCACTCACTTGGGAATCACGAAGGACACCGTCTACGACTGGATCGCAAACAAGGCCATGCCCGCCCACCGTGTCGGCCGGCTCTGGAAGTTTCAGGTCAGCGAGATCGACGAGTGGGTACGCAGCGGGGGTGCGGCGCAGCACGCCCCCGACGACAAGCACGAAACGTGATCGCCGCCGAACCGCCGACGCGAAGTGACGGACGTTCGACCTATCCTGATCAACTTGCCATTTCCCAGAGGGGGTGTCCCCTGAGTAACAGCTCAGCTTCAGCGCCGCGCTATGCGCTCTCGTTCACGACGGGCGGCCTCTTGGAGCGCGAGGCAGCAATCTTGGCGCCCATTTACCTCCAGAACCGTGACTGGGTGAAGGTGCGCGACCTTGCGGTCAAAGAGAACCTCCTGCGGGCGCGGACCTACCGCACGGGGGTGCGACTGGTTCGAGAGACCGTGAAGCGCCTGTCGTCGCTCTCCGACCATGAGGTTGAGATCCTCGACGAAGTCACTGCTTCCGAGCGCGGCCACCTCATGTGGGCCGCGGCCTGCCGCCGATATGACCTCATCGGGGAATTCGCCGAGGAAGTCCTGCGCGAGCGCTTCCTCACCTTGGCAAACACCGTCTCCTATGAGGACTATGACTCCTTCTACCGCGCCAAGGCCATGTGGCACGACGAGCTGGATGACGTCACCGACCTCTCCTACAAGAAGCTCCGAGAGGTGCTGTTCAAGATGATGGTCGAGGCTGGGTTGCTGACCAGGCAGCGCGCCATCGAGCCCGCGCTTCTATCTGCCCGCGTTGCTGAGTGCCTTACCGAGCGCACGCCGAGCGACATACGCTTCTTTCCCACGAGGCTGGCCTGATGCCCACGCAATCCAAGCTCACACTGGCTCAGCAAGAGGAGCACCTGTTCAAGGTGCTCAGCAGCGAACGCTTCCTGAAAATGGAGGGCCTCGGCAACGAGGTCGCCCATTTCATCTACGACTACGACCCGACGTGGGCCCTTGACGTCGCCCAAGCGAAGAAGCGGATCAAGACCAAGCTGGACACCCAGTTGGGCATCAAGGTGTTTGAAGTCAACCTCTACGACCTCTGCGTCGACCTGCTGAAGAAGCGCAACGTCTGGGAGCGTGTCCTCGCTGCCGAGCCGACCATGGAGAAGCCTGACTTCCTCAAGATGCTCCAGAACATGATCGACCCGCAGCTGCATCTCGCTCCGGCCATCAAGCAGCGCATCGCGGCCGAGTCGTTCCAGATCCTCTTCCTCACCGGCATCGGCGAGGTGTTCCCATTTGTACGCTCACACACTGTGCTCAACAACCTGCAAACCGTCGTCTCCGACAAGCCGATGCTGATGTTCTTCCCCGGACGGTACGAGGTGTCGCCCACGCAAGGCTCGGCACTGGTCTTATTCGGCCATCTCAAGGACGACTCCTTTTACCGCGCAAAGCGCATCCTCGACCAGGAAGCATGACCCGATGAAACTCAACGCGATCTTCCTCAAAGACGTCACCCGCTCGATCGAGGGCGTCGTCAAGGCCGACGATGTCGACCACCTAGGAATCGAGGTCGAGGAGTACGTCTTCACCAACGACGCCGCGAAGGGCGTTGCGCCGCTGCTGGAGGAGTACACCAACTACACGAACGCCAACGGTGTGTGGATCTCCGGCTTCTTCGGCTCCGGTAAGTCCCACCTGCTCAAGATGCTCGCGCACCTTCTCGGCGACGTGGAGGGTCAGGCGTTCCCGCGCGAGCGGGCAAGCGAGAGCTTCCTCAGCAAGACCGACGACGCGATGCTCATCGCCTCGCTGAAGAAGGCCGCAGCCATCCCTGCGAAGAGCCTGCTGTTCAACATCGACCAGAAGGCGACCCTGATCGCCAAGGACCAGACTGACGCGCTCCTGAAGGTTTTCGTCAAGGTCTTCGATGAGAGCCGCGGCTACTTCGGCAACGATGGCGCTGTTGCTCGGTTCGAGGAGGATCTCGACAAGCGCGGCCAGTACGCAGCGTTCAAGGCGGCCTTCGCCAGGTACGCCGGCATCGACTGGTCGCAGGGGCGCGAGCAGACCGCGCTGGAAGGTCACAACATCGACAAGGCGTTCGCCGAGGTCAACGGTGAGGCGAACCCTGGGATCATCGCGCTGTACCAGAAGTCCTACGCCGTGTCGATCGAGGACTTCGCCGCCGCGGTCAAGGCGTGGATCGACAAGCAGGAACCGGGATTCCGGCTCAACTTCTTCGTCGACGAGGTCGGCCAGTTCATCGCCGACGACGTCAAGCTCATGCTGAACCTCCAGACGATTGCCGAGTCCCTCAACACGAAATGCAAGGGCCAGTCGTGGGTCTTCGTCACCTCGCAGGAGGACATGGATAAGGTCATCGGTGACCGCACCAGGCAGCAGGGCAATGACTTCTCCAAGATCCAGGGCCGGTTCAGCGCCAAGGTGAAGCTGACCAGCCAGGATGTCGAAGAGGTCATCAGCAAGCGTCTGCTGGAGAAGAACGACGCGGGCGCTGGCGAGCTCATGGCCATCCACGCCAAGGAAGGTGCAAACTTCAAGACGATCTTCGATTTCGTCGACGGAGCGAAGACCTACCGCAACTACGTCGATGGTGGGCGATTCATCAGCACGTACCCATTTGTCACCTACCAGATCCCGATGTTCCAGGCGGCGATCGAGGGTCTGTCCGACCACAATATGTTCGAGGGCAAGAACAGCTCGGTCGGCGAACGCTCGATGCTTGGTGTGGTCCAGGAGGTCGCCAAGCGCATCGGCACCGAACAGGTGGGCTACCTCGCAACCTTTGACCAGATGTTCGCCGGCATCAGCGCCGCGCTGAAGTCGACTGCTCAGAGCGCGATCCTTCAGGCTGAGAGGCATCTGCCCGACCCTGGCTCCGAGGTCACCATCCTCGCCAACCGGCTGCTCAAGGCGCTGTTCTTGGTCAAGTACGTCGATACCTTCAAGGCCACACCCCGTAACCTCACCGTGCTCGTCTACGACCGCTTCGGGCTTGACCTCACGGGGCTTGGCAAGCAGGTGCAGGAAGCGCTCAATCTGCTGGAGGCGCAGTCGTACGTCCAGCGCAGCGGCAACGTCTACGAGTACCTCACCAACGAGGAGCAGGAGATCGAGAAGGAGATCAAGGCGGTCGACGTCGACTCCTCGGAGGTCTCCAGCAAGCTCTTCCGGTATCTCTCGTCCGACATCTTCAAAACCAACAAGCTGAAGTACGCGAAGAACGGGCAGGACTTCTCGTTCGGCTACAAGCTCGACGACGTGCCCCAGGGAAATCAGCGTGAGCTGACTATCCACTTCATTACGCCCGAGACGAGCTATAGCGACTCTGAGATTGCGGCGCAGAGCATGGGCCGGGACGAGTTGCGGGTGTTCCTCGGCCGTGACAAGCGGCTGCTGGCGGACTTGCGCCTGCTGCTCAAGACAGAGAAGTACACCAGGCAGCGCACAAACTCAGGGGCGACGCCCTCGATGCAGGCGATACTCCAGTCGAAACAGGTACTCAACGCCGACCGCGAGAAGGAACTCATCGAGCGCCTCCGCCAGACTGTTGGTAAGTCGCAACTGATCATCAACGCCGCCGAGATCCCCTCCAGCTCCCAGGATGCTGTGACTCGGGTGTCGGACGGGTTCCAGGAACTGGTCAGCCGTACCTACACGAACCTCGGGTTACTCGGCGGCAAGGTCTACCCCGAGCAGCAGGTCGCCGGTGCGGTCCAGAGCGACACGGGGCTATTTGACTCGGCGACGCTCAGCTCGCTCAACTCGCCAGGCACCGAGATGGAGTCCTGGATCATCACACAATCGGGCCTCGGCGAACAGGTGACGATCAAGAAGATCGTCGCCCGCTTCGAGACCAAGCCCTACGGCTGGGACCTCGGCTCCATCGAGGTCGTGCTGGGATGGCTCGTCGGCAGCGGCAAGGTGGCGCTGAGCGTCGATTCCAACCCGGTCGTCCGAACCGAGGCAGTGGGCCTCATCCGCAACACCGGCAAGCACCAGCACGTCGTCGTCGCACCCCAGAAGGCCTACGACCACGCGAAGGTCGCGGCATTCAAGAAGTTCTGCACCGACTTCTTCGACGCGGGGGCCGTGCCGAGCGACCCCACAGAACTCGCCCGGTTCGGCAAAGACCTACTCGCGGCCAGGCGGGACGAGCTCAACGCTCTCGTCAGCAGCAGCCGGTATCCCTTCGTCAGCGAGCTCGCCGGCGTTGTCGCCTTGCTCGACGAGGTCGTCAGCAAGCAGGTCGACTGGTATCTCACCGACTTCAACAAGGCGGACGAGCTGCTCGAAGCCAAGGAAGACCTGATCGATCCGATCAAGTCGTTCCTCAACGGCCAGCAGGCCAAGATATTCGACGAGGCACAGGCACTCCTCAGTGCCAACACGGGGAACCTCGGCTACCTCCCCGCAGGGAGCGCGGATTCGGTCAAAGCCCTGCTCGCAGATGCCAGTGCCTTCCGCGGCAACAAGATGAACCAGCTCAAGGCCGCTTCCGACTCCCTGCGGGTGCAGATCGACGATGTTGTCGCCGACAAGCGTGCGGAGGTGACCGCGGCGATCGACGGGCGCCGGGCCGAGATCCTCGGCAGCACCTACTACGTCAACGCCACGCCAGCCGCACAGGAGAGCGTGATCGGGTGGATCGATGCGGTCCTCGCGCGACTCGGCGGCGAGACGCAGTCCGCGCTCATCCTCCAGGCGGGAGCAAGCTTCGAGCAGGACGACTACCCGGAGCTGCTGAGCCGGCTCGTCGCGGCGCAGCAGGGGGGGGATGATGACGCGCCGCCGCCGAAGCCGATGGTGTCAGTCAAATCGATCAGCGTGCCCGGCGCGTCGGGCGTGCTGGAGTCCGAGGCCGACGTCGACGCCTATCTCTCCAAGTACCGCGCCGCGCTCGTCGCGACCCTCAACGACGGAAAGCGAATCACGCTCTGATGGACACCGCAACGCTCAAGTCCTTCGCCACGTCAGCGCGCATCGAACTCATCCGCGAGGTAGGCGCGCGCATCACCGCCGTACTCGCCCAGGGATCACCCGAACGGGTCGAACAACCGCGAGCCGTGACCTCGCTGGAACGCGCCATCCGCCTCGGGGGCGGCGGTGAAAAGGGCAAGACGCACGTGGCCGACAGGGTCGCGTACACCTGGTTCAACCGCATCATCGCCCTGCGCTTCATGGATGCCAACAGCCACACCGCGATCGGCGTCGTCTCGCCCGCTGTCGAACATGTCGGCCAGCCCGAGGTGCTCGCTGCAGCCAAGCGCGGCCAGATCGACGGTGATGTGGTCAAGGGCGCGAACGCATCAACCATCACCGGACTACTCAACGGCACTCGCCAGCCTCGCCCCGGCGTCGACGCCCAAGCCGAGGCATACGCGCTCCTCCTCGCGGACTACTGCCGCTATTGGAACCGGGCCATGCCCTTCATGTTCGAGCGTGAAGGCGACTACACCGAGCTGCTCATCCCCGCTAACCTGCTCGCGGAGGACTCCGCGCTGAACCGCTCCGTCAAAGTACTTACTGAGGAGGTCTGCCGGGACGTGGAGGTCATCGGCTGGCTTTACCAGTTCTACATCTCCGAGCGGAAGGACGAGGTCTTCGCCGGGTTTAAGAAGAATAGGAAGGCTGGCGCCGACGAGATCCCCGCCGCCACCCAGCTCTTCACCCCGCACTGGATCGTCCGGTACCTCGTCGAAAACTCCCTTGGGCGCCTGTGGATGCTCAACCATCCCGAATCGCGTCTCGTCGACCAGATGGACTACTACATATCGCCGGTCGATGAAGAGACCGACTTCCTCAAGGTCACCAAGCCTGAGGATCTCACGGTGATTGACCCCGCATGCGGCTCTGGCCATATGCTCACCTACGCCTTCGACCTCCTCTACGCGATCTACGAGGAGGAGGGCTACACGCCGTCGCAGATCCCGAATCGGATCCTCACGAACAACCTCTACGGCACCGAAATCGACCCGCGAGCAGGTGCACTCGCTGCTTTCGCGCTGACCATGAAGGCCGCGGCCAAGCGCAAGCTGTTCCTTAAGAACCCAGTCGAGCCGAACATCTCCGTGCTGAGCCCCATGACCTTCACCCCGGAAGAGCTGGACTACCTCGTCACGGCGGACGGCGACCGGCACGCGGAGGAAGCCTTCTGGAACCAGTTCGCCGATGCCGACACATTTGGCTCGCTGATCCAACCAGACCCTGGTCTGATTGTTCGGCTCGCGGGGCACCTCGACGCGGTTGACGACCGAGGTGACATTCTCCGCGCAGACGCGCTCAATTGGGCGCAACTGGCAGTGAGGCAGGCTGAGGATCTCGTACGTCGGTATTCGGTAGTGGTTACGAACCCGCCATATATGGGCAACAAGAACATGAAGGCGGAATTGTCGACTTGGCTGAACGACAACTACCCCGCTTCCAAATCCGACCTAATGACTGCCTTTATGCAGCGGTGCTCTGCGCTGTGCGAGCGAGGCGGACGCTGGGCGATGATCAATCTCCCCACGTGGATGTCTCTCAAGAGTTACGAGAAGTTGCGTACGTGGCTACTTCGGACGCAGCAGATCGAAACTCTTGTACAGCCAGGTAGGGGAGTATTTGGTTCAGACTTCGGATCTGTAGCCTTCGTCGTTGCACAGAAAAACCCGAGCAGCACGGCAACAGCTGTCTATCGCCGGCTTTTTACGCAGCATGTGAGTGTCCGCTCCAACCATGCCATCGAGGCTCTATTCCGCCAGAGCGACTACAACAGGTTCGAGGTCTCTCAAGCGAGCTTTCTGAAGATCCCCGGGTTTCCGCTTGCCTACTGGCTGTCGGACGAAATGCTCGACCTATTTTCCAAAGGGCAGACTCTTGGAAAGCTCTCCGAAGTGAAGCATGGTCTTTCGACCGGAAAGAATGAAGCGGTCCTCAGGTTCTGGTGGGAGGTCTCATCAAGCGACTTTCTCCGGGACGCGGGTAGCCATCAGGACGCGGACAATTCCGGCGCGAAGTGGTTCCCTTACAACAAGGGTGGCGCGGCGCGTAGATGGTTTGGAAATGTTGAGCAGGTCATTCGCTACGACCGTTTAGGCAGGGAGTTGATGGCATCCTTCCCGGGGCACCGTCACGACGGGCGAAGTCACTATTTCGTCGAGGGAATCACTTGGTCGAAAGTCACTGCTGGGCGTCCATCGTTTCGACTCATGCCGCGTGGTCAGATATTCGATGTAGCAGGAAATTCGTTCTTTCCGAATGAAGTATCGCGCACACACGAGATGCTGGCCGTTGTCAACTCGTCAACCATAAAGGCGGTGCTTGAAGCGATCGCTCCGACGGTCAACTTCGAAGCCGGACAAGTCGGGAGCCTTCCTGTGCTTTCCGTACCTGGTCGGGCACGTGAATTGGCGGATGAGTTGGTGGCAGTCTCCATCGACGATTGGAATAGCGCTGAGACCTCCTGGGGGTTCACGGGTTCGCCGGGCGCTTTGAGCGCGGCCGATCGCGAGGACGCGCGGTCAATTTCATCCGTTATCGGCGAGATTCTGGAGTTGCAGGCAGAAACGGTTCTGACCGCCGCCAACCTCGAGACAGAATTGAACGAGCTAGTCGCTGAAGCATACGGTGTCGCAGACGACGTATCGCGAGACTTTCCAGTGCACGACGTGACCCTTTCGTTCAATCCTGCGTGGAAATACGGAGATGGCAAGAGCGCCCCCCAGTACGACGCACTGCGAACTCGCGATTTCTGCGAGGATCTAGTTTCGTACGCGGTCGGTTGCATGTTCGGCCGCTACAGCCTTGACGAGGCGGGCCTGATCCTCGCCGATCAAGGCGCGACGTTGCAGGACTACCTCGCGAAGGTGCCGACGCCGACGTTCACACCAGACGCGGACAACGTCATCCCGATTGTCGAGGGCGACTGGTTCGAGGACGACATCGTTGACCGCTTCCGCCACTTTCTTCGCGTGGTGTTTGGTGAGCAGCATTTCGAGGAGAACCTGCAGTTCGTCACCGATTCGCTTGGTGTGAAGAGCCTGCGCGACTACTTCGCGAAGTCCTTCTATAAGGACCACGTCCAGCGGTACAAGAAGCGCCCGATCTACTGGCTCTTCTCCAGCCCCAAGGGCTCATTCAACGCCCTTATATTCATGCACCGTTACACGCCTTCTACAGTCTCGACGGTACTGACCTATCTGCGTGAGTACGTGACCAAGCTGGAGTCCGCCCTCCAACGGGCCGAGCGCGCAGGGAACGCGAAGGAAGCGGATCGATTCCGCAGGATCCTCGTCGAACTAAACGAGTACGAGCACGACACGCTGTTCCCGAAGGCGTCCGAGAACGTTGTGATCGACCTCGACGACGGAGTGAAGGCGAACTACCCGAAGTTCGGCGCCGCGCTCAAGAAGATTCCGGGGCTGGAGGCGGCGAGTGACTGACCTTACCTCCGTCCAGGACGTCCTCCAAAGCCGCCTCGCCTCGAGGAGGGTTGTGTTCTGGCACGACCCCGCCGGCGAGTACGCCGCCGACCTGGACGCGCTCGATCTCGGTCCCGTCAACGTCATCCGTGTCGAGGACAACGAGTTCGGTGTGAAGAACACGATCCTTGCCGATCACGTGAGCAAGCACCTCGTCTACCGCCGTGGCGACATCCCGCGAGGGACGGCAAATTGGCTGCTCGATCTCGAACTCGCGTACGGGGTCTTCACGGCCGACAAGACTTCCATGCTCCAACAGGAGCTTGGCCTCAACGACCCGGCCCTGCTGCCGGTCATAGAGCAGCATCAGAAGTTCTTCGCCGCGAACACCCGCAAGCAGGCACTGGAGAAGCTCCTGAACGACGGAGACGACGCGGCCCGCCTTCGCGCCAAGATGTCCCAGGTGCTCGTCAAGGCATCGGGCAACAAGCTGACCGATATCGTGCGCGAGCTCCTCGTCGAGAACGCCGCCGGCAAGAGCGCCAAGTTCGACGAGCTCGTGACCTTCGGTCTCGATCAGTTCTTCTGGGATGGGCTCGCGAGCATCTACAAGTACCAGAGCGCGGCGCCGACGATCGACGACTTTGTCCTGTGGATGTTCAGCCGAGCCATCGAAGAGTTCGCGTCGATGACTCCCGACGAGTTCCGCAACATCCGCAGCGACTTCAATGCCCTGCGCTACGACGTCCGCAGTCGGGAAACGATGACGACGCTCGCCTCCCGCGCGGCTGATGCACTCGACGTGAGTTCCAAGATCGAGCATCGCGACTACCGCGAGTTGTCCAGGATCACGATCTTCGAGGAGATCGACCGCAAGGTGGTTGTGGACCTTGCCGCAGCGGTCGCTACTCAGTCGGTGACGCCTCGCGAGGTTGCCGACATGTTGCGGCAGCGCCAGGAGAGCCTGTGGAAGGCGAAGTACGCGAAGCTTTACCAGGCCGTTCAAAGCGCCTCAGAGCTGCTCGTAGCAATCGCGGCCCTGCCGCACGCGATCGCGTCCGCCGCGGTGGGGCTGGAGAAGTACCAGTCTGACTGGTTCCGCATCGACCAGCACTACCGGTGGTTCACCTACGCTCACCAGACCGCCGACTTCCAGAAGCCGCTCGAAGCGCTGAAGACTGAGGTCGACAAGCAGTACGCCAACAAGTACCTCTACGACTTCGGCGCGCGCTGGCAGCAGGCACTTGAGCCCACGGACGAGTGGAAGTCAGCTGCCCTCGCGCCACAGGCGAAGTTCTTCGAACGCCACGTTGCCCCCGTCGTGAAAGACGGACGCACGAAGGCGGTCGTCATCATCTCCGACGGCATGCGCTACGAGATCGCCGAGGAACTCGCATCCACGATCCGCAGCGAGGACCGTTTCGACGCCTCGCTTTCGGCCCTACTTGGATCGCTACCGAGCTACACCCAGCTCGGCATGGCCTCGCTCCTCCCGCACTCGAGCCTTGAACTCGACCCCGAGGCGCTGCCCGTACTCGCGGACGGGAAGCCGACGAATGGCACCGCGAACCGCGACAAGATTCTGCAGGCGGTCAAGGGACACGCCATCACCGCTGCCGAGGTCCTGTCTATGCCAGGGAGCGAACTTCGCGAGTTGTACACGCAGCACCAGGTCTTCTACGTCTTTCACGACCGCATCGACGCGGCGGGCGACAAGGCCCCGACGGAGCGGACCGTCTTCGAGGCCGCCGAGGAGACCCTCCGCGAGCTTCTGCTCCTCGTAAGAAAGTGGACCAACGCGAACGCGACGAACATCCTGATCACTGCCGACCACGGGTTCCTCTACCAGGACATCCCCCTAGAGCAGGCGTACTACTTATCGCAGAGTCCGCAGGGTGACGCGGTCACCAAGACCAACCGACGCTACGTGCTCGGTCGGTCGCTGAAGCCGTCCCCGTCGTTCATGACATTCAGCTCGGCTCAGGCCGGGCTGGTTGGAGACATCGACATTCAGATTCCCAAGTCGATCCACCGCATCCCGCAACCCGGTGCCGGCACGCGCTACGTCCACGGCGGCGCATCCCTCCAGGAGATCGTCGTCCCGGTGATCACGGTCAACAAGAAGCGCAAGAGCGACGTCCGCGCAGTGAACGTCGATCTCATGCCTGAGACCGACAAGATCACCACAGGGCAGCTCGCAGTCAAGCTGCTGCAGCGCGAGGCCGTCTCCGACAAGATCCAGGCGCGCCAGGTCCGGCTCGGCCTCTACGTCGGCGACACGCTGATCTCCGACCAGCGTGTCCTCACCTTCGACAGCGCATCCGACGACCAGCGCGACCGCTACCAGAAGGCCGTGCTGTATCTGACCGAGGACGCCGACCACTTCAACAACCGGCCCGTCGAATTGCGGCTCGAAGAACCGATCCCGAACACGACACAGTGGAAGACGTTCTCCAAGGGGAACTACACGATCAAGCGGTCGTTCACGACTGACTTCGACTTCTAGGAGAGCCATGACCAACCTCGAAGACGCGCTCGACGAGATCGACGTCCTTGCCGCCGAGGCGACCGATGCCTCGCCGACCAAGTCCGCACTCGATGACAAGATCAACGAGCACTTCGCCGGCGCCGTCGTCCGCAAGGACTTGGTCAAGGCGGTCCGCGGCAACGCGGTGGTGCCGTCATATGTCTTGGAGTACCTGCTCGGCCAGTACGCGGCATCCGATGACGAAGCGACGATCCAAGCTGGGATCGACAGCGTGCGCCAGATCCTCGCGACCCACTACGTCAACCGCAACGAGCACATGCTCGTGAAGTCGGAGATCCGCCGCAAGGGCCGCCATCGCGTCATCGACAAGGTCACCGTCACGCTCAACGAGAAGAACGACGTCCACGAGGCCGAGTTCGAGAACCTCCAGATCAAGGGCGTCATCATCGACGACGTCACGGTCAAGCAGAACCCCAAGCTCCTCGTCGGCGGCGTCTGGTGCATCTGCGACATCGAGTACTTCCACTCCGACGACCAGCGCGTCGTGCCGTGGATTCTCGACAAGCTCAAGCCCATCCAGGTCGCAGGCGTCGACATTGACCGCTACTACGACGCCCGCAAGGCGTTCACAACCGATGAGTGGATCGACCTGCTCATGCAGTCGATCGGCCTCAACCCCGAGCAGTTCAGTGAGCGCGGCAAGCTCATCGCCCTGACCCGCTTGATCCCGTTCGTCGAACGCAACTACAACGTCGTCGAACTCGGGCCCAAGGGCACAGGCAAGTCCCACACGTTCAGCGAGTTCTCCCCGAACGGGATCCTTATCTCCGGTGGCGAGGTCACCGTCGCCAAGCTCTTCGTGAACAATGCCAGCGGGCGCATCGGCCTGGTCGGCTACTGGGACTGCGTCGCTTTCGACGAGTTCGCCGCCAACCGGCGTGCCGACCAGAACCTCGTCAACGTAATGAAGAACTACCTCGCGAACAAGTCGTTCTCGCGCGGCACGAGCATCTACGGAGCCGAGGCCTCGATGGCCTTTATCGGCAACACGACGCACACCGTGCCCTACATGCTCAAGAACAGCGACTTGTTCGACGAGCTGCCCGACGCCTACCGCGACCCTGCCTGGCTCGACCGCATCCATCACTACATCCCCGGCTGGGAGGTTGCGCCGATCCGATCGGAGATGTTCTCCACCGGATACGGGTTCGTCGTCGACTACCTCGCCGAGATCTTGCGCGCCAAGCGGTCGGAGGACTTCTCGGACAAATACAAGGACCACTTCACGCTCGACAACTCGATCTCGACGCGCGACCAGGACAGCATCCGCAAGACCTTCTCAGGGCTGATGAAGCTTGTTCACCCGACAGGCGAGGCAACCGAGGTCGAGGTGCGCGCGCTGCTCGAGTTTGCGATCGAGGGTCGCAAGCGAGTCAAGGACTCGATTCTGCGGATCGACGCCACGATGCGCGACACACCCGTCTACTTCCGATACGCCGACAAGTCGGGCGCGTGGCACGACGTCGCGACTCTCGAGGAGAGCCAGTACCCGCGGCTGTATCGGCGGGATTGGAATGCCGCGCCCCACAGTGATGGAGCATCGGCTGACGGCCTGGTATCGGCGACGCGTGAGTCCGCGCGTCCTCTGTCATCGCCTGCCGCTGCTTCGGTTCCTCAGAATGTGCCGCAGGAAGCCCCGACCTCGGCGCTGGCGCCGGGGCACCGCGACTTCACCGCCGGCCAGAGGGGCGTCTCATACGAAGAGATACTCCTTCCGTACCTTCGCGGTGCCGCCAAGATCACGATCACGGACCCGTATATCCGCCTTCCGCATCAGGGACGCAACCTTGCGGACCTGCTCAGTCTGCTCGCCGTAGCCAAGGACGAGGCCGACGAGATCGACCTCGAACTCGTCACCACCGAAGAGCCGAAGGCCGAGTACAAGCACACTCAACTGCTCATGCTCAAATCGATCAAGGACGCATCCGACGCCGTCGGCGTCCGACTGGCGGTGCGACTCGATGACACGATCCACGACCGCCGAATTGAGACCGACCACGGCTGGCGCATCGACCTGGGGAAGGGCCTCGACATCTGGCAGAAACCGAGCGACAACCCCTTCGACTTCGGGCGGAGTCGTCAGGAGTTCCGTCTCATCGGCTCAGCGTTCAGCATCCACTACGTGAAGATCTCTGTCGCGGACAGTGAGCGGAGTTAGGCGCCTTTGTTCAACTTGATTGTCGGCTTCGTCAATGGTTCAGCCTCGAGTGATCGCATGCTGGAGTACACCGCGGAGCACGTGAAAGCGTTCATCCAACCGGATGGCTCGCTCGACTTGCATCGCCTCGCGAGCCTCCCGACGTTGGTCATGCCCGAGACTGGCTTCGTCGACGAGACACAAGTTGCCCGAGTCGGAAGGCTCACCAACCTGCGATGGCAGGGGCGCGAGCTTCGATTCAATCTCGTCGACACGCCAGGCATCTCGTCCATCGGGACGGAGCGGATCGAAGCACTCGCCGACGAGCTCGATATCCAACAGTTCGAGTTCCATCGCACACACTGGGCAGTCAAAGAGGGCGACTTGTACGCCGCACTATTTGGCGGCGGCGCGACAGGCCAACTTGCCCCTAAAGTCTTCAACTTTCCCGTCCAGCTCCCGGTCGAACGTGACCTGGTTGCGGTGATGATGCCCTTCGCCGGGTTCGATAGCGTGGATGTGTCGATCAAAGAGGCCGTGGAGAGCCTCGGGCTTCGTTGTCACCGGGCTGACGACATCTGGGAAAACCACCACATCATGGACGATGTGATCAGCCTCATCTGGCGTTCACGGGTGGTTGTCTCCGACCTGTCAGGGAAGAACCCGAATGTGTTCTACGAGACGGGTATTGCGCATGCGCTCGGACGCGACGTCGTTCAGCTCGCACAGAGCCTCGCGGACGTGCCCTTTGACCTCCGATCGATCCGCACACTTACGTACCTCAATAACGGCGAGGGGCTCAGCAAGATGAAGACGGCGCTGGCGCAGCGCCTTGAGAGTCTCGTCGGATGAACTGTCGGCGATCTCGGGAAGGAGATTCCCAAGGCCGCATCCAGCTTCAGCGCCTCTGGACTTGAGTTGTGGTCAGTTACTCGACAGTTCAGATACGTCGAGAGTCCTCGAAGGGCATCCAGATCCCTCGAAGCCCAGTCGCGTATGCTGGTAGGCACCACCATTGGAGTGAAGCCCAAGGGCCGAATTCCGGGGGTTTTGGGTATTCGCGAGACCATCCGGGCCTGTGGCGCAGCTGGTAGCGCACCTGCATGGCATGCAGGGGGTCAGGGGTTCGAGTCCCCTCAGGTCCACCATGTGATGTCTCGCGACATATGTCTCATATGTCGCGAGACATCTGTCATTTGTGGGGCCAGCGGCCGGGTGGGGTGAGTTGGTTGCGCCAGTAGCCCTGGGCGGGGTTTATGTGGTGTTCGCTGAGGA